>JAXHUI010000018.1:0-38385 GCA_034189745.1 Pseudomonadota bacterium
CTGCCCCCGGGCTGCGCTCCACACTATGGGCGGTGGAATTATTGCCGTTTTGGAACACATCACACCCCTGTGAGTCACCCACGAACATGATGGTGCCCGCTTCAATCCCACTGGGCCCATTAAGGGGTATGGCCGTCTTATTGACTTTAAACGTTGCCGTACTACTCACCGTCACCCCCGAAACGGTGGCGGCGCTTTTCAACACCAGCACATCGCCGCGCACGTATTCCGGCAGATCGGCCGCCAAGGGGCCTGCCGTGTCGTTCCAGCCCATGAGGGGATCGTTGAGGTCAAACAGGGTGTCGTCATAGGCGGGATTGCTTTCATCCAGCAGATTGTTGACCTCGCCTTGGCAGGCGGACTTGAAGCCCGCCTCGCGGATATCCTGCGTCAGAAACAGGATGCCGAACCGCCCGCTCTCCTGTACCCGAGAGGAGGCCTCCGTGGTGGCGGCGGTGCGGGCGCCGCTGAGGTAGACCAACACCACGCCCAGCAGGATAAACAAGCCGATCACCAGGCCAATCATCAGCTCGACGAGGCTGAAGCCCGCCTGACGCCGAGGTTGTTTCACAGGGTTGCTCTGCATCGTCAAATGTCCGTTTGGAAAGTCAAGGAACCCGCGTCGGCGTCAGCGCTGAGAACGCCGGCGCCATCGACCACCGCGCCGCGCTGGTCGTTCCAGGAGAGGGTAATTTGCACCGTGTTGTCGACGCGCTCCACGGTGCCCACCGCGCCTTCGCCCAGTATCAGCGGCAGGCGCGCGTCCCAAGCGGCACGATAGCCGCCGGCGGTGTCGTCGAAGCCGCCATCGAGCGCCTGGACGCGCTGGGCACGCATCGCATCGGCCAGCTCGTAGGCAAGAATGGTCGCCTGCGAGCGCAGGTAGGCGCTCTGATTGGCTTTGAGGGTGTATACCTGCATGGCGAGCAACCCCAGCAGCCCGATGGTGATCACCAGCAGCGCCACGATCACTTCGATCAGGGTCGAGCCTGCTTGCTCTTTGAAAGGTTGATAGGGTCGATTTCTCACGGGCACACCCCCTTGAATATGGAACCGGTCGGCCTGAGGCAGTAGGCTTGTTGTTCAGTATCGACCTGCACCGTAAAACCTACCGCCGGGTCGGCGCGGCCATCGGGCGAGAAGGTGATCCGATTGGCGCCCGCGGCCACGCTCGCGGTGGGAACCGGATCCCATACCCGGATCACCTGCAGTGGATTCCCGTCGGCGTCCACCTCGAGTACCATCAGGCCATCGGCCCACTGGGCGTCGCCGCTGCAATCGGTGCCGGCGGCGTTGCGCTCGCACAGCACGATCCGTCTCCCCGCCGGCAGCTCGCGGGTGATCGCTTCGGAACGGGCCAGGTTGACGGCGGCGATGAACTCATCGTTGGCACGATTGACGCGGCTGGTCTCGAACAGGCGTTGAAAGCTGGGAATACCGATGGCGAGGATGATCGCAAGAACGATAAGCGTCACCATCAGCTCGATCAGGGAGAACCCCGTTTCGAGGTCGTGACGCACTGTGTATAAGTAGGCGGACTCCACGCTGTATCTCCTTCCAAGCGCCGACAAACCCTCATTATGGCAGAGAACCGACAGGCTGACAGGCGCAAGCGAAGCAGGGGATGCAACACGCCGACTCGGACTACTCCGTCAGTCCTGAAGATTCAGCCACTGCAGCGCCGATTGTGCTGCAGTGGCCTCTCCGGCAACAATAAAACAGTGGGAGGGAAAAATAGCAAGCAAGCCTGCGGGATCTCAGGTTCTCTGTTGACTGAAAGCAAGAAAGAGCGGGGGCGTGAAAGGGGAGTGTCTCTTTTTGCCCTCTTTTTATCATCATTGGAGTGTTTGATATGAGCGTTGCCGAACGTATTGAAGCGCGGGTCAGATCCGGCCTGCAGGTTGAGCGGCTGGTGTTGGAAAACGAGAGCGGGATGCATTCCGGCCCGGCCACGGAGAGCCATTTCAAGTTGCTGTTGGTCAGCCCCGACTTCGCCGGCAAGCGGTTGGTGCAGCGCCATCAGTTGGTGTATGGGCTGGTGGCGGAGTTGATGCAGAACCCGATCCACGCCCTGGCGCTGCATCTGTATACGCCCGCCGAGTGGCGCCAGCGCGGTGGCCAGGTGGCGAGCTCACCCCACTGCATGGGGGGCTCCAAGGCAGACAGGGTGTAGCTCGCGGCAGAACCGGGAGCGGGACCGGCGCGCTTTTTCTCAGCGGGTGATGCGGCGGAACAGCTCGAAATACTCCGGGAAGGTTTTGCGCGTGCAGCCCGGGTCGTTGATGGTGATCGGCACGCCGCCGAAGGCGGCCAGTGAGAAGCACATCGCCATGCGATGGTCGTCGTAGGTGTCGATGGTGGCGCTCTGAATCCGTGCCGGCGGGGTGATCTCGATGAAATCCTCCCCTTCCACCACCTCGGCGCCGAGTTTGCGCAGCTCCGTTGCCATGGCGCTGAGGCGGTCGGTCTCCTTGACGCGCCAGTTGTAAATGTTGCGAATGGTGGTCGGGCCGTGGGCGAACAAGGCGGTGGTGGCGATGGTCATGGCCGCATCGGGGATGGCGTTCAGATCCAGGTCGACCCCGTGGAGTTCGCCCCGGGTTACCTCGATCCAGCTCGGGCCGTAGCTGACCTTCGCCCCCATTTTGGCCAGCACGTCGGCAAAGGCTTTGTCGCCCTGTACGCTGTCGGCACCTACGCCGTACACCCGCACGGTGCCGCCGGCGATCGCCGCGGCGGCCAGGAAGTAGGAGGCGGAAGAGGCGTCTCCCTCCACCATCACCTCGCCCGGTGAGCGGTACTGTTGCCCGGCGGGTACCACAAAGCGCTGGTAGTTGTGGTGTTCCACCTGCACGCCAAACAGCGCCATGGTGTGGAGGGTGATGTCGATGTAGGGGCTGGAGACCAGCTCGCCCTCGACACGGATGCTCAAATCGCTTGCGGCCAGCGGCGCGGCCATCAGCAGGGCGGTGAGAAACTGGCTGGAGATGGTGCCGCGGATGCCGACCTCGCCCCCCCTCAGGCCGCTGGCGTCGATCCGCAGCGGCGGGTAGCCGGGCTCGCCCAGATAGTCGATGGCCGCGCCCAGTGGCCGCAGGGCATCCACCAGATCGGCGATCGGACGTTCATACATGCGCGGCTCGCCGGTCAGGGTGAACTGGCCCTGGCCGGCACAGAGCGCGGCGCACAGTGGGCGCATGGCGGTGCCGGCGTTGCCCAGAAACAGGGTCTGTGGCCGCGTCGCCCGGAAGGCCCGCCCCAGCCCTGCCACCGTGCAGCGGCGCCGGTCTTCGGCCAGGCGGTACTCGACCCCCAGCGTCGTGAGCGCCTCGAGCATGTGGCGCACATCGTCGCTATCGAGCAGGTTGGTGATCCGGGTGCGCCCCTTGGCCAGCGCGGCCAGCAGCAGCATGCGGTTGGAGAGGCTCTTCGAGCCTGGAATCTGAACCGCACCGTCGGCTCGGGTCAGGGGTTGCAGGGTGAGGGTATCCATCGGTGGCCGTTTCACTTCAAACTTCACTTCAAACAGGGGGGAGTGGGGTGCATAA
The DNA here is from genome assembly GCA_034189745.1 of Pseudomonadota bacterium. Taxonomy (GTDB): domain Bacteria; phylum Pseudomonadota; class Gammaproteobacteria; order Pseudomonadales; family Balneatricaceae; genus Marinobacterium. Next base: position 3,549 of record JAXHUI010000018.1, read on the forward strand.
ACTACCCTGTATCCCGCCCGAGGTCGAGCCCGGGGCGATTACGGCGCGGTTCGGATGACGCGGGCGCGCTCGAGGCGTTGGGCCGGCTCGATGGTGATCTGCTCCAGTTGCAGCAGGCGGATCTTGTACGCCAGGCCCGGAGCGTAGCCGGTCAGTTCGCCGCGGCTGCCAACGACCCGGTGGCAGGGGATGATGATCGGCAGGGGGTTGCGGTTGTTGGCCCCTCCCACGGCGCGGCAGGCCTTGGGGCTACCGATCCAGGTGGCGATGTCGGCGTAGCGGCGGGTGCTGCCCCAGGGGATCTGGAGCAGGGCCGCCCAAACCCGGCGTTGAAAGAGGGTGCCGGCCGGGGCCAGGGGGAGATCGAATCGCTTCAGCCCGGCTGAGAAATAGGCTTCCAGTTGGTGCGCCGCCGCCTGCAGAATCGGGTGTTCGGGGGTTTGCGCCGCCCGCCCGAGGCCAAACTCGATACGGCACAGGCCATGGGCATTGGCCAGCAGCGTGAGGGGGCCGAGCGGGGTGTCGGGCAGGGTAAGGCTATGGAGCATGGGCTGCGAATGGCTATTGACGCCTGTCATGGAAAACCTATCATGCCAGCAGGATAGTGAAAACGTACCGTGTCGACAATCCAGGAAGTATATTGATGACTATTGAACACCATGATCTCGTCCATGAGCTGCCCGAATACCGCGATCAGATTCGCACCTTGAAGATGGAAAACGCCCATTTTGCCAAGCTGTATGACGAGTATCATGCGATCACCAAACAGGTGGAGAAGATGGAGGAGGAGGCCATTCCGGTCGCTACCCGCACCGAGGAGGAGTACAAGTTGAAGCGGCTGCGGTTGAAAGACCAGCTCTATGCCATGCTTAAGGAGGCGAGCAGCGGCTGACCCCGCCCGGTGTGAGTGAGACCACCCGCTGAACGCGGGTGGTTTTATTTGTAGTGATGGTGGGCCGGGGCGCGGTCGGGAAGGTGATCGGCGGGGGCGGCGTGGCCGGCTGCCCGACCAGCAGGGGGGAGGCGGGATGCGCGGCTTTATGCTCAGTGCCAACGCTGAACGGGGGATGCCGGTGCGGCAGCGTTTTGCGTGGCGTGCGGGCAACCGGGTCCGGCTGATGGTGGATGGGGAGCGGTTTTTTCCGCAGATGCTGGCCGCGATCGAGCAGGCGCGTAGCAGTTTGCGGCTGGAGTTCTACATGGTCAGCTCGGGCAAGATCATGGACCGGTTCATCCAGGCGCTCACCGATGCCGTGCTGCGGGGGGTGGATGTCAAGCTGCTGGTGGACAGCTTCGGTGGGCGCCATCTGGCCCGGGCCGATCGTGAACGGCTGCAAGCCGGTGGCGTTCAGCTTGTCTTTTACAATCCGCTGCAGTGGTCCAAATGGACCCGCAACTTCGCCCGTGACCATCGCAAACTGCTGCTGGTGGATGAAAAACTGGCGTTCATCGGCGGGGCCGGGCTGGCGGATGAATACTGGCTGTCGCGCCATATCGGTTGCCCCTGGCATGAGCTGATGTGCGCGGTGGAGGGGCCGGTGGTCGAGGATCTGGCCGCGTTGTTCAACCGCGTGTGGCTGCGCAGTAGTGGCCGCGGGCTCTCGCCTCCCTCCGCGCAGCCCGCCGTGGGCTGTGCGCTGATGCGCGTGTCCACCGTGCAGGGGCTGTACCAACAGGATATCAAGGTCGCGTTTCTCAATCGGGCCAATGGCGCCCGGCAGCGGGTCTGGCTCGAAACCGCCTATTTTATGCCCTCCCTGTCGATCCGCACGGTGCTGCGCCGGGCGGCGCGGCGGGGGGTGGATGTGCGGGTGGTGGTGGCCGGACCCTATACAGATCAGTTCTGGGTCTATCACGCCTCGAAACGGTATTACCGCCGCCTGTTGCAGGCAGGGGTGCGGATCTATGAGTATCAACCGCGTTTTTTACATGCCAAGGTGGGGCTGGTCGACGGTTGGGTGTCGTTGGGGTCCTGCAATCTCGATCACTGGAACCTGCGCTGGAATTTGGAGGCCAACATAGAAGTGGAGGATGGCGAGCTGACGGCTGAGGTTGCGCGGCTGATCGCGGCCGACATGGAGCAGTGTCACGAGGTGACCGCCGAAGAGTGGTCGCGCCGCCCCTGGTATCGCAAGGTAAAAGAACTTATCTGGGCATTGTTGAGTCAACTGGTGTTAAAGATTAGATAACGGAGAGCAACATGAACAAAACCATTATGACAACCCTGCTTGCGGCCAGCCTGTTGGGCGGGTGTGCCCAAGAGGGGCTGTACGGCACGAGCTATGGTCGGGATCAGGTGCGGCGGGCGCAAACGGTGCAGTATGGCACCATCGAGTCGGTGACACCGGTGGTGATCGAGGGGCGTGACAACAGTGTACTGGGGGCCGGAACCGGCGCGGTGGTGGGCGGCATCGCCGGCAACCAGGTTGGCGGTGGGAGCGGCCGTGACTTGGCGACGGTGGTCGGGGCGGTGGCCGGTGGCGTGGTGGGGCAGCGGATCGAAAAGTCTGTCACCACGCGGCAGGGGCAGGAGCTCACCATCCGGCTCGACTCCGGGCGGGTGGTTTCGGTGGTGCAGGAGGTGGAGAACGGTCAGTTCTTCCGCCCGGGCGAGCGGATCAGGGTGTTGGGGCAGGGGGCTACGCTGCGGGTAACTTACTGAACGATCACGTCACCGGGCCGGGTGCCGCGCCCGGCCCGGCCCCGCTTGGGCCGCGCCGCCCGGGGGCTCATTTTTGCCCAGCGTGAAAGTGCAGATAGAGGTCGATCAGCACTTCCGGGATCTGCACACACATCTCCTCGCGCAGGGCGCGGTCCTGGCTGATCTCGCGGATATCTTCATCCTCGAACAGATCCGAGGCCACCATGATCGGCAGCAGCAGGCTGGCCACGGTTTCCTCATCCGCACCGAACCACTGCTCCTCCCGCAGGAACACCCCCTCCATGAAGGATTGTGCCCAGATGGTCAGCTCGGTGATCTCCTCGTCCTCTTCCGGTTCGAGACTCAGCTCGCAGGGCAGCAGAATCTCCTGATCGTGGTAGAGGTCGTTGCCGATGGTGTGGTAGAGCTTGCGCAGCAGGGTGAGAATCTCCTCCTGCTCTTCGGCACTGGCCCACTCGGGCTGGCCGTTAAAAAGTTGCTCGAGCCACTCGGATTCGGCAACCGGCTCGGGGCCGATGTTCAGCGCGCAGAGAAAGCCGTGGGCGCCGATCAGATCCAGGGCTTCGTCGGATACGGCTTCCGAGAACAGAAACTCCTCCAGACGATCCAGTTCCTCTTCGGTAATCAGAGCAGGCATGTTCGCATTCATGGTTTGCAGCATCCGCAAGTTCAGGTCAACGCCCGATTCTACCCTGAACCGTGCGTCGGGGGTATGGTTGTGATGACTTCATGGCGGTGATCACGGATAATGGCGGCCATGATAGAGCGCGCCCGACAGATACTGGCCGATGTGTTCGGCTTCGAGTCCTTTCGCCATCCGCAGGAGGCGGTGGTGACAACCCTCATCGAGGGGCGGGACGCGCTGGTGGTGATGCCCACCGGCGGTGGCAAGTCACTCTGTTACCAGTTGCCGGCGCTGGTGCGCGCGGGGTGTGGGGTGGTGATTTCGCCACTGATCGCATTGATGCAGGATCAGGTGAGGGCGCTGTCCCAGCTGGGCATCCGGGCCGGCTGTCTCAACTCGGCGCTGACGCTGGAGGAGCTGCACACCACCGAGGCCGCCTTGCGCCGCGGTGAGCTGGATCTGCTCTATGTGGCCCCCGAGCGGTTGCAGCAGCCGCGTACCCGGCAGTTGCTGCGCCAGTGCCCGGTGGCGCTGTTTGCCATCGATGAAGCCCACTGCGTATCCCAATGGGGGCATGACTTCCGGCCCGAGTATCTGCAGCTGAACCAACTGCGGGAGCTGTTCCCGGGGGTGCCGCGTATCGCCCTGACGGCAACCGCCGACGCGCGTACCCGCCGGGAGATCATCGACCGTCTGGCGCTGACCGACGCCGCCGCATTCGTCTGCGGCTTTGACCGCCCCAACATTCGCTACCGCATCGGCCAGAAAAACCGGCCGCGGGAGCAGTTGCTGCGCTTCATCCGCGATGAGCACCCCCAGGATGTGGGGGTGGTGTATTGCCTGTCGCGCAAGCGGGTGGAGGAGACCGCGGCCTGGCTGAGTGAGCGGGGTTGCAACGCCTTGCCCTACCACGCCGGGCTGGATGCGAAGCTGCGCCAGCACCATCAGCATCGCTTCCTGACCGAGGAGTCGATCATCATGGTGGCGACCATCGCCTTCGGCATGGGGATCGACAAGCCCAACGTCCGCTTTGTGGCGCACCTGGATCTGCCCCGTTCCATCGAGGCCTACTATCAGGAAACCGGGCGCGCCGGTCGCGATGGGCTGCCGGCGGATGCCTGGATGGTGTACGGGCTGCAGGATGTGATTTTTCTGCGCCAGATGCTGGAGGGGTCGCAGGCGGAGGCGACGCAGAAGCAGATTCAGCGGCAGAAGCTGGAGGCGATGCTGGGGTTGTGTGAAATCACCAGTTGTCGTCGTCAGGCCCTGTTGAGTTACTTTGGCGAGGAGGACCACCCCCCCTGCGGCAACTGCGACACCTGCCTGGAGCCGGTGCCGGTTTGGGATGGCACCGAGGCGGCGCGCAAGGCGCTGTCGGCGGTCTATCGCAGCGGGCAGCAGTATGGGGTCAATTACATCATCGATATTTTGCGCGGCCAATCCAGCGACAAGACGCGCCAGCGCGGCCATGAGCAGCTCTCTGTCTGGGGGGTCGGCAGGGAGCTGGAGCCGTCACGCTGGCGTTCCGTGTTCCGTCAGCTGGTGGCGCGGGGTTACCTCAACGTCGATCCGCAGGGGTTTGGTGTGTTGCACTTGAGCGAGCGCTGTCGAGCGCTGCTCAGGGGGGAGGAAACGCTGGCGCTGCGCCGTGATCCGCAAGCATCCAGCGCGGCCGGTAAACGCACGGGCAGCCAGCGCGCTTCGATCGTGCAGCAATCCCTCGACCCGGCGGGATATCGCCTTTGGGAGGCGCTGCGTGGGCTGCGCCGCCAGTTGGCGCAGGAGCAGGATGTGCCCCCCTATGTGATTTTTCATGATGCAACATTGATGGAGATGGTGCTGCATCGCCCGCACAGCCTGGAGCAGATGCGCCGGCTCAGCGGGGTCGGCCAGCGCAAGCTGGAGCTCTACGGCAAACCGTTTCTCGCACTGATCGCCGCCACCGGGCAGCCTGCCGGGGCGTGAGGGCGGCCCCCCGGGGCCCGTTCCGCGCCGCCGGCGGCTGCGCTATGCTGTGGGCGGAGCCCTGTCGGCTGAAATTCAAATGAGTAAAACCACGTTACTGCAAACCCTTCAGCTGTTCCTGCTGCTGATTCTGTTGCTGCTGCTGGCCAACCTCTGGTTCAGCCGGGCGCATCAGGTGCAGTGGCAGCGCCCGCTGCGCCTGGCCATCTATCCGGTCAACGCGGATGGGGAAGCGTTGACCCAGGCTTGGATCGATCAGTTGCGGCTGGAGCAGTTTCAGGATATCGAACGGTTTTTCGCCCGCGAGGCGGCCCGCTACCGCTTGCCGCTGGCGCAACCGGTACGGGTGCAGCTGGCCCCCCAGATCGAGGCCAACCCCCCTCGGGTGTCGGAGAGTGCCAGCCTGCTGGAGGCGATCTGGTGGTCGCTCAAAATGCAGCTTTGGGTGCTGCGCAATGACCCCCTGCCCGCGGGCGAGGTGGATGCCCGCATCTTCATGAACTTTCATCTGCCGCGCAGTGAGGTGAAAGGGCGCCATTCGTTGGGATTGCAGCGGGGGCTGATCGGCCTGGTGAACGGTTACGCGGGGGTCGACCACCAGGGGCGCAACAACCTGATTGCGGTACATGAGTTCCTGCACACCCTGGGCGCCAGTGACAAATACAATGCCGCCACCAATGAGCCACTCTGGCCGGATGGCTATGCCGATCCCACCCAGACGCCGCTGTTTCCCCAGACCCGAGCCGAAATCATGGCCGGCAGGGTGCAGGTATCGCCCGGCTGGGCACTGCTGCCGCCCGATCTGGAGCACGTGGTGATCGGTGCCGCCACGGCGATCGAGATCAACTGGCTGGCAGCGCCCCCCAAGTCGCGTCCTTGACCCTTGCCGTACAGCTATAGGACAATCCGCCCTCCGCCGTCAGCCTCCGGGATCGTTAGCGGGGTTGAAGCCAATAAAGCGTGCAAGGGAGCCCATGAATTCACAAACGCCGATCAATCTCATCCAGGCCACTACGGCCGACACCGCCCCCGGCTTCAAGGTCTACACGGCCCGCCACCTGACACAGATTCCGCCGTTGCAGCGGCTTCCATCCCAACTGAGGCATGAGATGGAGGTGGTCGCCGCCGTGCTGCCCTTTCGGGTCAACAACTATGTGATCGATCAGCTGATCGATTGGGAAGCTCCGCTTCAGGACCCCCTCTTTCAGCTCACCTTTCCCCAGCGCGGTATGCTCAAACCGGAGTATTTCGCCGCGGTGGAGGCCGCGCTGGAAGAGGGTGACAAGGAGCGGCTGAAAGCGGTCGTGAACGAGGTGCGCCAGGCGCTGAATCCGCATCCGGCGGGGCAGCTGGAGCGGAACATCCCCCGGGTGAACGGCGCCCCGGTGAATGGGATCCAGCACAAGTACGATCAGACCGTGCTGTTTTTCCCCAGCTCCGGTCAGGTTTGTCACAGTTACTGCACCTTCTGTTTCCGCTGGGCGCAGTTCGTGGGCGACCAGTCACTCAAAATCGCGGCCAGGGAGTCCGGCCAGCTGGGCGATTACCTGCGCGAACACCGGGAGGTGACCGATCTGCTGATCACCGGTGGCGACCCGATGGTGATGAAGAGCAAAAACCTGCGCGCCTATCTGGAGCCGCTGCTGAGGCCGGAGTTCGACCATATTCGGACCATTCGGATCGGTTCCAAGGCGCTGACCTTCTGGCCCTACCGCTTCGTGACCGATGCGGATAGCGACGACCTGCTGGCGCTGTTTCGGGAGATCATCGCCGCCGGCAAACAGCTGGCCTTCATGGCCCATTACAACCACTGGCGCGAGATGGAGACCGAGATCCACCGCCAGGCGGTGGCGCGCATCCGTGAAACCGGCGCCCAGATCCGTAGCCAAGGCCCGCTGCTCAACCATATCAACACCAACCCGGATGACTGGGCAAAAATGTGGCAGACCCAGGTGGAGCTGGGCATTCAACCCTATTACATGTTTGTCGAGCGTGACACCGGCGCCCAGCACTATTTCGAGGTGCCGCTGGCGCAGGCTTGGCAAACCTACCGCGAGGCGATGAAGCAGGTCAGCGGCATCGCCCGCACCGCCCGCGGCCCCTCCATGTCCGCCACGCCGGGCAAGGTGGAGATTCAGGGGGTCAGCGAGATCAACGGCGAGAAGGTGTTTGTGTTGCGCTTCATTCAAGGGCGCAACCCCGACTGGGTGCAGCGCCCCTTCTTCGCCCAGTATGATGAAACCGCCACCTGGCTGAACCAGCTCAAACCGGCGTTTGGGGAAGCAAAATTCTTTTTTGAAACCTGAGCGAGCGGGCGCTGGTACCCGGTTTCCGGTCAGGGCCGCAAAAAGCCGAAAGTTTCTGGCATAATACGCCGCTTTATCCATCGACCAGAGGCCACCATGAGTACAGAACAGGCACTGCATGCCCGCAGCGAATCCAAATGTGAACTGTGTGGCGCAACGGAGAATCTCGAGCTGTTTGCGGTTCCACCCTCTTCGGATGGCAGTGTCGATCAGTCACTCCTCCTGTGTGCCACCTGTCGCGATCAGATCGAGCACCCCGATCGGGTCGATCCCAACCACTGGCGCTGCCTGAACGACAGCATCTGGAGCCCGATCCCGGCGGTGCAGGTGGTGGCCTGGCGGATGCTCAACCGGCTGCGGGGCGAGGGCTGGCCGCAGGAGCTACTCGATATGGCCTACCTGGATGAGCCGACGCTGGCGTGGGCGCAGGCGAGCGGCAATCACCTCGCCCAAGAGGATCTCGTGCGCCACTTGGATAGCAATGGCGTGGTACTCGAAGCGGGGGACAGCGTTACCCTGACCAAGGATCTGAACGTGAAGGGCTCCAGCCTGACGGCCAAACGGGGGACGGTGGTGCGCAACATTTCGCTGGTGGCGGACAACCCGGAACAGATCGAGGGGCGCGTTGAAGGCCAGCAGATCGTGATTCTGACCAAGTTTGTCAAGAAGCAGAAATAAGCTCTTATGCTTTCCCTCCTGGGCCGTTTCCCCACCGGCCCTCTCCCTTCCTGGTACGGACGACGAATCGATACCCGCCACGGTGGCCACCCGGTTGGCCACTAACGCTGTAAATAGCTTGTCATTAACTGCAGCCAAACTGTCACAGAAAAAACTTCTGGCGCATAGGGCTGGTTATGTTGTTTCATTTGGCGCAGGTCGATGGCACCGGCCAGCCGCACAGCTTCGACTAGCGGCTGGTTGAGATCGGCCCAACGATTCACCAACACCGCCAGCCCCATCGGGCATCAGGAGGATAGGGATGTTTAAATACGCCCCCGATAAAAAATCGCTGCGCTACCGTTCCGGCAAACTGCTGGAGCGGTTGTTCGATCTGCTGGGGCTGCATTCGCTCGATTCCCAGTTCATGTTCTCCCATGTAATCGTCATTGTGCTGACCGCGGGGGTTGGTGGCGCCGTTTACTTCTCCGGCAACTTAGAAGCACCCACCGTCAGCATGGCGGATACACAGCGCATGTTGAGCCAGAAAGTGGCCAAGGAGGTGTTGCTGCTCTCCCGGGGGGTGGGGGAGCAGGCTGGCGTGATCGAAACCATGAACGCCTTTGAGCGCGCCCACCAAGCGTTGCTGAACGATGCCGCCGGGCGTGGCATCGAAGCGGTTGCGGATGATGAAGTGCGTGCGCGACTGGAGCGGGTGGGCGAGCTTTGGCAAGAGTACCGCGCCACGTTGGAGCAATATCTGCGCCAGCCCCAGGCCAGTTTGCTGCCGCCACTGGAGCAGCAGTCACTGGCGCTGCTCGGTGAGCTGGATGGAGCGGTGGCGTTACTCGAAGCCAACGCCTCGGCGCGGCAGAAGTTGATGCGGCAGATCGCGCTGTGGTTGATCGGCGTTGGTTTGCTCCTGATCGTGATGGGACGCTCCTTTGGCCTGACGGTGCTGTTCCGCCAGATCAAAAACCTGCGTGACCACCTGCGGATTCTGGCGGAGGGGAATTTTTCGATCCCGATCGAGATCGATAACCCAAAAAATGAGATCGGGCAGAACTATACCGCCTACAACAACATCATCCTTAAAATTGGTGAGCTGCTCTACCAGGTTACGCAGGTTGCGGTGCGGATCAACACCGGCATCGGCCAGGTGAACTCGGTGCTGGCGGATACCGACCGGGCGGTGGCCCAGCAGCAGTCGCAACTGGAGCAGGTGGCCACCGGGGTGAATCAGATGGCCGCCACGGTGGATCAGGTGGCGCAGAGCGCCTCCAAGGCGGCGGCCTCGGCGGAAGCTGCCAGCGAAGCCGCCAAAGGGGGGCAGCGGTTGATCGCCCAGGTAAGCGACCAGATCGGAGCCGTGGCCGACCAGGTGCGCCACGCCACCGAGGTTATCCAGCAGCTGGCGAAGGGCACCAAGGAGGTGAGCCAGATTCTGGATGCGATCAGTGGCATTGCCGACCAGACCAACCTGCTGGCACTGAACGCCGCCATCGAGGCCGCCCGCGCCGGTGAGCAGGGGCGGGGATTTGCCGTGGTGGCGGATGAGGTTCGTTCGCTGGCTCAGCGCTCCCAGGAGTCGACCGAACATATCGCCCAGATCGTGGAGCGGTTGCAGAAACAGTCGGCATCGGCGGTGCAGTCCAGTGAAACCAGTTTGCACATGGCCCAGGAGAGCGTGGCAGAGGCGGAGGAGGCGCGCAGCGTCATTATGCGTATTGTGGATGCGGTCGCCGTCATCACCGATATGAACACTCAGATCGCCGCCGCCACCGAGGAGCAGAGCCAGGTGGCGCACGACATAGACCACCATCTCACCGGCATTGCCGACCAGTCCCGCAGAACACTGGCCTATTCCAAACAATCGGTTGAAGTGACCGGCCAGATCGGTGGTTACGTGGATAGCCTCTTGGATAAAGTGGGCCGGTTTGAGACCAACGTCCAGGGGATCGAGCTGGAGAGCGCCAAGGCGGCCCATCTCTCCTGGAAAACACGCCTGCGCAGCTTTCTGGATGGCAACTCCAGCCTGACGGAGCAGGAGGCGGTCTCCCACCGGGATTGCGCCTTCGGTAACTGGTACTACTCGGAGGGGAAAGAGAAATATGGCAATTTGAAGGAGTTCAGCGACATCGAGGCGCCGCGTGAGAAACTGCATACCCTGGTGAGGGAGGCGCTGCGCCACCATCGGGCAGGGGAGATGGAGCAAGCGGAGAACTGCTACGATCAGGTGGCGGCGCTCTCAACCGACATAATACAAAAACTGAACGCGCTGGAAGACAAAGTGCAACAGCAACTATCGACGTAGCCTCCTGCCGGGCTGGCAGGGCGCCCCGCGCGGGGCGCTCTGCTGATCAGCCCTTCACCACATCCACGAAGTAGCCATCCTTGCCATCCGTTTGCTCGCACACCAGGCCGTGAACATCGGTCTCGAAGCCGGGGAAACGGGCGTTGAAATCGCGTGCAAACTGCAGGTAGCGCACGATGGTGTGGTTGAACCGCTCACCGGGCACCAGCAGCGGGATGCCCGGTGGGTAGGGGGTCACCAGCATGGCGGTGACACGCCCCTCCAGCTCATCGATGGGGACGCGCTCCACCTCCCGGTGAGCCATTTTGGCCCAGGCGTCCGCCGGGGTCATGGCCGGTTCGATGTTGGAGAGGTACATCTCGGTGGTGATCCGGGCCACATCATACTGCTTGTAGACGTTATGGATCTCGCTGCAGAGATCGCGCAGGCCAACCTGCTCATAGGTGGGGTGGCGCTCGGCGAACTCAGGCATCACGCGCCACATCGGCAGGTTTTGATCGTAATCATCCTTGAACTGCTGCAGCTCGGTCACCATCGAGTTCCAGCGCCCCTTGGTGATGCCGATGGTGAACATGATGAAGAAGGAGTAGAGGCCGCTTTTCTCGATGATGATCCCATGCTCGGCCAGGTATTTACTGACGATGGCGGCGGGGATACCGATCTCATCGAACGCGCCCTCCAGGTTCAGCCCCGGGGTGATGATGGTGGACTTGATCGGGTCCAGCATGTTGAAGCCGGATTCAATCCGGCCAAAGCCATGCCAGTCATCGTCGGCATGGATGATCCAGTTGTCCCGATCGCCCAGCCCCTCCTCGGCCTGGACGTCGGGGCCCCACACCTTGAACCACCAGTCCTCGTGGCCAAACTCCTCGTCGACCTTGTGCATGGCGCGGCGGAAATCGATCGCCTCCAGCAGCGATTCCTCCACCAGCGACTTGCCCCCCGGTGGTTCCATCATCGCCGCCGCCACGTCGCAGGAGGCGATGATGGCGTACTGCGGGCTGGTGGAGGAGTGCATCAGGTAGGACTCGTTGAAGCGGTGGGTATCCAGTTTTCGCTGGGTGCCGTCCTGGACCAGAATCTGGGAAGCCTGGGACAATCCGGCCAGCAGCTTGTGGGTGGACTGGGTGGCGAACACCAGCGTTTGCTCCGAGCGCGGGCGATCCGGCCCGATGGCGTGCATGTTGTGGTAGAACTCATGGAACGAGGCGTGGGGCAGCCAGGCTTCATCGAAGTGCAGGGTGTCGATGGTGTCGCCCAGCATCTCCTTGATCGTTTCCACGTTGTAGACGATGCCGTCGTAGGTGCTCTGGGTGATGGTGAGAATGCGCGGCTTTTTGTTCTTTGCCGCACGGGCAAAGGGGTTGGCCTCGATCTTCTTGCGGATGGTCTCCGGGTCGAATTCGCTTTTGGGAATCGGGCCGATGATGCCGTAGTGGTTGCGGGTTGGCATCAAAAACACCGGAATGGCGCCGGTCATGATGATCGAGTGCAGGATCGACTTGTGGCAGTTGCGGTCGACCACGACGATGTCACCCGGGGCCACGGTGGAGTGCCAGACCACCTTGTTGGAGGTGGAGGTGCCGTTGGTCACGAAGAACAGGTGGTCGGCGTTGAAGATGCGGGCGGCGTTTGCCTCGCTGGCCGAAACCGGGCCGGTGTGGTCCAGTAGCTGACCCAGCTCATCCACCGCGTTGCAGACGTCGGCACGCAGCATGTTTTCCCCGAAAAACTGGTGAAACATCTGCCCCACGGGGCTCTTGAGGAAGGCAACCCCCCCGGAGTGGCCGGGGCAGTGCCAGGAGTAGGAGCTGTCGCTGGCGTAGTGCATCAGCGCCTTGAAGAAGGGGGGCGCCAGCCTCTCCAGGTACTTGGTCGCCTCACGAATGATATGGCGGGCGACGAACTCGGGGGTGTCCTCGAACATGTGGATGAAGCCGTGCAGCTCGCGCAGAATATCGTTGGAGATGTGGCGGGAGGTGCGGGTTTCACCGTAGAGGAACACCGGGATGTCGGCGTTGCGCTTGCGGACTTCACCGATGAAGCGGCGGATCGATTCCAGCGCCTTGTTGACCTCATCGTCCGAGCCGGAACCGAACTCCTCGTCATCGATCGATAAGATAAAGCAGGAGGCGCGGCTGGCCTGCTGGGCGAATGAGGTCAGGTCGCCATAGCTGGTGAAGCCGACCACCTCCATCCCTTCGCGGCTGATCGCATCAGCCAGATCCCGGATGCCGGAGCCCGAGATGTTTTCGGAGCGGAAATCTTCGTCGATGATAATGACGGGGAAACGAAATTTCATGCACACATCCTGCAGGTTGAGGGCGGTTGCCAGGGGCGCGGCCAGCCGCCATTGTAGCAGTGGGCAGGTCAGAGTAAAGCGGTAACGGCCGTTGCGCGGGGGCGACGCTGGCGGGGTTGCGCGCACACCGTTCGCGGCGGTTGCCGGGCTGGAGCGCCACCGCGCAACGGGGTATCCTTGCCAGAGTGTTGCTTGCTGCAAGGAGATCTGGAGCCATGTTCTGCCTCGTGAAACAGTGCCGCCGTGGCTGGCTGGCACCGCTTGCCCTGGCCGCCACGCTCGCCCTGGGCGGCTGTACCGTCTCCCCCACCGGTGAGCGCACCCTGCTGCTCAACTCCCCCGAGCAGATGAAGGCGCTCGGTACGCAGTCGTTCGAGCAGATGAAAGCGAAGCTGCCGATCGAACAGGACGCCCGCATCACCCGCTATGTGGCGTGTGTCGCCGACGCGATCGTCATGCAGATCCCGCCCCGGTACGGCTATGCCCCGCAGGAGTGGGAGCTGGTGGTGTTCAAGGACGAGGCGGTGAACGCCTTTGCGCTGCCGGGGGGCAAAATCGGCGTTTACACCGGCATGCTCGAGGTGGCGGATAACCAGCATCAACTGGCGGCGGTGATCGGCCATGAGGTGGCGCATGTGCTGGCGCAACATAGCAATGCGCGCATGAGCCAGCAGCAGCTGACCCAACTGGGGATCATGGCCACCAGCGTGGCGCTGGCCGACCGGGTCGACTCCAAAACCCAGCAGGCGGCGATCCTGGCGCTGGGGCTGGGGGCCCAGTATGGCATCCTGCTGCCCTATAGCCGCAAGCATGAGTCCGAGGCGGACCTGCTGGGGCAGGAGCTGATGGCCCAGGCCGGTTTCGATCCCCGCGAGGCGGTCACCCTGTGGCAGAAGATGGCGCAGCGGGGGGAGGCCGCGCCACCGGAGCTGCTCTCCACCCACCCGGCGCCGACCACCCGTATCCAGCGGTTGGAGACTCAGGTCGGTCACTATCAGCCGCTCTACCGGCAGGCTCTGGCCTCTGGCCGCCAGCCAAACTGTGATCGGTTGAGGCCACGCTGAAAGGGCTGAAAGGGTGGTAACGCCCCCCCTTTGGGGCGGCGCAAGTTGGTCGGCCCGCGACCGGGTGCGGCTCAGTCGATCAGGTCGTACTCATCGCGCAGCGTGGCGATGATCTCCGCCCGGGGATCCTCCCCCAGCGGGATGGGGTGGCCGACGATCTTTTCGGCGATCTCCAGATAGGTGCGCGAGAGCTCCAGCAGCATCTGCGCCGGCAGGGGGTGGGCTCGGGCCAACGCCTTGCGCTGTGCCATGCGGGCGCTGTTGAGCAGGAGATCCGGGTCGGCGACGTAACTGAGCAGTCGCTGGCGAAACCCCTCTTTCGATTTTTCAACCACCTTGCCGTTCCGGTAGGCCGCGCCATCCCAGATCCGGGAGGAGTCCGGCGTGCCCACCTCATCCATGTAGATCAGCTTTTCCCGGCCGGCGCTGTCGCGGACATAACCGAACTCAAACTTGGTATCGACAAAGATCTGATCCAGCTCGGCCAGGGCCGCGCTGATCACGGCGAACCCCTCGCGCAACAGTTTTTCATACTGCGCCACATCGGCAGCCGAGCGAAAGCCAAAGGCGCGGTAGTGGTCGATGATAGTGGCGCGGCTGACGTTGACGTCGTCGGCTTCCGCCACGCCGGGAACGCCGCGCAGAACCCCTTTGGTGGAGGGGGTGATCAGCAGCTCGGGCAGTTTTTGGTTCTTTTGCAGCCCCTGTGGCAGGGTGATGCCGCAAAACTCCCGCACCCCCTGGCTGTAGGCGCGCCACATGGAGCCGGTGATGTACTGGCGGCCGATCGCCTCGATCATCACCGGGCGGGCCTTTTGCACGATCCAGACCAGCGGGTGGGGCGTCTCCAGAATATGGCTGTCGGCCAGCCCCCGCGCGCGGAACAGACGGAACCAGTGGTTGGCGATGCTGTTCAGCGCCGCCCCCTTGCCGGGTACGCCGTCGAGGCCCCCTTCGCCGTGCCAGATGCAGTCGAAGGCGGAGAGGCGGTCGCTGATCACCATCACCGCCAGCGGCGCGTCCGGGGGCAGAGCGTAGCCCCGGGTTGCGATCAGGCGACGGCTGTCGGCTTCGCTGAGCCAGTAGACGGAACGAACCTTGCCGCTGTGAACGGGGCGGTCGGTACGGATCGGCAGGTCATCGTTTACGGCCAGAACGGATTGTGCAAGGCTCATGGAGGCACAGCTCCTGTTGTGGGTGAAAAGACGAAATTTTAGCACAACCGCCGCTCACTCGATCACGATCAGTTTGCGCAGCTGCTGCAGCTCTTTGATTCGCTTGCGGGTCTCGGCGATGAACGCCTGGCCTGCGGTGTAGCGTGCGATCTCCCCATCCTGGTCGATCAGGAACGCCTGCGTCATCACCTGCTGGCGCTGATCCAGCCAGCGGTTTTGCACCTCGACCTCACGCCGCTGCGCCTTGGGGGGGAGGTAGTCGAGCGTATCTTTGAACAGCAGGTAAAGTTCGGCGTCGTAAAGGTAGGCGATGCTGGAGAGAGTTTTATTGATCTCCTGCTGCGAGGCGCCGCTCTCCTGCTGCTGGGTCAGCAGGGATTCGAGCCGCTCGCGCGGCGCATCGAGGGAGGGGTTCCAGTTCAGATCGGTGGCGGCCGGTAGCGCCTCTGCTGGCAACGGGGTGGGCGTGGACTCGGGGGTGGCCTCGCTCGCCACCGGGTCGGCGTTGGCGCTGCTCGGGCCGGGTTTCGCCCGCGCAAAGGGGGCCGGCAGGCTCTCGCACCCGCTCAGCCCCAGTCCGGTGAGCAGCACAAAGATGGCAGGGAGATAACGGGCACGCATTCGGTCAGCCTCTGGCGGTTCGGTTTCACGGCCATTCTACTCGAGATCGGCGGCAAGACCAGCCGGGTCGCTCGCTTTGTCGGCGGGGGCGGATGGCAGCGTCACGGTATTTACCGTACACTGCCGGGGCGTTATTCCCCCCACCGAAGCAAGGCAACAAAGGAGTGAGTGAGATGAGTTGGCACAAACTGATCGCCCCGGTAGTTCTGGTATCCGCGGTTGCACTGGCCGGCTGCAGCGATGAAAACGGGTCCGACGAAAAAGCGGGTGACAAGGCCCGCAGCAGCCAGCAGGAACCCTCGGCAATGGATGAACTGAAAGAGGAAGCGGGCGAAACCATGCAGGCCGCCGGCAAGGTCGCAACCGAAGCGAAGCAGGCGGTGGGCAGCAAAACCTCCGCGGCGGTGGACAAAGCGGCCGAGGTCGGTGAAAAGGTCGAACAGCAGGCCAAGGAGACCTACCAGGAGGTCAAATCCGGTACCGCCGAACTGGGTGAGCGCGCGGCTGAAACCACTGAAGAGTTGACCGAGGCGGCGCGCCGGAAGATGGAGCAGATGCAGCAGGAAGAACCGGCGGATGCCAAAACCGAAAACGTCCCCTCTGAATCCAACTGATCCACCCCGCCTCCGGTTTTGACCGGGGGCTGGTCATACCGCTGTCATCTGCCTCTGCTAGCGTCGCTGGCAGGTGTTTCCCTGTGCCGACAGGGAGATTGCCAACTCCGTTGCAGGCAAAGCAGGTATCTGTCATGAGCCTTCCACCCTCCGAGTCACAGCCCACCCCTTCCATGTTGCCGCGCATCGGGATCGCCGCTTTTGCTCTGCTGTTGGTGCTGGCGCTCTGGCTGCTTACCGCCTGGCAACTGGATGAGCTGCACCGCCTCTATCGGATGCTGGCGCAGGCCGGCCAGGCGGAGCAGGAGGTGATGCAGCACTACCGCGATCAACGAGCGTTCTACCTGGCGACGGTGATGGGGCTCACCCTGCTGGCCCTGGGCGGGCTGGGGTGGCTACTGTGGGTGCTGCACCGGCGTGATCAGTACCTGCAGGCGCTGCAGCGCTCAGAGAGCCACAACCTCAAGCTGCTCAACTCGTTGCGCAATGAACACCGGCATATCCTCGAGACGGCATCGCGTGATCATCTCACCGGCCTCTACAACCGACGCCTGTTTCTGGAACTGGCGGAATCACATCTGCTCGGTGCCCGACGGCGGGGGCGCTTTGCGGCGGTCTGCTTCATCGACCTGGACCGTTTCAAACTGATCAATGACACCATGGGCCACAAGGTGGGTGACCTGCTGCTGCAGGAGGTCGCCCGGCGGCTCCAGAGCGGGGTGCGCGAAAGCGATATCGTCAGTCGCTTCGGTGGCGATGAGTTTGTGGTGATGCTGACCGAGGTGCGCCACCAGGAAGATGTCGAAATCGCCGTCAGCCATCTGGTCAAGACCCTGTCGGCCCCCTATGCCGAGCTCGAAAGCCAGGGGCTGAGCACGAGCCCGAGTATCGGGATTGCCGTTTCGCCCCGCGACGGGATGGATATCGAAACCCTGGTCAAACACGCCGATATGGCGATGTACCACGCCAAGCGTTCGGGCCGGGGACAGCACGCTTTCTATGATCCGCGCCAGGACAGTGAGGCGGGCACCAAGCCCGATCTGTCACTTCTGACACTGCAGGCGCTGGCGCAGCAACTGCGCGTTCACTACCAACCCTGCATCGGCCTGCACGGCAACATCACCACCGGCTTTGAAGCGCTGGTGCGTTGGGACTGCCCCGGACACGGCCTGATCGAGCCGGACGGCTTTCTCGATGTGGCCAAGGCACGGGGACTGATGCCGGAGCTCGGTCGCCAGGTGCTGGAGCAGGTGCTGGCGCAGTTGAGTCGCTGGCAGGAGCAGGGGCTCGAGTTGCTGCCGGTTTCGGTCAACCTGGATCTGGCCCAGCTACAGAACCCGGAACTGGTTGACTGGGTCCGACAGCGGCTCCACCATTACCACATCGCCCCGAGCCTGATCCAGATCGAGGTCAACGATCAGCTTCTGGATCAGTTGGGTCCGATCGAGATCAGACTGCTCGAGGCGCTGTATGGTCTTGGGCTGGAGCTGGTGATCGACGACTTCGCCTGCAGCGAGATCGGACTGAAGCATGAGCGGCTAGAGCGTGTGCGTTTTGGCCGGGTCAAGATCGAGCAAAGCTTTGTGCAAACCCTTCACAACGCTTACGACGACTACGTGATTTTGACCTCCATCGTAGCGATAGCCCAAGGCAGGGGGATAAAGGTGGTGGCTAAGGGGGTGGAAACACCGGAGCAGCTGATCTGCTTGAAATTGTCCGGCTGCGATGAGGCGCAGGGGTTCTTTTTCAGCCGGGCGCTGGCCGCGGAAGAGGCGGCTCGCCACCTGATCGATCCGCGCTTCACCGTGCCGGTCGCGCGTTCGGATACGGATTCGGATGGAGAACTGCCCGGGCCGGGTGGGACCGTGGTCCAGCCCGTTGCCTGAGCAGGCCCCGGCACCCATATCTATCGATCTTCTAACGGACGCTGCACTGATGCAATTTGATCCCCCGCTCGAGACGGTCACCCTGCTGCGCCGCTACAAGCGCTTTCTGGCGGATGTGCGCCGCGCCGACGGCAGCGAAATCACCCTCCACTGCCCCAATACCGGTTCGATGAAGAACTGCGTGCTGCCGGGTGTGGCGCAGCCGGCGCTGATCTCTGATAGTGGCAACAGCAAGCGCAAGTACCGCCACACGCTGGAGGCGCTGCAGGTCGCCCATGGTCACTGGGCGGGGGTGAATACCGGCCGCAGCAACGCCCTGGTGGAGGAGGCGATTCGCGCCGGGCGGATCCCCGGGTTGCCACCGCACACCGGGGTGGAACGTGAGGTCACCTTTGCGGACAGCCGCTTCGATCTGGCGCTGGGGGAGCGCCAGCGGCCGCACACCTTCATCGAGGTGAAAAACGTGACTCTGGGGCCGGGGCCGGGGGAGCCCGATGACGGCGTGATCGCCTTTCCCGACGCGGTCACCGAGCGCGGCCAGAAGCACCTGCAGACGTTGCTGCAGGTTGTGCAACAGGGGCGGCGCGCGGTGCTGTTTTTTTGTGTGCAGCACAGCGGCGCGAAGGCGGCGAGAGTGGCCGGCGAGATCGACCCGCGCTACGCCGCCCTGCTGCGCACGGCGCTGGCCCAGGGGGTCGAGCTGCTGGCCTGGCGGGTCAGCCTGAGCGCCGAGGCGTTTACCCTGGCCGAGCCGATCGAGTACAACGTGGTGTAAACGTGGTGTGAAGATGGTCAAACGGGGAGTGTTGCATGTTGACGGGTTGCCAATCTTCAGGCAGGGCGGGCCTTGCCCTCTGGGCCCTGCTGTTTTTGTTGGTGCTGGTGTGGTCGGCATGGGAGCCGGCTGATCGTACCATCTGGCTGCTGGAGTCAGCACCGGCCATCGTTGGCGCCGTGGTGTTGCTGTTCACACGTAGTCGCTTTCCTCTGACGCCATTGGTGTATGGCCTCATTCTGCTCCACTGCATCATTCTGATGGTGGGCGGCCACTATACCTATGCCAAAGTGCCACTCTTCGACCTGCTCAAGGAGCTGTTCGACTGGCAGCGTAACAACTATGACAAGGTTGGCCACCTGGCGCAGGGTTTTGTCCCCGCAATGATCGCCCGGGAGCTGTTGATCCGGTTGAATGTGATTCCGTCAACGGCATGGCGCAACTTCTTTATCGTCTGTTTTTGCCTGGCGTTCAGTGCGTTTTATGAACTGATCGAGTGGTGGGTAGCCCTGATCTCAGAGGAAGGCGCCGAGGCCTTTCTTGCCACCCAGGGGTATGTCTGGGATACCCAGTCCGATATGGCCTGGGCGCTCGGGGGAGCGATACTCGCGCTGGCGCTATTGAGCCGGCTGCACGACCGGCAACTGCGAGCGCTGGCGCGGTGATGGGTAGGCCCCCGCCTGAACTATTTGTTGTTTGCCGGTACGATAATGACCGGGCGCAGCATGAGTGGGCTGTTGAAAAAGGGATCACAGTCGCAATGAAGCGGCGGGTCCTTGATCTCTGGCCAGAGGTGGATCTGATCTGCCTCGAGCAGCGGGAAGGGGTAATCCTGCTCACCGACCCGGCCCTGTTGCACGCCGGCAAAGGTGCCCAGCGCGGTTACCAGCCTGCCGGGGGCGTACACGACCGGATCGATGAAGCCGGGTGTCAGAATGCGGAAGCGACCCCCGCTCTTGTCCGACTTCAGCGGCCGACCACTGGCGTTGAGGGGAAACTGAACCACCTCCAGCCGACTACCCTGTTGCAGATTACTGACCTGGGCGATCTCGCCGCCCCAACGGGCGGCTTGCCCGCGGGGGGGCGTCGTCGCGGCAGCGGAAAACGCAAGCAGCGGTTGATCGGGTGGCGAGCGCAGATCGGATGGGATCGAGGCGCAGCCGCTGAGTAAAAGGAGGATGAGTACGAGCAATGAACGCTGCATGGGACGCTCCTGTGAACGCGAACCCGTATGATGCCCCTTGGTTCGGCACGCGACAAGCCCCGCGCAGAGGAGGCTTTTTCGTTTCCGGCAAACCTGCTAGGGTTGGCGCTCAACGCCGACAGAGAAAGAAGTCGAACCATCATGAGTGAACGCAAAGAGCCGGGTCTGGACACGCACGAGCTGGAGTCGATCGTGGTCGAGCCGGGTTCCCGTTCCTCTTCCGGCACCGCCCCCGGGGCTGAAACGATTGCACCGGCTCCCGCCGGGGCGGGGCGGGGCGGTAGCCTTCTGCTAACGGTGATCCTGCTGCTGTTGGTGGCCGGGGTGGGTTACCTGGGGTTCACGCTCAGCGAACAGCAGGGGCGTTTGCAGCAGCTGGAGCAGAAGTTGGCGCAGGCCCGGGAGCGGGTCGAGACGCTGGAAGCGATGCTGGAGGTCACCTCCGATAGCGCGGCCCAATCGGGCCAGACCCTGCAGCAACGGCTGGGGGAGCTGAATCGGCAGATGCAGGAGCGGGTGAGGCAGGTCGACTCCGAGATCGCCAAACTGTGGACCATCGCCTACCAGCGCAACAAGCCCCAGCTGGATGCCCAGGCGCAGCGGTTGCAGGCGCTCGAGGGCTCTCTGGCGGAGCTGGATGCCAGCCTGAAATCACTCGGCCAGCAGGCGGCCCAGGCGGGCAAGGCGCTCGAAGAAGCCAGCGCTGCCAAGGCGGTTGCCAGCACCACCCGGCAGCGGCTGGATGCGCGGCTCGAGGGGGTGGAGGCGCGGCTGACCACGCTGGAGCAGGGGCTGAAGGCGGAAAGTGAAGGTCGGCTCAAGGTGCAGCGGAAGCTGACCGAGCAGCTGGCCCGCCTGCAGGAGGGGCAGGGCGGCAGCGCCGAGCTGGCGCAGCGGATTCGCCAAAATGAGCAGGCGATCAGCGCCATCGATGGCACTCGACGCCAGATCAACCAGGAGCTGTTGCGCCTTCGGCGGCAGGTGAACAATCTGCAACTGAAGGTTGAGCAGCCGTAGCAGGGTCGAGACGGATCGACGGCGTGTTCTCCTGCGCCGCCAGCTGACAGGAAGGTGAAGGGGGTTCGCGCCGTCGTTGGCGGCGAGCGGCCATACGAGATGAAACTGAGAACTTTTTTTGCACTGCCGGTGCCGGATCGGGTGGCGCGGCCGTTGTCCGACTGCGCCGATACGCTCTATCTCTACGACCGTGGTCTGGATGCCCACTGGGTCGATTCGGCCAACTACCATCTCACGCTCTGTTTCACCGGCGAGGTGACCCTGGATCAGGTCACCGAGTTGGAGCGATCATGCCGTGAGCGGCTCCCGCACCAGCATGGGTTTTCGCTGCAACTGGAGCGGCTGGCCTATTTCAAGGTCAACGCGAGGTTGGCCATACTGGCGGCCCTGGTGGGTGAGAGTGAACCGTTGAGGGCGCTGCACCGGCAGCTGGTCGAGATCGCCAGAGAGACCGGAGTTCGGTATGATACGCGCGCTTTCAAACCGCACATCACGCTGGCCCGGTTGCCGGCCAGCAACCGGTTCGAGGTGCCCGACAACTGGCCAAACCCGGAGCTGACCCTGCCGGTGGATTCGGTGGTGCTGTTTCAGAGTCGCAGCGGTGAGCGCGGCGCCATCTATACCCCCCTGTTCGAGGTTCACCTCTGTGCCTCTCACCAGGCCCAATAACCACGCAGATTATACAGACGCCATGCGAACACCTGAACTGCTCTCCCCCGCGGGGACACTGAAAAACATGAAGTACGCCTTTGCCTATGGCGCGGATGCCGTTTATGCGGGCCAGCCGCGCTACAGCCTGCGGGTGCGTAACAACGATTTCACCCACGCCAATCTGGCCGAAGGGATTCGCATCGCCCATGAGTTGGGCAAAAGGTTTTTTGTGGCCAGCAATATCATGCCGCACAACGCCAAGCTCAAAACCTATATGAACGATCTGGACCCGGTGATCGCCATGGGGCCGGACGCCCTGATCATGTCTGACCCCGGTCTGATCATGCTGGTGAAGGACAAATATCCGCAGCTGCCGATCCATCTGTCGGTGCAGTCCAACACCATGAACTGGGCCGCGGTGAAATTCTGGCAGCGCGCCGGCATCGAGCGGATCATCCTCTCCCGTGAGCTGTCGCTGGAGGAGATCGCCGAGATCCGCCAGCAATGTCCCGAGATGGAGCTGGAGGTATTCGTGCATGGCTCGCTCTGCATCGCCTACTCCGGTCGCTGCCTGCTCTCCGGCTACATCAATCACCGCGACCCCAACCAGGGCACCTGTACCAACGCCTGCCGCTGGAAGTATGCCGCCCATGAGGCGCGGGAAGACGCTTCCGGTGATCTGGTACCGGTGCAGCTGCATGATCCCAACGCGGCGGACGAGGCGCCGGCGCTGGGTGAAGGCAAGCCGACCGAGCGTATTTTCCTGCTGCAGGAGGAGACCCGCCCCGGCGAGTACATGCCGGCGTTCGAGGATGAACACGGCACCTACATCATGAACTCGAAGGATCTTCGCGCCATCCAGCACGTACACAGGCTGGCCGAGATGGGGGTCGATTCGCTCAAGATCGAAGGTCGTACCAAATCGCACTACTACGTGGCGCGCACGGCCCAGGCCTACCGCAAGGCGATCGATGACGCGGTGGCGGGCAGGCCGTTCGACATGAGCCTGATGGATACGCTGGAAAACCTGGCCAACCGCGGCTACACAGAGGGGTTCTACCGTCGCCATGTGCACGATGAGTATCAGAACTACGCGACCGGCAACTCGGTCGGGGTGCATCAGCAGTTCGTGGGCGAGATCGTCGGCCACGATGCCCAGGGCGGCTACATCGAGGTGGAGGTCAAGAACCACTTCAGAAAGGGGGATACCCTGGAGCTGATGACCCCGGCCGGCAACCACCGTTTCGTGCTGCGCGAGATGCTGGACAAAAAAGGCCAGGCGGCGGAGGTGGCGCCGGGCTCGGGCCATCGCATGCGTATTCCGGTCGATTTCGACACCGATATGACCTACGCACTGCTGATGCGCGATCTGCCCAACGCACCGGCACGGGGCTGATGACGCCCCGGTTTTTTCCATCAACCCGTCGACGACCCCGTGGCCTGCATGAAAACCCCGGACAAATACACCTTCATCGGGGCGGTACGCCCCTTTACCTTCCCGGTCGCGCTGGTTACCTGCTCGATCGGCCTCCTGCTCGCCTGGCAACAGGGGCAGTTCAGCCCGACCCAGGCCGTGCTGGTACTGCTTGGCGGCGTTCTGCTGCTGGCGGGAGTCAACCTGATCAATGACTACAGTGACCTGCCGCTGTTGCGGCGCCATCCTGACCATGGCTGGCAGGTGCGGGCGGTGCAGCGCCATTTCCAATGTGGCCTGATCTGCTTCCTGCTGGCCAGCGCCATCGCGTTCTATTTCGTCAGCCTCAGGGGGGTGGGCTTTCTGCTGCTCTGCCTGCTGGGCCTGGTGGGCGCGCTGGGCTACACCCTCAAACCGATCGATTTCAAAAACCGTGGCCTGGGCGTGGTGCTGGTGTTCTGGTTCATGGGGGTGCTGATGATCGGCGGCAGCGCGCTGGCGCTGGGTGCCAGCGTGACGCTGGAGCTGCTGCTGCAATCGCTGCCGGTGAGTTTGCTGGTCTCTTTGCTGCTGTTGAGCAATGAGCTGCGGGATTACGAAAGCGATCAGCGCGATGGGCACAGGACCCTGGTCGTCAGGGCCGGCTATCGCTTCTCGGTGCGACTGTACTGTCTGCTGCTGGCGCTGGCCTACCTGTTGCTGGCCTTGCTGCTGGCGCTGGGGCTGCTGCCCGGCGCGCCCTGGCTGCTGCCCAGTCTGCTGCTGACGCTGAAGCCGATCGGCCTGCTGAGCGTTCCCGCCGAACAGCGCACCTTGCTGCCCCCGGCCACGGCGCGGTTGCTGCTCGGCTTTGGCCTGCTGTTTTGCGTGGCGCTGATCGACCCGCTGCCGCTGCCGCTCTAATACCAATGCCGGAGCCGCCAGCGGGGCGGGTTGGTGTACAATGTGGCCCCGGAGTGCGCCGGTCTTTGGGCCGGCCCGATCGCAGTGAACCCAAACCAGCCAGATTGGAGCGTCGTCAATGAGCGTTATTCGCCAGGATGATTTCATCAGCAGCATCGCCGATGCGCTACAGTTCATCTCCTACTACCACCCGATCGATTTCGTGCAGGCGATGTACGAAGCCTATCAGAAAGAGGAAAACCCGGCGGCAAAAGATGCCATGGCGCAGATCCTGATCAACTCCCGTATGTGCGCCGAAGGGCATCGCCCGATCTGCCAGGATACCGGCATCGTGACCGTGTTTCTCAAGGTGGGCATGAACGTGCAGTGGGATGCGACCCTGTCGGTCACCGACATGGTCAACGAAGGTGTACGCCGTGCCTACACCCACCCGGACAACGTGCTGCGAGCCTCCATTCTGGCGGACCCGGCCGGCAAGCGACAGAACACCAAGGACAACACCCCGGCGGTGATCCACTACGAGATCGTCGCCGGCGATGAAGTGGAGGTTCACGTGGCGGCCAAGGGGGGGGGTTCCGAGAACAAGTCCAAAATGGCGATGCTCAATCCGTCGGACAGCATCCTCGATTGGGTGGTCCAGACCGTGCCGACCATGGGCGCCGGCTGGTGTCCGCCGGGCATGTTGGGGATCGGCATCGGCGGCACCGCCGAAAAAGCGGCCGTGATGGCGAAAGAGTCCCTGATGGAGCCGATCGATATCCATGCACTGCGCCAACGGGGGCCGCAAAATCGGGTCGAAGAGCTGCGCCTGGAGATCATGGACGCGGTCAACGCGCTGGGCATCGGCGCCCAGGGGCTGGGTGGGCTCACCACCATTCTGGACGTGAAAATCAAGGATTACCCGACCCACGCCGCCTCCTTGCCGGTGTGCATGATCCCGAACTGCGCCGCCACCCGCCATACCCACTTCAAACTCGACGGCACTGGCCCGGCGGTGCTGACCCCGCCCAGCCTGGATGACTGGCCGGAGGTGACCTTTGAGATCGGCGCCAACACCCGCCGGGTCAATCTGGACGAGCTCACCCCGGAGGCGGTGAAAGAGTGGAAAGTAGGCGAAACCCTGCTGCTCAGCGGCAAGATGCTCACCGGTCGCGATGCGGCGCACAAACGGATGGTGGAGATGCTGAACAACGGTGAGACGCTGCCGGTGGACCTGAAGGGCCGCTTCATCTACTACGTCGGCCCGGTCGACCCGGTGCGTGACGAAGTGGTAGGCCCGGCGGGCCCCACCACCTCGACCCGGATGGACAAATTCACCCGCCAGATCCTGGAGCGCACCGGCCTGCTGGGCATGATCGGCAAATCCGAACGGGGCCCGAGTGCCATCGAGGCGATCAAGGACAACCAGGCGGTCTACCTGATGGCCGTGGGCGGTGCCGCCTATCTGGTCTCGAAAGCGATCACCAACGCCCGGGTGGTCGCCTTCCCCGAGCTGGGCATGGAGGCGATCTACGAATTTGAGGTGAAAGAGATGCCGGTGACGGTCGCCGTCGACACCTCCGGCGAGTCGGTACACATCACCGGCCCCGCCAAGTGGAGAGAGATCATCGCCCACAAGACGGTTTGAAACCGGCTCCGACCCGCTGCGGCGGGTTTGGTCGGGCCTCGCCCTTGAACGCACCTGTGCCGGCCCAACGGCTGAACCGGACGCCCCGAGAAGGGGCGTAACCCCACAGGCTGGAACGGAGCGACACGATAAACGGGTTTTTGTCTTGCGTCTGAAACGGTTCAGAAGTAAAATCTCGCGTCCTTTTATTTGTTCAACTCCTTGCTTTCAACCACCGGCATTGGGCGGGTGAGATGAAGGCTGTGAAACCGTAAGGAGCAAAAATGCGTCATTATGAAATCGTATTTCTGGTTCACCCGAACCAGAGCGAGCAGGTACCGGCGATGATCGAGCGCTACAAGGCGCTGATCGAAGGTGCCCAAGGCAAGATTCACCGTCTGGAAGATTGGGGTCGCCGCCAGCTGGCTTACCCGATCAACAACGCTCACAAGGCCCACTACGTGTTGATGAACGTCGAGACCACCCAGGATGTTCTGGACGAGCTGTCCAGCATGTTCCGGTACAACGACGCCGTGCTGCGTAACCTGGTGATCCGTTGCAACGAAGCGATCACTGAACCTTCTCCGATCAAGGCAGCAGAGTCACGTGAAGAGCGCAAACCGCGCCGCGAGGAGCGTACCGAGCAGAAGCAGGAGAGCCGTTCTTCTGCCGATGAGCGCTCCGAAGAAACTGCTGAAGAGTAATCCTCAACCCTAGTTATTGGAGAAGTTTGAATGGCACGTTTTTTTCGTCGTCGCAAGTTCTGTCGTTTCACCGCTGAAGGGGTAAAACAGATCGATTACAAGGATCTGGACACCCTGAAAGGCTACATCACTGAAACCGGCAAAATCGTTCCGAGCCGGATCACTGGCACCAAGGCACGCTATCAGCGCCAGCTGGCCACCGCCATCAAGCGCGCCCGCTACCTGGCTCTGCTGCCCTACACCGATAGCCACGACATCTGAGCGTCGGTTGTGAAGCCGGAGGCGGCACACGGTGCTGCCAGATCAGTTTAATGCTGCTGCCCGGTGGTCGTGCGCCAGCGGGGATTCAAGAGTGCAGCCTTTGCAGAACAAGAGGTTTTTACGAGATGGAAGTTATTCTGCTCGAAAATATCGGCAAGCTGGGCAAGTTGGGTGACAAGGTCGCCGTTAAATCGGGGTTTGGCCGTAACTACCTGATCCCCCAGGGCAAGGCCGTGCCGGCCACGGCTGACAACGTGGCCAGATTCGAGGCGCGGCGGGCCGAGCTGGAACAAATCGCCGCGGAAAAACTGGCTCAGGCCCAGGCTCGCGCCGAACAGTTGAATGAACTGGAGCTGTCGCTGGTCACCAAAGCCGGTGACGAGGGTAAACTGTTCGGCTCCATCGGCACCCGCGACATCGCAGAAGCGCTGAGCTCTGCCGGTGTTCAGGTCGACAAGAGCGAAGTGCGGCTGCCGGAGGGCGCGATTCGCCACGTAGGCGAGTTCGATATCGATATTCAGGTACACCCTGAAGTGACCGCCACCATCAAACTGGTGATTGCTGGCGAATAATATCGCGTTGCACTCCGGTTACGAAAAAGCACTGCGTGGTACACTGCGCGGTGCTTTTTTATGTACAGGATGTACGGTATGCCGCGGGCGCAGGGATGCGCAGGAGCGGCGATGGTCAGGATGTACGGTATGCCGCGGGCGCAGGGATGCGCAGGAGCGGCGATGGTCAGGATGTACACGGTGGAAGGTCGATCGTTGTGGTCGGAGGCAGATGTTGAAGGCTCGGGAGGGGTAATTCGGTGGAGATGGCAGATCTGAACGACGAGTTGCTGGAGCGGATCAAGCAGCCGCCCCATTCCATCGAGGCTGAGCAGTCGGTGCTGGGCGGTCTGATGCTGGACAACAACGCCTGGGATACGGTCTCGGAAATACTGCTGGAGAGCCACTTCTACCGGGCCGATCACCGCATGATCTTCCGTACCATGCAGAAACTGATCGACGCCGGGCGTCCCATCGACTCGGTGACCGTGTCGGAAGAGCTGGATCGAACCGGGGAGCTGGAACGCGCCGGGGGGCTGGAGTACCTGGTCAACCTGGCGCGCAACACCCCCAGTGCCTCCAATATCCGTGCCTACTCCGAGATCGTGCGCGACCGCTCGCTGCTGCGCCAGATGATCAGCGTGGCCAACGAGATCGCCGACAGCGCGTTTCATCCCGGTGGGCGAGCGTCTGATGAAATTCTCAATGAAGCTGAGCAGAAGATTTTTCAGATTGCGGAGCACCGTCCGAACCAGGGTGGCCCGGAGCCGATCAATCCGCTGCTGAAGCGGGCCGTGGACCGGATCGATGAGCTGTTCAACAATGCGGATACCCTGACGGGGATAACCACCGGCTTCGATGACCTGGATGAGCGCACCGGTGGCCTGCAGAAGTCGGATCTGGTGATCGTTGCGGCGCGTCCTTCGATGGGTAAAACCACCTTCGCCATGAATCTGGTGGAGAACGCCCTGATGGCCACGGAGCGGCCGATTCTGGTGTTCTCGCTGGAGATGCCGGCGGATCAGCTGATCACCCGAATGCTCTCCTCCCTCGGCCGTATCAACCAAACGCGGGTGCGCAACGGGCAGTTGGAGGAGGATGACTGGCCCCGGTTGACCACGGCGGTCAACATGCTCAAGAACAAGCCGCTGTTCATCGATGATCAGCCCGGTATCAGTCCCAACGAGATGCGCGCCCGGGCGCGCCGCCTCGTGCGCGAGCAGGGCGACCTGGCGCTGATCATGGTCGATTATCTGCAGTTGATGACGCTGAAAACCGGCAGGAGTGAGGGGCGCACTCAGGAGATTTCGGAGATCTCACGCTCGCTCAAGGCGCTGGCCAAGGAGATGAACTGCCCGGTGGTGGCGCTGTCGCAGCTCAATCGCAGCCTCGAGCAGCGCCCCAACAAGCGACCGGTCAACTCGGACCTGCGCGAGTCCGGCGCCATCGAGCAGGACGCCGACGTGATCATGTTCATCTATCGGGATGAGGTCTACAACGAGGATAGCCCCGACAAGGGGATCGCCGATATCATCATCGGCAAGCAGCGCAACGGCCCCATCGGCTCGGTGCGGTTGGCGTTCATCGGTCAGTACACCCGCTTCGAGAATCTCTCACATATCAATTACAACTACGACGATGGCGAGTAGGGCGACGCTCAGGATTCCCTGAGCATCTTGTTGCGAAACCCCTCCGGTACCGCCACCACCTTGTGCTCATCGTAATCGAAAAACACGATGCCGGTTTTGGCGTGTGCGATCTCGACGGCGGTGTCCTTGTTGCTCAGCAGATAGTAGAGATCGCAGCCGTACTTGTTGAAGTCGGCCACCGTTACATCCACCTGCACGCGGTCACCATGGAAACTCTCCGCCTTATAAACGATGGCGGAGTCGGTCATGATGATACCCACTCCTTCCACATCGAACTCGGCGTAGTGGTAGTGCTTCAGGAAGCGCAGGCGAGCCTCGTGCACCATCGACAGGACCGCGTCGTTGCCCATGTGGCCGCCGTAGTTGATATCGCTGATACGCACGCATAGCTCGGTGCTGAACAGGTAGTTGTCTGGCATATCCAGTTTGATCCGGGCCATTTGGTGCTTTCTCCTGATAAGTTGCTTATGACTGCTCCAGTGCCTGCATCACATCGACCATCGCGGTGGTCAGCGTGGCCAGCTCTGCATCCGACATGATATAGGCTGGCATCACATAGACAAGCCTGCCGAACGGGCGCACCCACACCCCCCGATCGACGAACAGGGGCTGAACCTGCGCCAGGGAGACCGGCGCATGGCGTTCGATGACGCCGATCGCGCCCAGCACCCGCACATCGGCCACGCCGGCCAGCGCGCGGGCCGGTTCGAGCCCCCGCTTCAGCCCCGCCTCGAGCCGTTCGACCTGGGGGCGCCACGGCTGTTGTTCGAGCTGTTCGAGGCTTGCCAGCGCGACCGCACAGGCCAGCGGATTGGCCATGAAGGTGGGTCCGTGCATGAAGCAGCCGGCACCGCCGGCGGAGATGGTGTGGGCGATCTCCGCCGTTGTGAGGGTGGCGGCCAGGGTCATGTAGCCGCCGGTGAGCGCCTTGCCGACGCAGATGATGTCGGGGCTGATGCCGGCGTGGTCGCAGGCAAACAGCTCGCCGCTGCGACCGAAGCCGGTGGCGATCTCGTCGGCGATCAGCAGCACCCCATAACGGTCACACAGCGCCCTCGCCTGGCGCAGCCACTGCGGAGAGTAGAACCACATGCCGCCGGCCCCCTGCACCACCGGCTCGACGATCAGTGCCGCCAGCTCCTGGTGGTGGGCCGCCAGCAGTTGCTCCAGGGCGGCGATGTCGGCGGGATCAAACGGGGCGGCGAAGGGGGTTTCCGGCCGCGGGGCGAACAGCTGCTGGCAGAGTACACCACTGAACAGCTCATGCATGCCGTTCACCGGGTCGCTCACCGACATGGCTCCGAAGGTGTCGCCATGGTAGCCGTGGCGCAAACTGAGCATGCGGTGTTTTTCCGGTTTGCCACGGGCGTGCCAGTACTGAATCGCCATTTTCAGCGCCACCTCGACCGAAACCGAGCCCGAATCTGCCAGAAACACCCGCTCCAGTGGCGCCGGCGTCATCTCGATCAGCTTGCGCGACAGCTCGATGGCGGGGGCGTGGGTCAGGCCGCCGAACATGACGTGAGAGACGCGCTCGATCTGCTCATGGGCGGCCCGATTGAGCGCCGGATGGTTGTAGCCATGTATGGCGGACCACCAGGAGGCCATGCCGTCGATCAGTTCGCGACCGTCCGTCAGCCGCAGGCGCACCCCGGCAGCCGAGGCCACCGGAACCATGGGGGGCGGATCGATCATGGAGGAATAGGGGTGCCAGATATGGTCTCTGTCGAAGGCGAGCTGCTCTGCATCGGGGCCGCGCATGGGCGATCTTTACTCCTGAAGAGGTGACTGGAGGGGCCATTAGAACGGTCTTTGCGGCCGGCTGCAACCTTCCCGAAGGCTTCATGGCTGCCGCCGCCGCGACCGGGCCGGCACCCCGGCCATCCGGTTTCAGTCTGGCTGGAACAGGGCGCCGCTGATTATTGCACGCAGTGTTTTGACCAGCAGCAGACAGACCACGAAGGTCACCACAATGAGCGACAGCCAGGAGAGCAGCAGGAAAAATCCACTGCCCGTATGGGTCAACATGGTCTGGGTCGCGATGCAGAATGCCGCCAGCGGAAAGCTATAGGCCCACCAGGAGACAAAAAAGCGGATGCGAGAGAAGCGCTGCAGCTGGGTAAACAGAAGCAGCATGATGAACATAGAGGTGTAGTAGAGGATGTGGGCAAAGTTATCTGTCATGCCCTGATTGAGGTGCAGATAGGAGATGTAGCCGATGGCCGGAGGGGCGATCATGATGAACAGCGTGGGCAGCATTTTTTCAGGCAGCGGATCATGAAAAAGTAACCGGTTGAAAATCAAAGTTTTTAGTACCAGCCAGTAAAGCAAGCCGATGCTGAAGAAGAACCAACTGGCCTCGGTGTAGCCAAGCTGGGTGCCGGCGATCGGGGCGATGA
This sequence comes from Pseudomonadota bacterium, assembly GCA_034189745.1. Lineage (GTDB taxonomy): Bacteria > Pseudomonadota > Gammaproteobacteria > Pseudomonadales > Balneatricaceae > Marinobacterium. The sequence continues at coordinate 34,874 of JAXHUI010000018.1, forward strand.
TATTGCCCACCACCGGAATAAACCAGGCGGGGGTGCTGTGCTGAACCTTGAATCGGGAATGGTGGATCCACTGAGTCATCACATGCAGGGTGAGCAGCAGGTGAATGGCGGCGCCACTGATCCAAAGGTAGCGTGATAGGGGCGGTGAGAGCTCCAGCGTGGCGGTCGCAATGAGCAGCAGGCTGATGGAAAACGCTGGGAAGAAGCTGATTTTGATCGGGTGGTTGAACTCGTCGACCACCGCACGGCTGAAACGCAGGGTTTTGAGCAGATAGATACAGGTGATGATCAGCAGTACACAGGCGGTGATCACCAGCAGTACCTGCCCCACCCGTGGCGACATCCCCAGAGTATGGGCCGCTTTCTGCCAGCTTAAGGTGAGACCGGCGAGGCCCATCACCATGGCGATCAGCGCAATGGGAAAGTGTTGCAGGCGTTGCGAGGCGGAGGGGGTCAAGCTGGATGGTTCGCTCATGGTGAGGCTCCTGTTATATCGTTCTAACGATATAATGCAACCTTATAACGCTGGAATCAATCCTGCTCGCTTTGTCGGGTGATGCGGTTGACCTCGATCCGATCCCGGGTGATGCGAAAACGGATGTTCAGGCCATACAGGCTGATGCCGTACTCCCGGGCCTCGTCCTGTTGTCTGTAGGCTGGGCGCGGATCACACCGCAACAGCTCACCGATCTGGCGTGCCAGGGGTTGCTTCAACCGCGCTTCGTGCAGCTGGCAGGCCCGTTGGGCCGAGGGGGTGAACCGCACCGGCAGCGTCAGCCGCTCGATGGTGGGCGCCAGAGCAAACTCCGCCTCGGGCAGGCAGTCGGTGTAGGGCAGGTAGGGTTTGAGATCGAGGATCGGCGTGCCATCGAGCAGGTCGGCTCCCTCCACCTCGAGCCAGAGCCGGTCACCGGCCTGCTCGATCCCACAGAGGCGAACCGGCGACAGGCCGATCGGGTTGGGGCGAAACGGCGAGCGGGTGGCGAACACCCCCAACCGCTGGTTGCCACCCAGGCGCGGTGGGCGCACCGTGGGGCTCCACCCCTGGTCTGCGGTGGCGCTGAACAGAAACAGCAGCCAGATGTGGCTGCACTGCTCCAGTCCGCGCACCGCCGCGGGGTTTGAATAGGGGGGGATCAGCTCGATACGGGCGCGCACCGAGGTGAGCCCCGGCTGGCGTGGGATGCCGAACTTCTGCTCGAACGGGCTGTGGATGAAGCCGATCGGCGTCATGGGGTGGCCATGGGGGGCGGTCATCGTCTACTCCGTAACATTCGCCCGGCAGTATACCCGATCAGGCGGCCTCATCCAGCGGCGCCCGTTTCTGCACCGGCGTGGTACTGCTCCAGTGGCGCGATGCTTTTTCGGCCTGCCCGGCCAGGCGATGAATGTGGCTCAGCGCATCCAGCAGCGCAACCGAATCGGCCGTGGTGAGCCGACTGGAGATGGTCTGATGCAGCAGCTCGTCCTTGAGCTGCTGATATTGACGCTCTACCTGGCGCAGCATCTGGTGTACCTCGTAACTCTGCACCGGCCGATCCTGCCGCACTTCGCAGGCGTCGATCAGGTCGAGCACCGCCTGCTGAAAAGCCTGCACACTGCGGCGCGCCTCGGGCTCTTCGAGCTGTTCCAGTACCGGATAGTAATCCGGCAAACGCGCCGACAGGCGGGCCACCTCGCTGAAGTAGCGGGCCACCCGGAGTGAGATCGGCAGCGTCTCACTGATCTCGGCGCTCAGGTTTTGCCGCGCCAACGCCTGGTTGAACGCGCCAATCCGGCTGATCAGCCGGTTGACGCTCTCCAACTGCTGCTGCAGCCGGGTGGCCACACCGCGTTCGGCATTCAATGCGTCGCGGGCCATGCGGCTGCAGATATGGCTGACGCGGGCCAGCTCCATGTTGACCGCCTCCACCGCGAGCGATGGGGTGGTGATGATGTTCTTGTCCAGATAGCGGGGCGTTGCCTCGTCCTCCTCCTGGGTGCGGAAACAGCGTTGCAAAAACGTGACCAGGCGGTCGGTCACCGGCCACATCAGCAGCACCCCCAGCAGGTTGAACAGGGTGTGAAACAGCGCCAGCAGCAACGCCAGATCGAACCGGGCCGGGTCCAGCCGGTCGAGGAAGCCGCTCAGCAGCATCAGCAGCAGCAGGCCGACCAGCCCGGTGACCAGATTGAAGATCACATGGGCGGCCGAAATTCGCTTGGCGTTGGAGGTGGCGCCGATCGATGCCAGCAGGGCGGTGGTCGTGGTGCCCACGTTGGCGCCGATGACCAGCGCCGCGGCGGCGGCCAGGGAGATGCTGCCGGTGTGTACCAGTGACAGGGCGATGGCGATGGCGGCGGCGGAGGCCTGCATCAAGAAGGTCAGCGCGATCCCCGCCAGAACGAACAGCGCCAATGCCAATGGGCCGGCCCCCAACTCGGCCAGCGGAACCGAATCCCCCAGGCCGACGAAAGCACCGCGCAGAAAATCCAGGCCGATGAAAAAGATGCCGAAGCCGGCCAGGCTGGTGCCGATATGGCCGACCCGCTTGTCGTTGCCGCCGACCCGCAGCACCATCCCCAGGCCGATCATGGGGAGGGCAAAGGCGCTGATCTTGAACTTGAAACCGATCAGGGCCACCAGCCAGCCGACCATGGTGGTGCCGATATTGCTGCCGTAGATGATGGAAACCGACTGGGTCAGCGTCAGCAGGCCGGCGTTCACAAACCCCAGCGTCGCCACGGTGACGGCGCTGGAGGACTGCACCAGAGCCGTGATCAGGGTGCCTGAAATCAGCCCACGCAGGCGTGAGCCGGTCGCCAGCTCCAGCGCCGCCCGCAGGGAACGCCCCGCCGCCTGCTTGAGGCCATCGGTGAGCAGTTGCATGCCCAGCAGAAACAGACCGATGCCGCCAACCAGCTCGCCCAACATTGCCAATGTCATCGCTCGTTCCATCCAGCCAGGAAATATCCTTCAACCTAGCAAAAACGCCTGCGCCGGTCGATCTCCCATTGGGCCGAAGCGGCGGGACGTGCCCACCTCACGGCTCTTGCGCGGTTCTCGCCAGCACCCAGACATCGACCCGCTGGCACCCCTGTTCCAGCAGGAGCCGCGCCAGGGTCGAGGCGGTGGTGCCGGTGGTCATCACATCGTCCACCAAGGCGACATGCTCGGCCACGCCCCCGCGCAGGGTAAACGCGCCCTGCAGGTTATGGCGTCGCTGCGCGAGGTTGAGCGACACCTGCCTGGGGGTGCGGCGCTGTTTGTGCAGGCAGGGGCTGACTGGAATATGCAGTTGCTCCCCCAGCCGCTGTGCCAGCAGCTGAGCCTGATTGTAACCACGGTGGATCTGGCTGAAGGGGTGCATCGGCACCGGCACCAGCGCGTCGGGCCACGGCGCCGTTTGGCGCTGGCGGATGAACTCGGCCAACACCGCCGCCAGCCAGCCCAGGTGCGCCGGCTGGCGGCGGTATTTGATGGCGGGGATCAGCTCACTGATGGGAAATGAGTAGGTGAACGCCGCCTGCAC
>JAXHUI010000019.1:0-36630 GCA_034189745.1 Pseudomonadota bacterium
CCACCACGCCGCGCTTCAACCCCCGTGAGGGCTGGGCGCCGACACCGACGATCTCGATGGTGCCCTGGGGGGTGATCTCACCCACCAGACAGACCACCTTCGAGGTGCCGATATCGAGTGCAACGATCATGTTCCCTGCCATATCGCCCCTAACCTGCATTATCTTGCCCTGCTCCCGCGCGCCAACTGACGGCCACGCCATTGGTGTATCGAATATCGACCTGTTCTATCTGTCCCGCCCGGGCGGCCAGTTTCTGGCGATAGATGATCAAAAACCGTCTCAGTCGCGGCACCAGCTGCTCCCGACCGGCAACGACGCGGATGCCGTTGCTCAACTGCAGCGTCCAGGCGCCGCGGGTTTCCAGGGTCAATGCCGTGATCCGCAGCCCCTCACTGGAAAACATCCGGTTGAGATCATGGAACTGCTGCATGATCCTGACCGTTTCGTGAGCGGGGCCACTCAGCCGTGGCAGCGCCCGGTGTTCCGGTTTCAGCTCGGGCCAGAAAATATCGCCCTGATGGTTCAACAGCCCCTTGTCGCCCCAGCGGGCAACCGGCACCTCCTCCTCCAGCTGCACCTCCAGCGAGGGGGGCCACTGCCGCCTGACGCTGGCGTTGTGTACCCAGGGGTCGTCGATCAGCTGCGCCTGAATCTGGCGCAGATCCAGCTGCAGCAGCGGGCGGCTGATCCCCCCGGCCAGGGTGTGTGCCAGAGCGCTTTTGCTCAGATGGCGGGTCACCCCGGCCATGCGAATCTCGGCCACCGGTCGGTTCAGCCAGCCCCAGAGCTCCCGCAGCGCCGAGCTGGTGATGCCGACGAACACCACCAGCAGCGTCAGCACCACCACACTGCGCCAGTAACGGTCCAACCCCTGCGCCGGCGGCTGCTCGCCATATCCCCGCCCCATCGCCCTACCCCGCTCCCGCCGTGCGCAGAATCTCGACCACCAGCTGGCTGAAGCCGATGCCCGCTGCCCGGGCCGCCATCGGCACCAGGCTGTGGTCGGTCATGCCGGGAGCCGTGTTGACCTCCAGCAGCTGAAACTGCCCCTTGGCATCCATCATCACATCCACCCGCCCCCAGCCCCGGCAGCCGACGGTGGCGAACGCTTGGCGCACCAACTGCTGCAGCGACTCGGTCTGCTGCGGCGAGAGCGCGGTTTTGAAGTGGTAGCCGGTATCCGCCGCTTCATACTTGGCGGTGAAGTCGTAGAAATCATGCGGCGTTTCCAGCCGGATCACCGGCAGCGTTTCCTGCCCGAGCACGGTCACGGTGAACTCCGGTCCATCCACCCACTGCTCGGCGATCACGCTGCTGTCATAGGCGGTTGCCTGGGCGAAGGCGGTTTCCAGCTCACTGCGGCTGCGCACCTTGTTCATGCCGATGCTGGAGCCTTCGTGGGCAGGCTTGACCATGATCGGATACCCCAGACGCGCCTCCACGGCGGCCAAGTCGGCCCCTTCATCCAGTACGGCGAATGCCGGTGTCGGCAACCCCGCCCCCTGCCACAGCAGCTTGCAGCGCAGCTTGTCCATGGCCAGGGCCGATGCGCACACCCCGCTGCCGGTGTAGGGTTTGTGCATCATCTCCAGCAACCCCTGAATGGTGCCATCCTCCCCGCCACGGCCGTGCAGAATGAGAAAGGCGCGGTCGAAATCGGCCTGTAGCAACTGCGCCACCGGGTCGCGCCCCTTCGCCGCCAGATCGATGGCAAAGGCATCCACCGCGGCGGCCTGCAGGCCGCGCAGCACCTCCGCCCCGCTGCGCAGGGAGATCTCCCGTTCGGCGGAGCGCCCCCCCATGATCACGGCCACGCGCCCAAAGGCGGCGGCCTCCGCCCGTGTCAGACGCCACTCACTCATGCTGTTTCTCCGCCTCGACCGCCATGAGATGCTCCTGCTTCAGTTGGTGTGCCAGTCGGGTGATGTCGCCCGCGCCCTGCGTCAGCAGCAGATCCCCCGGCTGCAACAGGTTTCGCAGCAGCTCGGCCACGTCATCCGGCCCTTCGACGAACAGCGGCTCCACCCCCCGCTGGCGGATGCTGCGGCAGAGGCTGCGCCCGTCGGCGCCCGGTATCGGCTCCTCACCGGCCGGGTAGACCTCCATCAGTAACAGCAGGTCCACCTCCGACAGCACCTGAACGAAATCCTCGTACAGATCCCGGGTACGGCTGAACCGGTGCGGCTGATAGATCATCACCAGACGCCGATCGGGCCAGCCCTCGCGCACGGCGCGGATGACCGCCTGCACCTCGCGCGGGTGGTGGCCATAATCATCCACCAGCGTGACGCTGCCCTGTGCCAACGGCAGCTCACCCAGTACCTGGAAGCGGCGCCCGACCCCCGCGAAGGTTTCCAGCGCGCGCACGATGGCGCCGTCATCGATCTGCTCGTCGGAGGCGACCGCGATGCAGGCCAGCGCATTGAGCACGTTGTGCCGCCCCGGCATATTGAGGCAGAGCTCCAGCGGCGGCTGCCCCGCCGGGCGCTCCACCCTGAAACGGGTCTGCATGCCGTGCTGGCGCAGATCCACCGCCCGGTAGTCGGCTCCCTCCTGGAAGCCATAGGTGAGCATCGGCCGGCTCACCTCCGGCAGAATCTCCCGCACCACCGGGTCGTCGCTGCAGAGCACGGCGAGGCCGTAAAAGGGCAGGTTGTGCAGAAAGCTGACGAAAGTCTGCTTCAGCTTGCCGAAATCGCCGCCATAGGTGTCCAGATGGTCGGCGTCGATATTGGTGACGATCGCCACCATCGGCTGCAGGTGAAGAAAAGAGGCGTCACTCTCGTCCGCTTCCGCCACCAGATAGCGGCTGCCCCCCAGCTGGGCGTTGCTGCCGGCGCGGGTCAGTCGCCCCCCGATCACGAAGGTGGGGTCGAGCCCGCCCTCCGCCATGATCGATGCCATCAGGCTGGTGGTGGTGGTTTTGCCGTGGGTGCCCGCCACCGCGATGCCGTGGCGGTAGCGCATCAGTTCGGCCAGCATTTCGGCGCGGCGGACCACCGGAATGCGCAGCTCGCGGGCGGCGGCCACCTCCGGGTTGTCGGCCTTGACCGCGGAGGAGGTCACCACCACATGGGCTCCCACCACATTGCCCTCGGCGTGGCCGATAAAAATCTGGGCCCCGAGCGATTTCAGCCGATCGGTGGTTGCAGAGCGGCGCAGATCGGAGCCCGATATCTCGTAGCCCTGGTTCAGCAGCACTTCGGCAATGCCACACATACCAACGCCGCCGATGCCGACGAAATGGATGCGGCGGATGCGGCGCATCTCGGGCACCTCATGGACTTTTACCGTACGGTTCACCGCGCTCACCTCATAACCTCCAGACAGATCTCTGCCACCGTGGTGCTCGCCGCGGGCCGAGCCTGTTGCCGCGCCCGCTCTGCCATCTGCAGCAGTTGCTCCCGTGTGCCCATCTCCTGCAGCAGCGCTGCCAGCCGCTGCGGGCTCAGCTCGGCCTGCTGTACCACCCGCGCGGCACCGGCCTGCTCCAGGTGGCGCGCATTGGCGCTCTGGTGGTCATCCACCGCGTAGGGAAAGGGCACAAAGATGGCGCCCAGGCCGGCAATCTCGATCTCGCTCACGGTCAGCGCGCCGGCGCGGCACACTACCAGATCGGCCCAGCCGTAGGCCCGGTCCATCCGCTCGATGAACGGCACCACGCTGGCCTGCACCCCCGCCTCGGCGTAGGCCGCCGTGGTCGCCTCCAGATGAGCCTTGCCCGTTTGGTGCCACACCTCGGGCCGCTGTCCGGGCTCCAGCAGCGCCAGCGCCCGGGGCAACATCTCGTTGATCGCCCGCGCCCCCAGGCTGCCCCCCACCACCAGCAGGCGCAGCGGCCCTTCACGGCCGGCAAAGCGCTCTGCCGGCGGCGCCAGCTCGAGGATCGGCCCCCGCACCGGATTACCGGTGGTGATCGCGTCCGCGCGCCCGGCAAAGGCCTGCGGGAAAGCCTGCAACACCCGGCTTGCCAGCCGCGCCAGGGTGCGGTTGGTCAGGCCCGGAATCGCATTTTGCTCATGCACCACCAGCGGCACCCGCAACAGCCAGGCCGCCAGGCCGCCGGGGCCGGAGGCGAAGCCACCCATCCCCAGCACCAGATCCGGCCTGGCGCGCCGCAACACGGCCAGTGCCTGCCCCAGGGCGCGGGCAAGGCGAAACGGTGCCAGCAGCAGGCCCGCCCCCCCCTTGCCGCGCAGCCCGGTCACCTCGATGCGATAGAGCGCGATGCCGGCCCCGGGCACCAGCTCGTTTTCGATACCGGCCCGGCTGCCCAGCCACTCCACCGCCACCCCACGCTGGCGCAGAATCTCCGCCGTTGCCAGCGCGGGAAACACATGCCCGCCGGTACCCCCGGCCATGATCAACACCTTGCGTTGGTGAGCGCTCATAGTGGCCGCTCCTTCAGCTTCAGCAGCCGCCGCAACAGCGGCAGTTCGCGCGGCACCTGCTGCAACCGTTGGCACCTGAGTTCGTAATCCACCCGCAGCACGATGGCGACCATGGCGGCACAGACCAGCAGACTGGAGCCGCCATAACTGAGCAGCGGCAGCGTCAGCCCCTTGGTGGGCAGCGCACCCACATTGACACCGATATTGATCAGCGCCTGGCCGGCGATGATCAACCCGAAGCCATAGACCATGTACGCCTTGAAGAACTGCTGTGTTTTTTCCGCGCGGCGACCGATGATGACGATCCGCGCCACCAGCAACAGATAGAGCGCCATCACCACCAGCGCCCCCAGCAGCCCCAACTCCTCCGCCAACACCGAATAAACGAAGTCGGTATGCGCCTCCGGCAGGTAGAACAGTTTCTGCACGCTGTTGCCCAGGCCGGTACCAAACCAGCCGCCGCGGCCAAAGGCGATCTGCGCCTGCGACAGCTGGTAGCCGCTGCCGTAGGGATCGGCCCAGGGATTGGTGAAACTTTTCAGCCGCTCGAGCCGGTAGGGCTGGGCAAAGGCGAGCAATCCCACCAGCAGGCTGGCGGAGAGCACCACGACCACCAGCTGCATGAACCGCATTCCGCCCAGAAACACCATGCCGGACACGGTGCCGACGAGCACGACCAGCGCCCCGTAGTCGGGCTCCAGCAGCAGCGCCACCCCGTAAAATCCCATCGGGATGGCCGGTTTCACCACCCCCCACCAGCCGCTGCGCACCTCGGCCAACCGCCTGACCAGATAACCGCTGATGAAGATCACCATGCACACCTTGGCAATTTCGGAGGCCTGGATATTGATCGGCCCCACGCCGATCCAGCGGCGGGAGCCGTTCACCTCCCGGCCGACACCGGGAACCAGCACCAGGATCAGGAACGCCAACCCGATCAGCAGCAACACTCCGCTGTACTGCTCCCAGGCCCTGATCGGCACCTGCAACACCACCGCCGCGGCCAGCAGGGCGGCCAGCAGAAAACCGCCGTGGCGCACAATGTAATGGGTGGGGGAACCAAAATCCCTTGCCGCCACATCCATCGAGGCGGAGGCCACCATCACCAGCCCGATCAGCATCAGGGCCAATGAGCTCAGCAGCAGCGGGGGGTCGATCGGCGCCACCCCGGCGGGTATCCGCAACCGGGGGGGAATCTCCATGGCCGGTAGCGTCAGCCTCATCTCAGCCCCTCCACCGCCTGAATGAACGCCTGGCCCCGCTCGATGTAGCCGGAAAACATGTCAAAGCTGGCGCAGGCCGGCGACAGCAGCACCAGATCACCCGGCCGGGCCAGCGCCTTGGCTCGCGCCACCGCCGCTACCATGTCGCTGGCAAAATGGGGCCGGGGCGCGCCCACCTCGGCGGCGATCTGGTCCGCGTCACGGCCGATCAGGATCAGCTCACGGGCGTAGCGGCGCAGCGCTGGGGCCAGCGGGGCAAAGTTCTGCCCCTTGCCGACACCGCCCGCGATCAAAATCAGACCGGCATCGCCCGGCAACGTCGCCCCCAACCCCTCCAGCGCCGCCAGGGTGGCGCCCACATTGGTCCCCTTGGAGTCGTTGTAGTAGTTCACCCCCGCCACCTGGGCGACCCACTGGCAGCGGTGCGCCAGGCCGGTAAACCGGCGCAGCGCTTGCAGCGCGGCGGCGCGCGGAATAGCGACCGCCTCCGCCAGCGCCAGCGCCGCCAGTGCGTTGGCCAGATTGTGGCGACCGCGCAGCTGCAGCGCCGCCACCGGCAGCAGTGGCTCCAGCCCGCGGGCGAGCCAGCTTTCACCGCCGTGATCGAGCAGGCCGTACTCCTTCAGATCCGGCCGATCGAGACCAAAACTGCGCTGCTGCACTCCACGGGCCAGCAGCGGCTGGGTCAATGGATCGTCCCGGTTGACCACCGCCACCCTGGCGCCCCGGTAGATCCGCTGCTTGGTCACGACGTACTCCTGCAGGTCGTCATAGCGATCGAGATGGTCGGGGCTGACATTGAGCACGGTGGCGGCCGCGGCGCGCAGCTGGTGGGTGGTTTCCAGCTGAAAGCTGGACAACTCGAGCAGGTAGAGCTCGGCCGGATCGGCCAGTAGATCCAGTGCCGGGGTGCCGATATTGCCGCCCACCCCCACCTTGATACCGGCGGCTGAAGCCATCTCACCCAGCAAGGTGGTGACGGTCGTTTTGGCATTGGAGCCGGTGATCGCCACGATGGGCGCGCTCGCCTCGAGGCAGAACAGGTCGATGTCGCCGCGCAGCGGCACCCCCGCCGCCGCGGCAAACGCGATGGCCGGATGCCGCTTGTCCACCCCGGGGCTGATGATCAGCTCCCCGGCGCGGGCCAGCCAGTCGCCATCGAGCTCGCCCAGGCGCAGCTCCACGGTGGGAAATTCCGCCCGCACCGCCTTTGCCGCCGCCACGCCCTCGCGGGTGTCGCAGAGGGCGAAGGGAACCCCCCGCCGGCGCAGGTGACGCGCGCAGGAGAGCCCGGTCTGGCCCAGACCGATGATGATGCGCTGTTTGTCAGTGGTAATCAGACTCACACCCTCTCTCCTGCCTGCATAAATGCGTCAGCGAATCTTCAACGTGGCCAGGCCGATCAGCACCAGAACCACCGTGATGATCCAGAAACGGACGATCACCCGCGGCTCCGGCCACCCTTTCAGTTCAAAGTGGTGGTGGATCGGTGCCATGCGGAAGATACGCCGCCCGGTCAGCTTGAACGAGGCCACCTGAAGGATCACCGAGATGGTCTCCATCACGAACACTCCCCCCATGATCAGCAGCACCAGCTCCTGGCGCACGATCACCGCCACCACCCCCAGCGCCGCCCCCAGCGACAGGGCTCCCACATCCCCCATGAACACCTGCGCGGGATAGGTGTTGAACCAGAGAAACCCCAGCCCGGCGCCAACGATGGCGCCACAAAAGATGATCAACTCGCCGGCACCGGCCACATGGGGGATATGCAGATAGTTGGCAAACTGAGCGTGACCGCTCAGGTAGGCAAACACGGCCAGCGCCGCCGCCACCATCACCGTCGGCATGATCGCCAGGCCATCGAGGCCATCGGTCAGGTTGACCGCGTTGGAACTGCCCACGATCACGAAGTAGGTAAAGACGATGAAAAATATCCCCAGATCGAGCGCCACATCCTTGAAAAAGGGCAGGATCAGCTGGGTCTCCACCGGCGACTGGGCGGTCAGGTAGAGCACCAGGGCCGCCCCCAGACCGCCGATCGACTGCCAGAAATACTTCCAGCGCGCGGGCAGTCCACGGGGATTCTTCTCGATCACCTTGCGCCAGTCATCCACCCAGCCCACGGCACCAAAGATCAGGGTTACGATCAGCGTCACCCAGACATAGCGGCTGCTCAGATCACTCCACAACAGGGTGCTGAGGGTGATGGAAAGCAGGATCAACGCCCCGCCCATGGTGGGGGTGCCCGCCTTGCTCAGATGGGATTGAGGGCCGTCGGAACGGATCGCCTGGCCAATCTGCTGCGCCTTCAGCCAGGTGATCAACCAGGGCCCCAGATACAGCGCGAGGCCCAGCGCGGTCAACACGCCCAAAATGCCGCGCAGGGTGATGTAGCGGAACACCCCGAAGCCGGAATAAAACTGTGCCAAGTAGTCCGCCAGCAACAAAAGCATGGTGTCAGTTCCCCCCTTCCAACAGGGCCGCGACCACCCGGTCCATGGCGGCGCTGCGCGAACCCTTGACCAGAAGGGTCAGCCGCTGCGGCGGCAGTGCCTGAATTTGGTCGATCAGTCGTGCCTGGCTGGGAAAATGCTCGCCACCCGGCTTGAGCGCCGCGTAGGCGGCGACGGCGGCGCGCGTGGCGGGGCCGACCGCCAGCAGCTGATCGATCTGCCGCTCGGCGGCGTACCGCCCCACCTCGGCGTGCAGTGGCGCCGATTGCTCACCCAGCTCCGCCATCTCCCCCAGCACCAGCACCCGGTGCCCCGGCAGCTGCGCCAGCAGGTCGATCGCCGCCTTCACCGCGTCTGCGTTGGCGTTATAGCTGTCATCGATCAGCAACGCGCCGTTGGCGAGGGTGTGGGGGCTGAGGCGGCCGGCCACCGGACGGCACTGCTCCAGCACGCCGGCAATTTTGCTCAGCGGACGCCCGGCGGCCACCCAGGCCGCCACCGCCGCCGTGGCATTGGCCACGTTGTGTCGTCCCAGCAGTTTCAGCGCCACCGGCAACCGTTCGGTGCCATCCTCCAGCACAAACCGCCAGCTCCCGTCCGGGTTCATCTCCAGTTTCGAGGCGTTGACATCGGCGGCGCCATTCTCCACCCCAAAGCTGATCATCCGCCGCCCCAGCTGCTGCAGGCGTTCGATCCAGGCCGGAGCGTGGGGTGAATCCAGATTCACCACCCCGACCCCGCCCTCCGGCAGCCCCGTGAAGATCTCTCCCTTGGCCCGCACCACGCCGGCAAGCCCGCCAAACCCCTCCAGGTGGGCCCCCATCGCATTGTTGACCAGCGCCACATCGGGGCGGGTCATGGCGGCGGTGCGGGCGATCTCCCCCGGCGCGCTGGCGCCGAGCTCGATCACCGCGGCCTCATGCTCGGGCGCCAGCTGCAGCAGTGTCAGCGGCACGCCCACTTCGTTGTTCAGATTACCGTGGGTGGCCAGCACCTTGCCGCCACTGGCCAGGAGTCGCGCCAGCATCTCCTTCACCGTGGTTTTGCCGCAGCTTCCGGTGACGGCAAACACGGGCGCCCGGAACAGAGCGCGGTTGTAGCCCCCCAGCCGGCCCAGTGCCTTCAGGGTGTCGCTGACCACCAGCTGGGGCAGGGCGGTGGGCAGCGGTCGGTTCACCACCACGGCGCCCGCCCCCTTGCGCTCCGCCTCGGCGACGAAATCGTGACCATCGAAATTGGGCCCCCGCAACGCCACGAACAGCTCCCCCGGCTGCAACTGTCGGGTATCGGTAACAACCCCTCCGACACGCCGGTTCTCTCCCCGCAGATGCGCCTCGAGCACCTGGCACAGTTCAGTCAATTCAAAGGCGCGCATCATACTTCAGCTTCCTGTTGCAATGCACTGGTGGCGTGCTCATGATCACTGAAGGGGTGACGTACCCCCTCTATCTCCTGATAGTTTTCATGCCCCTTGCCCGCAATCAGAACCAGATCGTCAGGACCGGCGTGGCGGATCGCCCAGCGAATGGCGCGGCCCCGCTCCACCTCCAGATGGAGCGGGGCCGTGGTCGGTATCCCCGCTTGCACCTCGCGGATGATCTGCTGCGCCGGCTCGCCGCGTGGGTTGTCGCTGGTCACTACCAGCCGGTCGGCCAGCCGTGCCGCCACTGCGCCCATCTCGGGCCGCTTGCCCCGATCCCGTTCGCCGCCGCAACCAAACACGCACCAGAGCAGGCCCCGGCCGGGGCGGTGCAGACGCAGGGCCTGCAGCGCCTGCGCCAGCGCATCCGGGGTGTGGGCGTAATCAATCACCACCTGTGGCTGCCCCTCCCCCCGGGGCAGGCACTGCATCCGCCCCGCCACCGGCTCGAGCCGGCCCAACGCGGTGGCGATCGCCTCCGGGCCGAACCCCAGCAGCTGCAACAGGGTCGCGCACAGCAGCAGGTTACTGACGTTGAAGCGCCCCAGCAGCACCGACTCGATCCGTTGGCGCCCGGCCGGGGTCCGCAGATCGAAGCGGCAGCCGTGCTGATCGAACTGCAACTGGCTGGCGGACAGATCGATACCGGGGCCGGCGGCAAGGGCGAACCCCAACACCCGCGCGGGGGTGGTGAGCTGGCGCTCATACAGGCTGCGACCAAACCGATCCTCCAGATTGAACGCCTGCAGCGGCGGGGCGTGGTCGACGAACAGCCGCGCCTTGGCGCCACCGTAGCGGGCCATGTCGCCGTGGTAGTCCAGATGGTCACGGGTCAGGTTGGTGAATCCCGCCGCGGCGAACTCCACCCCGGCGACACGCTTTTGCTCCAGGGCGTGGCTGGAGACCTCCATCACCACATACTCGGCGCCCTGCCGCCGGAGTCGGGCCAGCCGTGCCTGCAGGGTGATGGGGTCTGGCGTGGTATGGGTGGCCGGCTCCAGCTCAGCGATAAAACCGCTGCCCAGGGTGCCGATCACGGCGCAGCGATGGCCCAACGACTCCAGCGCCTGTGCCAAATAAAAACTGCAGGAGGTCTTGCCGTTGGTGCCGGTGATGCCGATCACCCGCAGCTGTCCGCTCGGCCGGCCATGAAAACGGCTCGCTACCTGGCCCGCCATCGAGTCCAGCTCATCCACCTCCAACAGCGGAACGGAGAGCGCCGCCCGCTCCGCCTCGCTCAGCTCGCCGCGCTGTGCCATCACCGCAACGGCACCCCGTTGGAGCGCCTCGGCGATGAAATCGGCGCCACGCTGGTGGCTCCCGGCCCGGGCGATGAACAGATCACCCGGCTGAACGCGGCGGCTGTCCAGCGCCAGCCCGCTGACATGCAGCGCCCGCCCAGACGGCAAAGCCGCAGGGGGTCTCCACCCCTGCGGCAGCAAACTCTGCAACGGTTTCGAGTAGCGCCTCATTGCAATGCCACCTGGGTTGAAGGGGGTTCGGGCCAGTCGTCGGGGGGCACATTCAACAGCCGCAGCGCACCGGCGGCAATGCGGGAAAACACCGGCGCGGCCACCAGCCCACCGAAATACTCCTGCCCTTTCGGGTTATCCACCATCACCGCAATCACCAGCCGGGGGTTGGTCAGGGGCGCAATCCCGGCGAACACGGCGACATACCTGTCCTCGGCGTAGCCGCCGCCACTGGCCTTGTGCACCGTGCCGGTCTTGCCCCCGACCCGATAGCCCTCCACCGCCGCCCGGCTCCCGGTCCCCTCCGGGCTGATCACCGTTTCCAGCATCGCCAGCAGCTGCGGCCCAACCCCCGGCGGCAGTACCCGGGTACCCGCGGGGATCTGCGTGCGCTTGAGCAGCGACACGGGGCGCAGGATGCCGTCGGCCGCCAGCGGGAGATAAGCCTGCGCCAGCTGCAGCAGAGTGGTGGAGAGGCCATAGCCGTAGGAGAGGGTCGCCCGCTCGACACGCTGACGCTCCGACAGATAGGGCAGCACACCGCCGCGCTCACCGGGAAAGCCGGTGCCCGTGACGCGCCCAAACCCCACGTTGTGTAAAAGGTTACGGATGGCGTCGTGGGGCAGGGCAAGGGCGAGCCGGGTCACCCCCACATTGCTGGATTTGGTGATGATGCGGGTCAGGTTCAGTTTGCCGTAGTTGCGATGATCGTTGATGGTGGCACCGCCCACCCGGATGTAACCCGGCGAGGTGTCGATCACCGACTCGGCGCTGAACTGACCGCTCATGATGGCCGCGGCCACGGTCAGTGGCTTGATGGTAGAACCCGGTTCAAACAGATCGGTCATGGCCCGGTTGCGCAGGGCATCGGCGTTGAGCGTGGAACGGTCGTTGGGGTTATAGGAGGGCTGATTCACCAGCGCCAGCACCTCGCCGGTGTTGACATCCAGCACCACGGCGGCGCCGGAATCGGCCCGGTGGGTCTCCACCGCCGCCTTCAGCTCACGGTAGGCCATGTACTGTAGGCGCATATCGATGCTCAACTGCAGATCGTTGCCGGCATCGGCATCCTCGAGGGAGCGGATATGTTTGATGGTGCGCCCCAGCCGATCCTTGAGCACCAGTTTGCGCCCCGGCTCGCCGCGCAGGCTATGGTTGTAGGCCAGCTCGAGCCCCTCCTGACCCTCGCCATCCACATTGGTGAAGCCGATCAGATGGGTGGCCACCTCCCCGGCCGGGTAGTAGCGTTTGTACTCCCGGTCGGCGTGCACTCCGGGGATTCGCAGCGCCTCGACGGCCGCGGCCAGCTCCGGCGTGACCTGCCGCTTCAGGTAGAGGAAGTGGCGGTCGGCGTTTGCGTTCAGTAGCGCCCGGAGTCGCTCAGGTTGCATACCGAGCAGCCGCGCCAGCCGGCTCAGCCCGGCGTGTTGCAGATCGGTTTCCGGCGGGTCGGCCCAGATGGTCGCCACCGGCGCGCTCACCGCCAGCGGTTCACCGTTGCGATCGGTGATCAGGCCGCGGTGGGCCGGGATCAGCACGGTGCGCACGGTGCGCGCCTCCCCCTCCTTGCGCAGGAAGGCGCGGCTATCGCCGTAGAGCGACAGCAGCTTCGAGGTGATAGCGGCCACGATCAGCGCCAGCAACAACACGACCAGCCAGATCCGCCAGCTTCTGGCCGCATGGGTCTGTATGATCGGGTCTTCACTCTTGCTCATGGCGCACGATCTCGATTGCTTCGGTTTTGGGCACGACCATATCCATCTCATGGCTCGCCAGCGACTCTATCCGCTGCTGTGAGGACCAGACGCTCTGCTCCAGCAGGTACTGCCCCCACTCCACCTGTAACTCATCCCACTGCTGCACCAGAATCTGGTGCTGGTTGAACAGGCGGCGGTACTCATAGGCGGAGAAGATGACCGCCATCGCGCTGATCACCACCGCCAGCGTCACCCCCGTCAGCAACAGCACCGGCGCCAGCAACTCACCCGCGCCGATCATCCGCTGCCGGGCAGGATCGAGCGCGTGGCGCGGCTCGACCCGGCGGCGGGGGGCGCGCCTTCGCCCGCGCCAGAATCCGGCCATCCTCACGGCGAGCCGCTCGAGACCGAACCTCATGCCAGCTTGATGGCGGTGCGCATCACCGCGCTGCGGGCTCTGGGGTTCCGGCTCAGCTCCTCCTGCCCCGCCTTCACCGCCTTGCCGGCCGATTTCAGCCGGCGTTGCAACATCGCATCGGTGACCGGCACCTCCGCCGGCAGGTGCTCATCACCCTTGACGTGGCGCCGAATGAAGCGCTTCACCATCCGATCCTCCAGCGAGTGGAAACTGATCACCACCAGCCTGCCACCGGGGGTGAGCACCTCGAGCGCCTGATCGAGGCACTGCTCCACCTCCTCCAGCTCACGATTGATATGGATACGGATCGCTTGAAAAGCCCGCGTCGCCGGGTTTTTGCCTTTCTCCCAGCGCGGATTGGCGGCGGCGATGATCCCCGCCAGCCGGGCGGTGGTGGTGATCGGCGCCTGTTCCCGCTGCGCCACGATCGCCCGGGCCATCCGTCGGGAAAACCGCTCCTCGCCGTAGCGATAGATCACATCCGCCAGCTCCTGCTCGCTGGCCCGGTTGATCCAGTCGGCGGCGCTCTCCCCCCGACTGGGGTCCATACGCATATCGAGCGGGCCATCATGGGTGAAGCTGAACCCCCGCTGCGGGTCATCCAGCTGTGGCGAGCTGACCCCCAGATCCAGCAGCACCCCGCTCACCTGCCCCAGCCAGCCACGCTGCTCGACCAGCCGCCGCAGCTGGGCAAACGAGCCGTGCTCGATCTGCAAACGGGGCTCGGCGGCGAAGCGCTCGCGGGCGAACCGGATCGCCTCCGGGTCTTTGTCGATCGCCAGCAGCCGCCCGGCGGCAGCGAGCCTGGCAAGGATACGGGCGCTGTGGCCGCCGCGCCCGAACGTGGCATCGACATAGACACCCTCCGGGTCGGTCAGCAGCGCTTCGACCGCCTCGTCCAGCAAAACCGTGCTGTGGCTCAATGTCTGGCTCATGCTGCCCCGCTAGCTGGGAGTAGATCACAGTGACAGTGACTGCAGCGCCTGCGGAATCTCTTCCTCCTCATCGGCCTGCAGATACTCATCACGGGTACGGTTCCAGAGCGCTTCACTCCAGATTTCAAACTTGTTGCCTTGGCCGAGCAAAACGATCTTTTTGTCCAGCCCGGCATACTCACGCAGGGGGGCCGGCAGCAACATGCGCCCGTTGGCATCCAGCTCCAGATCGGTGGCATGGCCGGTCAGCAGGCGCTGAATGCGGCGCACCGCCTTGTTGAAGCTGGGCAGTGCGTCGATGCGAGCCTGAATCTCATCCCACTCGGGCTGCGGGTAGAGCAGCAGGCATCTGTCCTCGGTGTCGATCGTGACCACCATGCGCCCCTCGCAATGGCTCTGCACCGACTCGCGATAGCGTGCCGGCAGCGCCATGCGACCCTTGGCGTCGAGGTTGATCGGATTGACTCCGCGGAACATGACGCCCACCGTCTCTCCCCAAATTACCCACTTTTAACCACTTTCCCCCACTACGCGACACTATAGGTAGTAAGCAGCGCGGATGCAACATGGAAAAGCGGGGTAAAAAAGTGGCGCTCGCAACCGGCTCCGGGCCCGGCGGGCCAGGGCACAGAGGGAAAGGGGAGAGAAAACAGGGCGGTAGCGATAGCAGGGGCGGGAGCGGGAGCGATCCGCCGCGGGGGAGCTACCGTAGCGGTTCAGCCCGGACCGGGTAGATGGCGCCGGGCGCGGTGGGATTCACTGCATGACCACGCGGTTGCGGCCGCTGTTTTTGGCGGTATACAGATGGCTGTCGGCGCGGGCGAACAGGGAGTCGCCGCTATCAGTGGAGGTCACCTCCGCGACGCCCAGGGAGAGCGTGATCTGCACCGGGTGACCCTGAAAGTTGAACGGGCTGCGCGCAACCGCCTGACGTATCTTTTCAGCCGCCTGATAGGCGGATTCAGCGCGGGTCGAGGGCAGCAGGATGGCAAACTCCTCGCCGCCGAAACGGGCCACGAAGTCGGTGCCGCGCAGCGTGGTGCGCATCACCTTGGCTATCAGCCGCAGCACCTTGTCGCCCACCAGGTGGCCGTACTGATCGTTGATCCGCTTGAAACGGTCGATGTCGGCGATACAGAGCGAGAAGGGGGTAGCGTAGCGCCGGTAGCGCAGCAGCTCGTTCTCGAGCTGCTGGTCGTAGGCAAGTCGGTTCGCCAGCCCGGTGAGCGGATCGGTACGGGACTGCAGGTGTGCCTGTTCGGCGCTCGCGCGGAAGGCGGTGGCTTTCTGCTCCATCTCCTCCAGGCGGCCCAGCAGTTGCTGCCGCTCCCGCTTCAGTTCGGCGATATGCTGTTCTTCCGCTCTTTTGTGAGCGTCCATCGCGCGCATCAGGCTGGCCAGCTGGGTGCTGACCGCTGTTTTCAATTGATCGATATCATGGGTCGACATGACCGCCTGGTTGATCTCCTCGACATCATGGCGCACCGTCTGGTCGAGCAGATTGTTGCGCCGCAGCTGCGCCGTATCGGCCAGCTCCGCCTTGTCGAAGAAGCGGCGCAGGTAGGCCAGCTGCTCACTCAAGCCGACCAGGTAGGCCTGAATATCCTCCCCGGAGCCGCCGGCGCACACCCGGGCCAGGGAGGCGACCTCCGCGAGACACTGCTCCAACTGGGCCGGGTCGGGCCCCGCCTCGAGGCGCGCGATCAGCGCACGGGCGCGTTTGCGCTGGTGGGCGGGCACATTGAGCTGCTGGATCAACTCCAGCAGGCGTTGCGCCATGCGGTTGCTGATCAACTCTGCCGACTGCGCCAGGTCATCGCCACGGGCACCGCTGTCGAGGGCGCGGGCACTCTGGCGTTGAAAGCTCAGCAGAGTGTCGATCACCGCCGGTAGCGGCTGCAGGTCGTCGGCCATGGCGGCCAGCGTCTGCCGCGCTTCGACCAGCGCCGCGGAGGGTTCTTCGACCGTGCCCTGTAACAGCAGCGCCCACTCATCGATCTGTTTGCTCAGCTGCCGGGCCAGCCGCGCCCGGTGCTCGTCGATCTGGCGCACCTGTTTTTCGGTTTTGCGCAGCAGCCCCGCCACCGCCTCCAGCTTGCCTGCCTGCAGCTGGGCCAGCAGCGACGTCAGCAGTCGATCGAGCGGGGCCGATTCGCCATGCAGCGCCAGATCGAGCTGTGTGGCCAGACCATGCAGCAGCTCATTCTGCTGTGACTGTTGCCGCTCCTGCTGCTCCACCTCGAGCGCCAGCGTTCTGTATTTGTCGCGCCAATCGACCTTCTCTGCCATTGAACAATCTCCATCTCAGCGGCGGCGAAACGGTGCAGGTTGGGTAATAGCCGCTGGCGAGTGTTACAATAATCGCCCCCTCGTGACCGGTGCAAGCGATGCAAACGGAAAGACTGAATGCACAACACCCCGACCACCTGCAACGGGCCGGCGAGCTGCTGCGGGCGGGCGAACTGGTTGCCGTGCCGACGGAAACGGTGTACGGCCTGGCCGCCGATGCCACCAACCCGGAGGCGGTCGCCAGAATTTTTGCGGCCAAACGGCGCCCCAGCAACCACCCGCTGATCACCCATATCGCGTCCCTGGAGCAGCTGCCGCGCTGGGTCAAAACCGTTCCAGAGTGGGTCGCTCCCTTGGCGGCGGCGTTCTGGCCGGGGCCGCTGACCCTGATTTTCGAGCGCCACCCGGCGGTGTCGGATCGGATCACCGGCACCCTGGAGACGATCGGCGTGCGGATGCCCGACCACCCGGTGCTGCTGACCCTGCTGCGGCGCTTCGATCTGGCGGTGGCGGCGCCATCGGCCAACCCCTATCAGAAACTCAGCCCTACCAGCGCCGAGCAGGTGCTGGCCAGTATGGATGGCATAATTGCCGCCGTGCTCGATGGAGGCCCCTGCGGGGTCGGCATGGAATCAACCATTTTGCGGGTGGGGGAGGAGAGTGCGCAGATCCTGCGCAGCGGGCCCATCACGGCCGAGCAGTTGCAACCCCTTCTGCCGGTGCCGGTACACACGCCGCGCCAGCACGGGCACGCCGTCTCGGGCAACAAGCAGGTCCACTACCGGCCCAATGCCCGCATCACCCTCTGCACGGCGGCGGAGATCACGGCGCGGCTCGCCCCGGCGGATGCCGATAGCGGTGCGCTGGTGTATTCACCACACCTGAGCACACTGCCCTGCCACCACCTGAACGTGTTGCCCGACGACCACCAGGGCTATCGCCGGGCACTCTATGCGGCTCTATACCAGGCCGATTGTGACGGCGTGCGCCGGCTCTGGGTCGAGGCGCCACCGGATGACCCCGCCTGGGCGGATATCCGCGACCGTCTCAGCCGCGCCGCCGGCTGACCCCGCCGCTACCCGGCGGCGTGTTGCGGGCCCGGCGCCGGATCGGCCAGCTGGTACCGGTTCTTGCCGCTCCACTTCGCCGCATACATCATCTGATCGGCCTGGTGCAGCAGCTGCTCGGCGCTGACCTCCCCGGCCTGGGGATAGAAGGTAACGCCAATGCTGGCCGATACCTGCACCCGATCAGCTTCGATCATGACGGGGCTCGACGCCACCGCCAGCAGGCGCCGGATCACGGGCAGGCAGCCCTCGGGCTCGGTCAGATCCGGCAGCAGGACGACAAACTCATCCCCACCGATCCGCACCAGGGTATCGCTTTCCCGCAGGGTCTGCTCCATCCGCTGCGCCATCGTGATCAGCAGCTGGTCGCCGGCATCATGGCCAAACCGATCATTGACCGATTTGAAGCCATCGAAATCGAGAAAAGCGACCGCCAGCAGCTCACCGCGCCGGCGCGCCTGCGCCATCGCGTTGCGCAGCCTTTCGGCCAGCACCAGCCGGTTTGGCAGTCCGGTCAGGGCATCGAAATGGGCCAGCTGCTCCAGCTGCTGCTCATGCGCCTTGAAGTGGGAGATGTCCGACAGCAGCACGACGAAATTCCCCACCTGCCCATCAGCCCCGGGGATCGCATCCACCTTCAGATACGCGGGGAAAAGCTCCCCATTCTTGCGCTTGCAGCAGAGCTCGCCGCTCCAGTTGCCTTGGGTGAGCAGCGCCTGCCACACCGTGTGGTAGGAGGGCTCACCCTGCTGATCGGACCTCAGTACGCGGATACTTTCACCCAGAACCTCCCCCGCCTGGTAGCCGGTCAACTGGCAGAAGGCGACGTTGACATCCCGGATCACCCCATCGGGATCGATAACCATGATGCCATCGCTGATACACTCGTACACGCTGGCGGCCAGGCGCAATCTGAGCTCATTTTCCTTCTGCTCGCTGATATCCTGACAGGTGCCATACATCATCAGCGGCTGCCCCTTTGCCGTGCGGCTGATCACCTTGCCGCGATTGAGCACCCAGACCCAGTGGCCCGCCTTGTGCTTCATGCGGACCTCGTATCGGCAAAAAGGTGTTTTGCCGGCGAAATGGCGCTGCAGCTGTTGTTCAGCTTTTGCGCGGTCATCCGGGTGAAGGAGTTGCCACCAGGTTTCGATGGTGGTGGGGCCGAGCTCCCCGAGACCATAGCCGATGATCTCCGCCCAGCGTTCATTGAACTCGGTGGTGCCGGTCTGAATGTTCCACTCCCAGGTGCCCACATGGGTGCCATCGATGACGTTGCGCAGCCGTGTTCGCTCCCGTTCGATCGCCGCCCGGGATGAGCGGATCATGTCGAGCATGGCATTCACCGTATCGGTCAGCAGCGTCAACTCCCGGTATTTGAAGCTGGGAAGCACCCGCACCGGGATACCATCAGCATCGCGCTCTTGCAGCGCCTCGACGAAGTGGGCCAGCGGATCGATGATGCGGTACTTGGAAAAGAGAATCAGCAGCGCCATCAGGACGACCGACATCAACAGGCTGTCGCCTAGGCTATCGAGAAAAATTTCTTTCTGTTTCTGCCGCACGAGCGCATCCGTGGTGTAGATTGACAACCGACCGACAGTCACACCCTCGGATTGCAGCGGCCAGGTGTGCCGCGTGACATCCGCGGCGGTGAGCCGCTGGCGCTGAACCGGGTTCGCCCCCCGGTAGGCCATAACCTCGCCGTCTGGGGTGCGGATCATGCCGGTGACGTATTCAGGCCGACCCAGCACTTGCGCCATATTGAAATCTTCGATCAGGATGGCGACGTAATTGCGCAACCCCATTTCGGTCTGTACCAGACCTTGATAATCGCTGACCGCATAAGCCTGCAGCAACGGCACGACATTCGCCGACAAGCTCACCAGACTGGACTCTACCTGCTCCTGTTGCTCGGCGACGATCTCTTTTTTCTGGGTGAAGAAGCTATACACACCGTGGGCGGGCACCACCAGCATGACGCTGACAGCGGCCAGTAGAGCGAGCGAGACCAGAAGCGAGGGCTGATCACGCTCCGGTTCAGTCATTGGATTGCTCCATGTTCAGCCCCAGTACGTTGTTGTAAATAACCGGCAACAGCTCATCGAGATTGTCACGCGAAACCACCAGCACGGGTAACATCTGCCGGGCGGGAACCGAATCACCCTTGATATAAGCATCAAGTGAGTCGACCGCCCGCTCGCCGATCAGGCGGGGCTGCTGCATGGCGGCCCCCACCAGGGTTCCCCGGCGGATCATCTCGATGAACTCCGGCTCGGCATCGAAACAGACCAGCAGGATCTCTCCCGCCCGGCCCGCATCCCGGATCGCATCCAGCGCCGCCTGGTAGCGGTCGGAACCCTGCAGCCAGATCGCGCGCAGGTCCGAATGCGCTCGGATCAACTCGCGGCTGAAACGGTAGGTCTCCTCATGGGAGAAATCGACCTGTTGGCGGATGCCTGCGGGGGTGAAACCGGTTCCTTTCAGCGCCGTTATAAACCCGCGGGTGCGCGCCTGGCCGTTTTGTCGGCTCTGGGGGATCGCCACGATCCCCACCCCGCCCTCCGACCAGCCGCGCGCCTCGAGCGTCCTCACCAGCAGCCGCCCCAGCTCATGGGCCCCCTGCTCATTATCGGAGCCTATATAGCTGACATACGCCCCCGCCTCGGTACCGATATCCGCGACCACGACCGGCACCCCAGCCTCGGCGGCCAGCTCCAGAACGGTCTGCGCCGCCGAGGAGCTGGTCGGTGAGAGGATCAACCCGACCGGATCGCTTGCCAGCGCCTTAGCCGTATTGACCAGCTCCTGGCGGGCGCTGTTGTCGGCACTGTAAATCTCGAGCCGATAGCCCAGCTCGGCCGCCCGCTGCGCGGCGCCGTCGGCCATGATGCGCCAGAACGGAATGCGCAGATCGGAGACCAGGTAGGCCAGCCGGGGCGCCTCCGCCGCGCCGGCGAAGGGCGAAGCCAGCCACAACAGGAGCACCGTACTCAATAAGGCGACAACCCGCTGGAGGTGGGTAACATAGAGCTCGATCACTTGTAATACCTCTCTATCCGGTCGACCGCCAAACCATCGGTTTGGTGCCCCAGCCCAGGAACATTCAGCGCGTTGGCTGCGTCTGCGCAAGCGCAACCGTCGATAAATTGGTATCGGTTGCGAAAGCGGCGTCATGCCAAATACTGAACAAGGTAGTAGAAGCCGGTGGAGGCCGCCCGCCGGGTACGGCGCCAGCAGGGCGGCGGCCAGACGACAACAAAAAACATGACAAAAAAGGCGACCGGCACCCTACAGAAGATTTGTTTGAATGTACAACATCCTTTTTTGTAGATCAGGGTGATAATAGCACCATCGAAACCGATCCGAACCGGTGGTATGACTCCTCTCTCCCTTCATATCGAGGGGGTGGTATCCACACCGCCCTCGCCAATCATCCATCTCCATAGCACCGGTTTCGAGGCAGCTGGGGTTGGCTGATTGTCCGCCGCCACGCCTGCGGCCATTATTGCTCAGATAGAAAAACCTGCGTACCCTTGCTCATCTTCAATCCGGTCGCCAAAGGCGGCTCTTCCCCATTGCCGGAGTGGTTCCATGGGCAGTATCGATTCCGAAGAGATCAGGCGGGTCTACATCGAAGCGGACCTGCTCTACGGCCAGGCGGAAGTGGAGGCGGCCATCGACACCATGGCCGCCGCGATCACCGCCGAGCTGCAGGCGCACGAGCCGGTCATCTTTACACTCATGAATGGCGGCCTGGTGGTGGCGGGCCACCTGCTGACGCGGCTCAACTTTCCCCTGGTCGCCAGCTACCTGCACGCCACCCGCTACCGCAACACCACCTCCGGCCATGCGCTGGAGTGGAAGGTACCCCCCATGACGGAGTTCCGCGGCCGGGCGGTGCTGGTGGTGGATGACATTCTGGACGAGGGCCACACCCTGGCTGAGGTGATCGATCACCTGAAGGCGGAGGGGGCCGCATCGGTGCGCAGCGCGGTGCTGATCGACAAACGCCACGATCGCAAGGCCCGCCCCGGCCTCGAGGCGGACTTTGTGGGGCTGGAGATCGAGGATCGCTACGTTTTCGGCTACGGCATGGACTACAAGGGCTACTGGCGCAACGCCCCCGGCATCTTTGCGATCAAGGGAGTGTGATCCGCTTGCCATCCACCCCCCTCCGGCTACAATGCGGGGGTTGGCAGAAATTTCACAGGGTTTGCATGACGGAACTGCTCATTCTCACACTCTCGGCCATGGCGATCTTCGTCTGGTTGCTGTGGCTGCGACGTAAATCGCTCGCCGCGCGGGCCGCGCGCCATGGCGCCGCCCGAGGTGAATGTCTCTTCATGAAGGGTGGCCGGGTGATCGCGCCGGATGAGTGATCGACTCTGACCGGCGCTCATCCGGGCGCACCGCACGAAACGGAGCCCAGGGCTCCGTTTTTTTCACCCCCGCGCCGCTGCCCCCTCCCTCGCGCCGGCAAGGTGAGATCGGCTTCGCCTACCGGGCGCTCGCTCCGGCCCCTTCCAGCTCAGCGAACAGTTGCAAAAACTCCTGCGTCAACTTGTGGGCCGGCGCCAGGTGGATCAGCGGGCGCGCCTCGTTATGGGACTCCTTCATCTTGACCGAGGCCGACAGCCGGGTGTTGAGCACCGGCAGCGATTCGGCCAGCAGCCCCTCGACAATTTTTTGCGGCACAGAGGCGCGGGGCTGATACTGGTTCACCACGATACCCTCCACCTGCAGCCGGGCGTTGTGATCGCTCTGGGTTTCTCGCACATTGTTCAGCAGGTGGTAGAGCGCCTGGCGGGCGAACTCGTCGCAGTCGAACGGGATCAGGCAGCGCTCGGCGGCCACCAGCGCCGAGAGGGTGAAGAAGTTGAACGCCGGCGGGGTGTCGATATAGATGGCGTCAAAGCTCTCCTCGAGCGCATCGAGCGCATCGCGCAACTTGTAGATCTTGTGCTTGCTCTCCAGCTTCGCCTGCAGATCGCCCAGCTCGGGGTGCGCCGGCAGAATCGATAGCCCGGCGAAGGGGGTGGGATGGATGAACGCCTCCGGCGGTTTGGGCTTGAGCTGAAAGGTCAGCATCTGTTCAAAAAAACCGTAGGCATCGCTCTGGGGCAGGTTGGCATCATCACCCAGCAGATAATGGGTGGAGTTGCACTGGGGATCGAGATCGATGACCAGGGTGTTGTGCCCCCGGCTGGCACTGATCGCCGCCAGGTTGACCGTGATACTGGATTTGCCCACACCGCCTTTTTGGTTGAATACCACTCTGCGCATGAATCTTCTCCGCTCCTAACCCTGAGCAAGCAGGTCACGCAGATCGATGATGGCTGCGTTGGCCCGCGATATGTAGGACGCCATCACCAGGGAGTGATTGGCAAGAAAACCGAACTCGGTACCATTGAGCACCATGGGGCTCCACAGGGTGGCCTGGGTCGACTCCAGCTCACGGATGATCTGGCGCAGGCTGGCGCGGGCCCCCTTGCGCTCCAGCGCCTGTGCGAAATCCAGCTCGACCGCCTCGAGCAGATGCAGCAGCGCCCAGGTGGTGCCTCTGGCTTCATAGAACACATTGTCGATCTCGAGCCAGGGGGTTCTGACATCGATCTCATTGCCCACCCGGGTCGACTGCCGCGCCCCGGTCTCGCCGGCCAGGTCTGTATTCACCCGACGCTCGCCGACGCTGGCGCTGAGCCGCTGTGACAAACTGCCCAGCCGGGTGGAGACATCACCCAGCCATTCGCGCAGGTTGTCTGCCCGGGCATAGAACTGGGCGTTGGTCTGGTCCTCATCCGCCAGCCGCTGGGCGTAATCCTCCAACAGCGCGATCGCCTTGCGATACTCCCGCTCCGTGGAGGGCATTATCCAGCTGTTGTTGTTGAAGTGCAGCAGCGGCTCCGCCTTGGCCAGCGCCGGGTCTTCGGTCGACTGCGACTGCGACCGGCTCATGCTCTTGCGCAGCGAGCGCGCCATGTCCCGCATCTGCACCAGCACGCCAAACTCCCAGGAGGGTATGTTGTCCAGCCAGATCCCCGGCGGCAGGCGGTCGTTGCTCAGATACCCCCCCGGCTTCTCCAGCAAGGTGGTCCCCAGCGTGATCAGCGTCGCCACCGTATGGGTGCCGGTGACAGGCTCCCCGGTTGCCATCTGCGCCCGGGCCACCTGCACCACATCGAAGCGCTCGGGCTCATTGCTCCACCAGATACCAACGCCCAGTGACACCAGCAGCCAGATGGCCAGCACCAGCAGCAACACCTGCAACTTGCGTGCGCTGGTAAATCGATCCCAGAAGCCCAACCAGATCCGCTCGAGTCGTTCCACGTGTTTCTCCTGCCTGTGATCCATTCGGGAACCACCGAACGCGGTCGCCCTGTCGCCCGCACTATGGCCAATTCGGTGGTCGTGGTCAATCATGCGCCCCGCCAAAGGCGCGGCGAACGGCGCCGGTCGTGGTCTATATAGGGCTAACTTCGGCAAACTCGCCGCTAACGGGCGAAAATCCGCTGGCCGGCGTAGACAGCCATTCAACTTTCATGCACACTGGCGTCCCTGTTTTCAACCCTCGGCAACTGAATTTCGGCGGAACGACAGCATGGCACACATTCTGGTGCTCAACGGCCCCAACCTGAATCTGCTCGGCACCCGGGAACCCGACATCTATGGCGCCACCACCCTGGCCGACATCGAGCGAGCCCTCACCGCGCGGGCCAAGGCACTGGGGCACTCGCTGGCGTGTTTCCAGAGCAACGCGGAAGCCGCCCTGATCGATCGCATCCAGCAGGCACCGGCGCAGGGCACCGCCTTCATCATCATCAATCCGGCGGCCTTCACCCACACCAGTATCGCCCTGCGCGACGCCCTGCTGGGGGTGGGCCTCCCCTTTATCGAAGTGCACCTGTCCAACGTCCACGCCCGCGAGCCCTTCCGCCAGCACTCCTACCTCTCCGACAAGGCGGTGGGGGTGATCTGCGGTCTTGGCGCCGAGGGTTACCGGTTTGCCCTCGAAGCGGCCGCCAGCCGTTTACAGCAGGGCTGAGCCGGAACAGACCCGTTCATACCCATCAACCTGTTCAGAGAAGCCGTCATCGTATGGATATCCGCAAAGTCAAAAAACTGATCGAGCTGCTGGAAGAGTCCAACATCAACGAGATCGAGATCAAGGAGGGGGAGGAGTCGGTTCGTATCAGCCGCGGCGGCAGTCAAATGATCACGCCGTTCCATCACTACGCCCCCCCGCTCCCCGCCGCCGCCCCGGCGCCGGCGCCACCCCCGGCCGGCGGCGCGCCCGCCGAAGCCCCGGGCGGCGGTGGGCATGTCGTGCGCTCGCCGATGGTGGGCACCTTCTATCGCTCCCCCTCCCCCACCTCCGAACCCTTCGTTGAAGTGGGCCAGAGCGTGAAGGCCGGTGATGTGATCTGCATCATCGAGGCGATGAAGATGATGAACCAGATCGAGGCGGACAGATCCGGCGTCGTCGAAAGCATTCTGGTCGAAGATGGCCAGCCGGTCGAGTTTGACCAGCCGCTGATCACCATCGTCTGATTGCTGAGCAAGGATTTTCACTATGCTGGACAAAGTGCTGATTGCAAACCGCGGGGAGATCGCGCTGCGCATCCTGCGTGCCTGCAAAGAGTTGGGCATCAAGACCGTGGCGGTTCATTCGGTGGCTGACCGGGATCTGATGCATGTGCGCCTCGCCGACGAGGCTGTCTGTATCGGCCCCGCCCCCTCCGCCCAGAGCTATCTCAATATCCCGGCGATCATCAGCGCCGCCGAGGTGACCGACTCCGTCGCCATCCACCCCGGTTACGGCTTTTTGGCCGAGAATGCGGATTTTGCCGAACAGGTGGAGCGTTCGGGCTTCACCTTCATCGGCCCGCGCGCCGACACCATTCGCCTGATGGGGGACAAGGTCTCCGCCATCAACGCGATGAGGCTGGCGGGGGTGCCGACGGTGCCGGGATCGAATGGCCCCCTGCCCGATGATACCGAAACCGTCCATAAGATCGCCCACCAGATCGGCTACCCGGTGATCATCAAGGCGGCCGCCGGCGGCGGTGGGCGCGGCATGCGGGTGGTGCACACCGAGGCGCATCTGGGTAACGCGGTGCAGGTGACCAAGTCCGAGGCCAAGGCGGCGTTCGGCGATGAAACGGTGTATATGGAAAAATTCCTCGAAAAACCACGCCATGTCGAGGTGCAGGTGCTGGCCGACGGTCAGGGCAACGCGATCCACCTCTACGACCGCGACTGCTCCATGCAGCGCCGGCACCAGAAGGTGGTCGAGGAGGCGCCGGCCCCGATGATCGATGCGGCCGCCCGTGCCAGAGTGCTCAAAGCCTGCGTCGATGCCTGCATCGAGATCGGTTACCGGGGCGCCGGTACGTTTGAATTCCTGTATGAGGATGGCAACTTCTTTTTCATCGAGATGAACACCCGGGTGCAGGTGGAGCATCCGGTGACCGAGATGGTGACCGGGGTGGATATCGTCAAGGAGCAGCTGCGCATCGCCGCCGGGCTGCCGCTCTCCTATAAGCAGGAAGAGATCGAACTGCGCGGCCACTCCCTCGAGTGCCGCCTCAATGCGGAAGATCCCAAAACCTTCCTGCCCAGCCCCGGCAAGGTGACCCACTTTCACGCGGCCGGCGGCAACGGTGTTCGGGTCGAGTCCCACCTGTACAGCGGTTACAGCGTACCGCCCCACTACGATTCGCTGATCGGCAAGCTGATCACCTTCGCGGATGACCGCGAGACGGCACTGAGGCGCATGCAGATCGCGCTGGACGAGACTCTGATCGAGGGGATCAAGACCAACATCCCGCTGCATCAGGAGATCGTTCGCGATGCCAACTTCGCCCGCGGCGGCGTCAACATCCACTACCTGGAGAAAAAACTGGGCCTTTGAGCCCGGCTCGACAACAGCCGCCCCACCCCCCGGCTGTTGTCGCCCCCTCCAGCCGGCGCCAAACGGCCGTAACCTGAGCTGGATCAGTCGATCGCGGATTTTACCCGTCGCCATTTTAGGACATACTACCGTCATCGACCGGATGGAGTCTCCGCATGCCCTGGCTACAGATTAAAGTCGCCACCTCACCCGAACAGGCCGAAACCTACGAAGACCTGCTGCTGGCCGCCGGCTGCGCCGCCGTCACCTATCAGGATGGCGCCGATCAGCCGATTTTCGAGCCCGACCTGGGCACCACGCCGCTGTGGAGCCACACCACCGTGACCGGCCTGTTCGCCGCCGAGCACGATCTGGCCGAAACCCTGCGCCTGCTGGCCGAGGGGCAGCGGGCCGCCTTCGCCGGCGACGGCCCACTGCCCGAGTTTCGGGCCGAGATTCTGGAGGACAAGGACTGGGAGCGGGCGTGGATGGAACACTACCAGCCGATGCGGTTCGGTCAGCGCCTCTGGGTCTGCCCCAGCTGGCGCGAACCCCCCGAGCCCGACGCCGTCAACCTGCTGCTCGACCCCGGCCTCGCCTTCGGCACCGGCACCCACCCGACCACCGCCCTCTGCCTCGAATGGCTGGAGGGGCAGGCGCTGAACGCAGTGCAGGTGATCGACTACGGCTGTGGCAGCGGCATTCTGGGCATCGCCGCCTTGTTGCTTGGTGCACACCACGTAATGGCGGTGGATATCGACCCCCAGGCCCTCACCGCCACCGCCGACAATCTGGCCCGCAACCGGTTGCCGAGCGAGCGGCTCAGTACCTATCTGCCACTGAATGCCCCCAAACGGCAGGCCGATGTCCTGCTTGCCAATATCCTCGCCGGCCCCCTGTGTGAGCTTGCCCCAACCCTGGCCGAGCGGGTTCGCCCGGGTGGGCGTATCCTGCTCTCCGGCCTGTTGTCGCAGCAGGCAGACCAACTGATCTCAACCTACAGCCGGTGGTTCGCAATGGATGCACCCGCCGAGCGGGAGGGTTGGATTCGCCTCAGTGGTACCCGCAAGCCGGAGCGTTGAGCGTTGCTTGTCACCCGCTGCCCCAACTGCCATGCCCGCTTTCGCGTTTCGGCCAGCCAGCTCGAGCTGGCCGAGGGGCGGGTGCGCTGTGGGGTCTGCCTCAAGCCCTTCGATGCGATCGAACATGAAGTCAGCGCAACCAGACCGGAACAGGATAGCCCCGCGCCACAGCCTGACACAGCGATCGAGCCCGTAGCCCAGCCGGCCGACAGTGCGCCGCCGCTCGCCACTGATCGGGACACGCTGCCCGCTTCCCCCGAGATCACAACGGAGCCGGCCGCGGCGGCGGCCCATGCTATCGAGGCGACTCGAGCCTCGGTGGCAGACACGGTCCCCCTACCGCTGAGGGCAGAACCGCTGCGGTTGGCAAACCGCACGGCCGAGCGCCACCCGATCGCCACCGCCCTCCTGCTACTCGGCATTGGGCTGGCGCTGGCTCTGTTGCTGGCGCAACTGCTCTGGTTTGAACGCGCCCGGCTGGCTCGCTACCCCGCCCTGCAGGGGGTCTACGCCCTGCTGTGTGATCGGGTCAGCTGTGATCTCGCCGGCAACGGCGCCCTGGATCAGATCCGCAACCGCAGCGTGCTGGTTCAACCCCATCCGCGCCTGGCCGGTGCGCTCAAGGTTGCCATCGTGCTGGAAAACGGGGCTCCCTTTGCCCAGCCGTGGCCCGCCCTGCAACTGCGCTTCACCGATCTGCAAGGGCGCGAGGTGGCGCAGCGCATCTTTCAGCCGACCCAATACCTCGATACCCGCCACCTCTCCCCCGCCAGGATGCCGCCCGGCCAACCGATGCAGATCGAACTGGAGCTCACCGCCCCGGTGCGCCGGGGGGTGAGCTACGAACTGTCGCTGCTCCCCCCCGCCGGCAGGGGGTGAAACCAGATCAACTTTCCAGTGGAAACGGTTGGACGGCGCCGGTCGAAAGAGTATCATTGGCCGCCTTTCGAAAGTGAGGCCCGCCTTGCGCTCAGCGCGGCAAACGGGCGTTGATGACCCCTTTCTGACAGGACGCAGCATGTTCAGGATCGGCCCACACCACATCGACAGTCGGGTGATTCTGGCCCCCATGGCCGGGGTGACGGATCGCCCGTTCCGGCAGCTGTGTCGCCGTCTGGGTGCCGGGCTCGCGGTGTCCGAAATGGTCACCGCCGACCGCCGCCTCTGGCACACGCGCAAATCCAGCCTGCGTCTCGACCACCGGGGTGAACCCGAGCCCCGCTGCGTGCAGATCGTCGGTGGTGAGCCGGAACGGTTGGCCGAGGCGGCGCGTCTGAACGTGGCCAACGGCGCCCAGATCATCGACATCAACATGGGCTGCCCGGCAAAAAAAGTGTGCCACCGGGCAGCCGGTTCCGCCCTGCTGCGGGATGAGCCGCTGGTGAAGGATATCCTGCAGGCGGTGACCGCCGCCGTCTCGGTGCCGGTCACCCTCAAGATCCGCACCGGCTGGTGCCCGGCAAGCCGCAACGCGGTGCGCATCGCCCGTTTGGCCGAGCAGTGCGGCATCGCGGCGCTGGCGATCCACGGTCGCACCCGAGCCGATGGCTTTCGGGGGGAGGCCGAATACGACACCCTCACCCGGGTGCGGGAGGAGGTCGGCTTGCCCCTGATCGCCAACGGCGATATCGACTCGCCCCAGAAGGCCCGGCAGGTGCTGGAGTGGACCGGCGCCGATGCCGTGATGGTGGGGCGCGCGGCCCAGGGGCGCCCCTGGCTGCTCGGCCAGATCGACCATTTCCTGCGCACCGGCCGCCAGCGCCCCGACCCCACGGCGCGGCAGCAACAACAGATTCTGCGCCACCACCTGCAGGCGCTGTACGCCTTCTACGGCAGCGACCTGGGGGTCAGAATCGCCCGCAAGCATCTGGGCTGGTACCTGCAGAGGGTTCCGGGCAGCCGGAGCTTTCGGCACGCTTTCAATCAACTCGAAACCGCACATGATCAGGTGCGCGCCGTGGACGCCTTTTGGGCGACCCGGCTCTCAGCCGCCTGATCCCTGGATTGGGTACAGAAGTACAGTGGAAACCAAAGACGTGAAACAGACGACCCCCGGCACACAGATGCAGATTCCCCAACAGACCCTGCGCGACAGCGTACACCAGTCACTGACCAGCTACTTCAAACAGCTGGATGGCCAACCCGTCACCGATGTTTATCAGATGGTTCTGTCCGAAATCGAGGCGCCGCTGTTCGAGGCGGTGATGGCCTACACCCGGGACAATCAGACCAAGGCATCGGAGGTGCTGGGGCTCAACCGGGGCACCCTGCGCAAGAAGCTCAAGCAGTACGGTCTGCTGTGACCGCATTCATTTCGAACGGGAAACACCAACCATGTCTGAAGGAAACACCAAAGCCGTGCGGCGCGCCCTGATCAGCGTCTCCGACAAGCACGGCATCGTCGAGTTTGCCCGCGCGCTCAGCGCACAGGGGGTCGAGATCCTCTCCACCGGTGGCACCTACGCCCTGCTGCGCGACCACCAGATTGCGGCGGTTGAAGTCTCCGACTACACCGGCTTCCCGGAAATGATGGACGGCCGGGTCAAGACCCTCCACCCCAAAGTGCATGGCGGCATCTTGGGCCGGCGTGGCAGCGATGACGCGGTCATGCGTGAACACGGCATCCAGCCGATCGACATGGTTGTGGTCAACCTCTACCCTTTCGCCGCCACCATCGCCCGCCCCGACTGCGACCTGCCGATGGCGATCGAGCAGATCGATATCGGCGGCCCCACCATGGTGCGTGCGGCCGCCAAGAACTACAAAGATGTCGCCATCGTCGTCAACCCCGCCGACTACGCTCCGATCCTCGCCGAACTGGAGAACAGCGGCGGGCTCACGGACCCCACCCGCTTCGACCTGGCCGTGAAGGCGTTCGAGCACACCGCCGCCTACGACGGCGTGATCGCCAACTACCTGGGCGCCATCATCGAAGGGGACGAGGAGCTACCGGCCGACTTTCCGCGCACCTTCAACACCCAGTTCCTCAAGGCCCAGGAGATGCGCTACGGCGAGAATCCGCACCAGCGGGCGGCGTTCTACGTTGAAGCCAACCCGGGCGAGGCCAGCGTGGCCAGCGCCCACCAGCTGCAGGGCAAGGCGCTCTCTTTCAACAATGTGGCCGACACCGATGCGGCGCTGGAGTGTGTCAAGCCGTTCCAGAAACCGGCCTGCGTCATCGTCAAACACGCCAACCCCTGCGGAGTCGCCATCGGCGACGATATTCTGGACGCCTACAACCGCGCCTTCCAGACCGACCCCACCTCCGCTTTCGGTGGCATCATCGCCTTCAACCGCGAGCTGGATGAGAAGACCGCCCGGGCGATCGTGGAGCGGCAGTTCGTGGAGGTGATCATCGCCCCGAGCGTGAGCCCGGCGGCCTCCGATATCATCGCCACCAAGCCCAACGTGCGCCTGCTGGAGTGTGGCCAGTGGCCGCGCGAGCGCAGTCACAGCTTCGACTACAAACGGGTCAACGGTGGCCTGCTGGTGCAGGACCGCGACCTGGGGGTGATCGATCCCGCCCAGCTCAAGGTCGTCACCCAACGCCACCCCAGCGAACAGGAGCTGCGGGATCTGCTCTTCTGCTGGGAGGTGGCCAAGTATGTCAAGTCCAACGCCATCGTCTACGCCAGGGAGGGGCAGACCATCGGCATCGGCGCCGGCCAGATGAGCCGCGTCTACTCCGCCAGGATCGCCAGCATCAAGGCGGCGGATGAGGGCCTCGAGGTGGCCGGCTCGGTGATGGCCTCCGACGCCTTTTTTCCCTTCCGTGACGGCATCGACGCCGCCGCGCAGGCCGGGATCACCGCGGTGATCCAGCCCGGTGGCTCCATGCGGGATCAGGAGGTGATCGACGCCGCCGACCAACACGGCCTGGCGATGGTGTTCACCGGTATGCGCCACTTCCGCCATTGAGCGCACCCGCAACAGGCCAGTAACAGGCCAGCAACAGGAGAGTTCTGAAAATGAATGTCATGGTGATCGGTTCCGGCGGGCGTGAACACGCCCTGGCCTGGGCGGCGGCGAAAGACCCGGCGGTGGAGTGCGTTTTCGTCGCCCCCGGCAACGCCGGCACCGCCATCGAGCCCAAGCTGGAAAATGTGGATATCGATGTGATGCAGATCGATGCACTGATCCACTTCGCCCGCGACAACGCCATCGCGCTGACCATCGTCGGCCCCGAGGCGCCGCTGGTGGCCGGCATCGTCGATCGTTTCCGCGCCGCCGGATTGGCGATCTTCGGTCCCACCGCCGCGGCGGCTCAACTGGAAGGCTCCAAGGCGTTCACCAAGGACTTTCTGGCACGTCACGGGATTCCAACGGCCCAGTACCAAAGTTTCACCGAGATCGACCCGGCCCTGGCCTACCTGCGTGAGAAGGGCGCGCCGATCGTGGTCAAGGCGGATGGCCTGGCCGCCGGCAAGGGGGTGATCGTCGCCATGACGGAGCCGCAGGCGGAGGCGGCGATTCGCGACATGCTGGCCGGCAACGCCTTTGGGGACGCCGGCAGCCGAGTGGTGATCGAGGAGTTTCTCGAGGGGGAGGAAGCCTCCTATATCGTCATGGTCGATGGCGAGCACCTGCTGCCGATGGCCACCAGCCAGGACCACAAGCGGGTGGGCGATGGCGACACCGGTCCCAACACCGGCGGCATGGGGGCCTACTCACCGGCGCCGGTGGTCACGCCGGAGATCGAACGGCGGGTGCTGGATGAGGTGATCCGGCCGACGGTGGCGGGGATGAAGGCGGAGGGCAACGAGTACACCGGTTTTCTCTACGCCGGGTTGATGATCATGGCCGATGGCACCCCCAAGGTGATCGAGTACAACTGCCGCTTCGGTGATCCCGAGACCCAGCCGATCATGCTGCGGCTGAACAGCTCACTGGTGGAGCTATGCCTGGCCGCGCTGGACAAAAAACTGGCTCAGACCAGTGCCGAGTGGGACCCACGCAAGGCGGTGGGAGTGGTCATGGCGGCAAAGGGCTACCCGGGTGACTACGCCACGGGTGATCTCATCACGCTGCCGCAAGCCTGCCCGGAGGGGAGCAAAATCTTCCACGCCGGTACCCAGCTGGATGACAAGGGGCGGGTGGTGAGCGCCGGGGGGCGGGTGCTTTGCGTCACGGCGCTGGGTGAGAGCGTGACCGAAGCGCAGCGGCGGGCCTACGCGCTGCTCGAGCAGGTCGACTGGCAGGGCGCCTACTACCGCACCGACATCGCCTACCGTGCGATCGCGCGGGAGAATGGCTGAGCGCGGCGGCAAAGCGACGAGGGTTGAGTCGATCGGAACGAGGTGGCTATACTGCCCCGACCGGACTCAACCACATCGAGAGAAGATTATGGATTGTCTGTTCTGCAAGATTGTGCAGGGTGAAATCCCCGCCGAACGGGTGTACGAGGATGAACGGGTGATCGCCTTTCGCGATATCAACCCCCAGGCGCCCTTTCACTGCCTGATCATCCCGCGCGAGCATATCGCCACCCTCAATGAGATCCGCGATGAGGATCGCCTGCTGGTGGGCCATCTGGTTCAGGCGGCCGGCAAAATCGCCCGCCAACAGGGCTTTGATCAGGACGGCTACCGCACCGTGTTCAACTGCAACACCCATGGCGGGCAGACCGTTTACCACCTCCACCTGCACCTGCTCGGGGGCAAGCCGATGGGCTGGCCCCCCTATCAGGAGACGCTGAAAACCCCGCTCCAGCAGTGAGGTTCCGACCGGGCCCGGCGCCCCTGCCGCGGCCCCTGCAGTCATCTCTCATCTCTGGGCAAATTCGCGCCGGTTTGTTGCACTGCGTCATAATGGGTTCATTATAGAGGGGTACGCTGCCTGCCAGCACTCTCAAGAGCACTCTCAAGAAGGAAACCTCATGTCGAAATCAGCTGACATTTCCAACCCGCAACCGAGCACAACCGAAAAGCCGCCCATGCACGACCAGCTGGAGTTCTTCATCGAACAGGCCAGCAAGACGGGCCCGATCACGACCGCCGTGGTTCATCCGGTCGATCACAACAGTCTGCTGGGCGCCATCGAGGCGGCGGAAAAGGGGCTGATCGAGCCGCTGCTGGTCGGCCCGGAATACAAGATTCGTGCCGCCGCCGAAGCGGAAGGGATCGATCTGTCGCCCTACACGATCATCCCCACCGAACACAGCCACATGGCCGCCGAGCGCGCCTGTGCACTGGTCCTCGAAGCCAGGGCGACGGCGCTGATGAAGGGCAGCCTCAGCACCGCCGAGCTGCTCAGCGCGGTGGTTGACCGAACCAAGGGGATCCGCACCGAGCGCCGCCTGACCCACGTTTTCGTGTTCGACATCCCCCACTACCACAAGCCGCTGGTGATCACCGATGCGGCCATCAATGTGGTTCCCGACCTGATGGTGAAGCGGGACATCGTGCAAAATGCCATCGATTTCTGCCAGTCGCTGGGCAACCCCTCGCCCAAGGTCGCCATTCTGGCCGCGGTTGAAAAGGTCAAGCCGAACATGCCGAGCACACTGGACGCCGCCGCCCTGTGCAAAATGGCCGATCGCGAGCAGATCACCGGCGGCATTCTGGATGGCCCGCTGGCGTTCGACAACGCCATTTCGCTCCAGGCCGCCCTCGACAAGCATATCCACTCTCCGGTCTCCGGTGACGCCGACATCCTGCTGGCACCGGACCTCGAGGCGGCCAACATGATCGCCAAACAGTTGATCTATCTGGCCGAGGCCAAGTCCGCCGGGCTGGCGCTGGGGGCCAAGGTGCCGGTCATCTTGACCAGCCGGGCCGAAGGGCCGCTGGGGCGGATGGCCTCCTGCGCCCTGGCCTCCTACATGGTCAAACATCCGCGCAAGGGGGCATGAGGGGATGGATACCATTCTGACCGTCAATGGCGGCTCCTCCAGCCTCAAGTGCGGCCTCTACGCCCTGCGCGCCGGCGAGCTGCACTGCCTGTTCCACCTGAAAGTGGAAAATCTGCTGGGCGAGACCACCCTGTTCAAGGTTCGCGATGAAAACGATCAGGTACTCGATTCCCACCCGCTCCAGTGCCAAGCCATCGCCCTGGACGAGCGCCACCAGTTTGCCCTGGGTGAGGTGCTGCAGTGGGTCGAGGCGCACCTGCCGGAGTCCCACCTGATCGCCAGCGGCCACCGGGTGGTGCATGGTGGCAGCCTGTTTGGCGCCCCGGTTCGGCTGGATGACGCCATGCTGGAGCAGCTGCGCAGCCTGATCCCGCTGGCACCGCTGCACCAGCCCTACAACCTGAAGCTGATCGAAGCCTGCCGTGCGCTGGCGCCACAGTTGCCGGTCATCGCCTGCTTCGACACCATGTTCCACACCACCCAGCCACGCTTGGAGCGGCTCTACGCCCTGCCGCGCCGGCTGATCGACAAGGGGGTCCACCGCTACGGCTTCCATGGCCTCTCCTACGAATATCTCCAGCGCCAGCTCACCTTGGGCGGGGCGGGCAACCTGAAAACGGTGGCCTGTCACCTCGGGGCCGGTGCCAGCATGTGCGCCATTCGCGATGGCCGCTCGGTCGCCTCCAGCATGGGGTTCACCGCCGTCGACGGTCTGCCCATGGGCACGCGCACCGGCAACCTCGATCCCGGTGTGCTGCTCTATCTGATGCGAGAGGAGAAGATGGAT
Source organism: Pseudomonadota bacterium (assembly GCA_034189745.1). Taxonomy (GTDB): domain Bacteria; phylum Pseudomonadota; class Gammaproteobacteria; order Pseudomonadales; family Balneatricaceae; genus Marinobacterium. The sequence continues at coordinate 34,982 of JAXHUI010000019.1, forward strand.
GTGGATGACCTGGAGAGGCTGATCTACAAGGAGAGCGGCTGGCTGGGGGTGTCCACCATCAGCTCCGACATGAAGGCGCTGCATCAGGCCGATGATCCCCGTGCCGAGGAGGCGATCGACCTGTTCTGCTACCGGATCGCGCTGGAGCTGGGCCGCCTCGCCGCCGTGCTGGAAGGGGTGGAGCAGGTGGTGTTCTCCGGCGGGGTCGGCGAAAACGATGCCGATGTGCGCGCCCGGGCGCTGGCGCGCTGCCGCTGGCTCGGCATCGAGATCGACAACGCCGCCAACCAGCGCAACAGCGGCATCATCAGCACCCCCGACTCGAGAGTCATCGTGCGGGTGATGCCGACCAATGAGGAGTGGATGATCGCCACCCACGTGGACGAGTTGCTGCACTGAAACCGGCGGGGGGCTCCCCTCAGCCCCCCGCCGCCAGCGCCCGCTGGCGCACCGCCTCGAACAGACACACCCCGGTGGCCACCGACACATTCAGGCTGCTCACCTCCCCCGCCATCGGTATGTGTACCAGCTGATCGCAAGTTTCCCGCGTCAGGCGGCGCATCCCCTTGCCCTCCGCCCCCATCACGATCGCCCGCGGCCCGGTCAGGTCCGCCTGGTAGAGGCTCAGGCTCGCCTCGCCGGCGGTGCCGGTGATCCAGACCCCCCACTGCTGCAACCGTTGCAGGGTGCGGGTCAGGTTGGTCACCTGAATGTAGGGCATCACCTCGGCGGCGCCACAGGCGACCTTGGCCACGGTGGCGTTGAGGGGAGCCGAGCGGTCCCTGGGCGCGAGCACGGCCATGGCGCCGGCGGCGTCCGCGGTGCGCAGGCAGGCTCCCAGATTGTGCGGATCGGTCACCCCATCCAGCACCAGCAGCAGCGGGATGGTGTCCGGCTGCGCCAGCAACCGGTCCAGCACCTTTTCACTCGCGGCGCGCAGCGGCTCGCATTCCGCCACCACCCCTTGATGACGGCCACCGCCGGCGCGGCGATCCAGCGCCTCACGCGGTTGTGTGACCACCTCGATGGCGTGGCCGGTGGCCAGCTCCTGCAGCGTCTGCAGGCGGGCATCGTTGCGCCCCTGCTGCAGCAGCAGGGTGCGAACCCGCTCGGGGTTGCGCCGCAGGAGAGTGGTGACGGCGTGCAGGCCGAAGAGATCCGTGGTATCCATGCTAGTCCGACCGGCTGTATCAGAAAATGGGGCCCATTATGGGCCAGCTGCAAGCAAAAAGCCGCCCGCAGGCGGCCGCTGTCCCTTACCCGGACGGTGTCACCCCTCGAGTCCGGCGAACACCTTGTCACGGATCTGCTCGACGCTGCCCACCCCTTCGACGTAAACATACCGGGGGGCATTGGCTTCGCCGGATTCGCTCCAGCGGCGGTAGTAGTTGATCAGCGGTTCGGTCTGGTCGTGGTAGACCTTCAGCCGCTGGCGCACCGTCTCCTCCTTGTCATCCTCCCGCTGCACCAGCGCCTCACCGGTGAGATCGTCGACCCCTGCCTGCTGCGGCGGGTTGAACTCCACATGGTAGCTGCGACCGGAAGCCGGATGGACCCGCCGACCGCTCATCCGCTTGATGATTTCGGCATCATCCACGTCGATCTCGACCACGGCGTCGATCACGACGCCGGCATCCTTCAGCGCGTCG
>JAXHUI010000002.1:0-84876 GCA_034189745.1 Pseudomonadota bacterium
CCACCAGCAACAGCAACAACAGCAACAACAACCAGCGGTACACATTCACTCCTCGGGGCGCGGGAGGAAGCTGCCCCCCTCGCCCCGTCGTTCAGGACTGACCCTTGATCTCGTTGCGGCCATGGTAGACCGCCCCCTCGCCCAGCTCTTCAGCGATCCGCAGCAGACGGTTGTACTTGGCCACCCGATCGGAGCGGCAAAGCGAGCCGGTCTTGATCTGACCCGCCGCCGTGCCCACGGCCAGATCGGCGATGGTGGTATCTTCGGTCTCGCCGGAGCGGTGGGAGATAATGGCGCTGTAACCGGCCTCCTTGGCCAGCTTGATCGCATCCAGGGTTTCCGACAGGGAGCCGATCTGGTTGAACTTGATCAGGATGGAGTTGGCGATGGCGTTATCGATCCCCCGCTGGAGGATTTTGGTGTTGGTGACGAACAGGTCATCCCCCACCAGCTGCACCTTGGCGCCCAGCTTGCGCGTCAGGCCGGCCCACCCCTCCCAGTCGGATTCATCCATCCCATCCTCGATGGAGAGGATCGGGTAGGTGGCGCACAGTTTGGCCAGGTAGTCGGCAAAGCCGTCGGCATCAAACACCTTGCCCTCACCGGCCAGGTCATACTGGCCGGCGTGGTAAAATTCCGAGGCGGCGCAATCCAGCGCCAGGGTCACATCCTTGCCCAGCACGTAGCCGGCGCGTTCGATCGCCTCCTCGATCACCACCAGCGCCTCCTCGTTGGAGCCCAGGTTGGGGGCGAAACCACCCTCATCCCCCACCGCCGTGCTCAGCCCGCGCGCCTTGAGCACCGCCTTGAGGGCGTGGAAGATCTCAACGCCGCAGCGCAGGGCATCCGGGAAGTTGGTGAAATTCACCGGCTGGATCATGAACTCCTGAATATCGACGTTGTTGTCGGCGTGCTCACCACCGTTGAGGATGTTCATCATCGGCACCGGCATGGAGAACCGACCGGCACTGCCGTTGAGCTCGGCGATATGGGCGTAGAGCGGAACCCCCTTCTCGGCGGCGGCGGCCTTGGCCGCGGCCAGGGAGACCGCCAAAATCGCATTGGCGCCCAGCTTGGCCTTATTTTCGGTGCCATCCAGCGCCCGCATGGTGTCATCCAGCGCCCGCTGATCCGCCGGGTCCATGCCGACCAGCGCCTCACGGATGACGCCGTTGACCGCCGCCACCGCCTTCAATACCCCCTTGCCCAGATAGCGGGCGTCATCACCGTCGCGCAGCTCCAGCGCCTCGCGCGAGCCGGTGGAAGCGCCGGAAGGCGCGCAGGCGGTTCCCATTGCGCCGGAGGTGAGGATGACGTCGGCCTCCACGGTCGGGTTGCCCCGGGAATCCAGTATTTCACGTGCCTTGATATTGGCAATCTGAGCCATTGTGGTTGTCTCTCCCGTCAACGCTTGCAAGATTACTGCCCCGCCTGCTGCTCCTGGCGAGCCAGCGCGGCCTCGATGAATCCGGTAAACAGGCCGTGCCCGTCACGCGGGGTGGAGGTAAATTCCGGGTGGAACTGGCAGGCCACGAACCAGGGGTGGTCCGGCGCCTCGATCACTTCGACCAGCTCACCATCCACCGATCGCCCGGTGATCTTCAACCCGGCCGCCTCCAGCAGTGGCACATAGTTGTTGTTCACCTCATAGCGGTGGCGATGGCGCTCACGGATCTCGGTGCTGCCGTAGGCCTCGGCCACATGGGAGCCCGCCAGCAGGTGGCAGGTCTGCGCCCCCAGGCGCATGGTGCCCCCCAGGTCGGAGTGCTCGCCGCGCACTTCGATCTCGCCGGTGTGGTCGGTCCATTCGGTGATCAGCGCGATCACCGGGTGCGGCGACTGGCGATCGAACTCGGTGGAGTTGGCCCCCTCCAGCCCGGCCACGTGGCGGGCATATTCAATCACCGCCACCTGCATACCAAGGCAGATCCCCAGGTAGGGCACCTTGTGCTCGCGGGCAAAGCGCACCGCCTCGATCTTGCCCTCGACTCCGCGCTCGCCAAAGCCGCCCGGCACCAGAATGCCACTGTGCCCCTCCAGAATGGCGCTACCCTCCCGCTCCACCCGTTCGGAGTCGATATATTCGATCCGCACCTTGCGCCGCAGGGCGATGCCCGCATGGGAGATCGCCTCGATCAGCGACTTGTAGGCATCGAGCAGCTCCATGTACTTGCCGACCATGGCGATGGTCACCTCACCCTGGGGGTGGAGGAAGGCGTCGGCCACCCGGTTCCACTCGGACAGGTCGGCGGCCTTGCAGTTGATGCGAAAGCGCTCGGTCACGATCTCGTCCAGGTGCTGCTCCCACAGCATGGCCGGAATGTTGTAGATGGTCTGTGCGTCCGGCAGGGAGATCACCGCCCGCTCCTCCACGTTGGTGAACATGGCCACCTTGCGGCGGGAGGATTCATCCAGCGGCTTTTCCGAGCGGCAGACCAGAATGTCCGGCTGAATGCCGATGGAGCGCAGCTCCTTCACCGAGTGCTGGGTTGGCTTGGTCTTGGTTTCGCCGGCCGTGGCGATGTAGGGCACCAGGGTCAGGTGCATGAACAGGGCCCGGGCGGCCCCCACCTCGACCTTGAGCTGACGCGCCGCCTCCAGAAAGGGCAGGGATTCGATGTCACCCACGGTCCCGCCCACCTCCACCAGCGCCACCTCCGCGTCGCCGGCCCCCTCGATCACCCGGCGCTTGATCTCGTCGGTGATATGGGGGATCACCTGCACGGTTCCCCCCAGGTAGTCGCCGCGCCGCTCCTTGCGCAGCACATGCTGGTACACCCGCCCGGCGGTGAAATTGTTGCGCTTGCTCATGGTGGTGCGGATGAAGCGCTCATAATGACCCAGATCGAGGTCGGTCTCGGCACCATCCTCGGTGACAAAGACTTCACCGTGCTGAAACGGGCTCATGGTGCCCGGATCCACGTTGATATAGGGGTCCAGTTTGAGCATGGTGACCTTGAGACCTCGGGCCTCGAGGATGGCCGCCAGAGAAGCTGATGCGATGCCTTTGCCCAATGAGGACACGACACCGCCGGTGACGAAAATATAACGCGTCATGCGGAACCTGTCAGATCAAGAGGTTGAGGGGGAGAAATCATGCTCGAGATGGGATCGTACAATAGCAAAAGGCGCCTCCCGGGACAAACCAAAACCGCACCAGAGCGGCACCAGGCCGCCCGCGCAGGTTGCCGTTTCGCTCAGCGTGATACCCGGAACCGCCACGATCTCGCCGTCACGGACCAGCAGCGGCTGGTAGGGCCGCAGCCAGGGGGGCAGGCCGGCCTCCTGCAGCAGCTGTTTCAGGCTGACCGACCCGCCCCGTCCGGCCGGGCGCAGCCGCTCTCCCCCCCGGCGAAAACAGAGCTGCAGCGGCCCGTTGGGCGGCAGGCCGACGGCGGCCGCTCGCCACTGCAGTTGCCCCAACGGCAACGGGATCGCCTCCCCCGCTCGCAGCGGCCGTACCGCAGCCGCCGGGGCGGGCAGGGGGTCCGGCAGCAGATAGAGCCCCTGCCGGTGGCGCCGGAGCTGGTATCCGGGCAGGCGAAAGCACGGCTGGGCATCCGCCCTGGCCTGCAGCAGATCACGCTCCAGTTGCAACAACTGGCTGCGGGCCAGCCGGTGCCCGGTCTGCTCGCTGATCCAGAAATGCAGCAGATTGCGCTGCCGCGCCGGGCGCAACCGCTGCAGTCGATCCAGCCGCAGGGCGCCCTGGCCAGCCGCGCAGGCGGCGAGATCCTCCCGGGCGCGCTCCGCCAGCAGCTCGTTTGCCTCCGCCATCAGCGCGGCGGTGTCGGCGATGCGGGCCAACAGCCCGGGCCAGCGCCGCTTCAACCCGGGCAGCAGGTGCAGCCGCAGAAAGTTGCGATCGTAGGCGGTGCTCTGGTTACTGGGGTCTTCGATATACTCCAGGTCGATCTCGGCGGCGGCCTGCTCCAGCCGCGCGCGTGGCTGGCGCAGCAGCGGGCGCAACAGCACCGCCGGCCCCAGCGGGCGCGACGGCGGCATCCCGGCCAGACCGGCCACGCCGGCTCCGCGCAGCAACCGCAGCAGCAGCGTTTCCGCCTGATCATCCCCATGCTGCGCCAGCAGCAGGCAGTCACCGGGTTGGAGATAAGCTGCAAACGCCCGATAACGTGCCTCGCGCGCCGCCGCCTCGGAGGCGGAAGTGGGGTTGACGCGCACGCTGTCGAAGCCGATACCCAGCCGTTCACACTGTCGGCGGCAGTGCTGGGCCCACGCAGCCGAGCCGGGTTGCAGCTGATGGTCGATGTGGAGGGCGATCACCGGCTGGGGCGGTGCCAGGCGACCCATCAGCGCCAGCAGGAGCGAGGAGTCCAGCCCACCGCTGAGGGCCACCACCCAGCGGCGAACCTCGGGCCGGGCCGCCAGCTGCCGTTGCAGCTCGCTCAGCAGCCCGGGCAGTGCCGTCCCCCGCGGGCGCTCACGCCTCGAACGCACCGTAGCCGATCAGGCGCCGGTAACGGCGCTCCAGCAACTGTTCGGGGGGCTGCTCGGTCAGACGATCGAGGGTTTCCAGCAGCCGTTTTTTCAGGCTGGCGGCCATCCATTCGGGGTCGCGGTGCGCTCCGCCCAGCGGCTCGCCAACCACCTGATCCACCAGCCCCAGCTCATGCAGCCGCTGGGAGGTGATCCCCATCGCCCGGGCGGCATCGGGCGCGCGTTCGGCGCTTTTCCACAGGATGGAGGCGCACCCTTCCGGCGAGATCACGGAGTAGGTGGCATACTGCAGCATCAGCAGCTGGTCACAGACGCCGATCGCCAGTGCTCCACCGGAGCCCCCCTCGCCGATGACGGTGGTGATGATCGGGGTGTTCAGTTGTGACATCTTCGCCAGGTTGAAGGCGATCGCCTCCGACTGCCCCCGCTCCTCGGCGTCGATCCCGGGGTAGGCGCCGGGGGTGTCGATGAAGGTCAACACCGGCAGTTTGAAGCGCTCGGCCAGCTGCATCAGGCGCAGCGCCTTGCGGTACCCCTCGGGGCGCGGCATGCCGAAGTTGCGCCGCACTTTCTCCTTCACATCACGCCCCTTCTGGTGGCCGATCACCATCACCGGGCGGCCCTCGAGGCGGGCCAGCCCCCCCACGATCGCCGGGTCGTCAGCAAAGTGACGATCGCCGTGGAGCTCGTCAAAATCCTCGAACGCGAATTTGATATAGTCCAGCGTATGGGGGCGCAGCGGGTGGCGTGCCAGCTGGGAGATCTGCCAGGCCGAGAGATCCTTGAAGATCGACTCGGTCAGGCTGCGGCTTTTGTCCTGCAGCTTTTCCAGCTCATCCGCCAGATTCAGCCCGTCGGTGCCTTCGTTGACGTGACGCAACTCACGGATCTTGGCTTCAAGCTCTGCGATCGGCTGTTCGAAATCCAGATAATTGGGGTTCATGCTGCCTGCTTCCGCTCTGTAACATGGGGCCCGTAGGCACTGAATAAACGGTCGATTTTAACGATTGCGCGCGGGGATCACCACCCCATCACTCATAACACAGGCGCACCGCCTGGTCGCCGAACTGCTCGCGCAACTGCAGCAGCAGCTCATCGGTGGGAGAGACCGACCACTGCGGCGCCAGCCACAGGCGGGCCTCCGCCTCCTGCCGCCGGTAACGCAGCGCCACGGCCAGGCGGGCCAGGGGGCTACGCCCCTGGGTCAGGGTATCGCTCAACTGGCGCAGCTGACGGGGCCCCAGCTGACTGCCGTCACACTGCAGTTCAACGCAGCGGGCGTGGGCCGCCCGCACCTGGGCGATGCTCTGCACCCGGTTGGCGCGCACCTTCAGGCCGCCGTTGTAGTCATCCTGCACCACCTCACCCTCGACCACCACAACAGCGTCCTTCTCGATCACGTTGCGGGCCTGGGCATAGGTGTCACCAAACAGCGTGACCTCCAGCCTGGCGCTGCGATCATCCAAGGTCAAAAAGCAGAGCGTCTCCCCTTTTTTGCTCTTTTTCAGCCGCATCTCCACCACCAGACCCGCCATTTTCTGGCTGCGACCACGCTCCGGTTGAATCTCCACCAGCTTGCGGCTGATCAGGGGCTCGAGCTCGGCGGCATACTGATCGATCGGGTGGCCGCTGATATACAACCCCAGGGTTTCTTTCTCCCCCTGCAGCCGCTCCTTGTCGCTCCAATCGCGCACCCGATGAAATTCGGCGTAGGGGTCCGCCGGCGCCTGCGCCTCCACGGCGCCAAACAGATCCACCATGCCGGCGTCTTCGTTGCGGGCGGATTGATCGGCCGCTTTCAGCGCGGCGGGGATCGCCTCCCAGAGCACGGCGCGGGAGGGCCCCAGGCTGTCCAGCGCACCGCACCGCACCAGCGCCTCCAGCACCCGCTTGTTAAGTTTGCCCGCGCCCACACGGGCACAAAAATCGAACAGGTCAGCAAAGTTACCGCCCTGCCGTCGTGCCTGCACGATCGCCTCCACCGGCCCTTCCCCCACCCCCTTGACCGCGCCGAGGCCATACACCACCTCGTCGGCGTCGTTGACGGTGAACCTATAGTCACTGTGGTTGACCTCCGGCAGCTTGAGCGTCAACCCCATCTGGCGGCACTCCTCGATGAAGATCACCACCTTGTCGGTGTTCTGCATGTCGGATGAGAGCACCGCGGCCATGAAGGCCGCCGGGTAGTGCCGCTTCAGCCAGGCGGTCTGGTAGGAGACCAGCGCATAGGCCGCCGAGTGGGACTTGTTGAAGCCGTAGCCGGCAAACTTTTCCACCAGATCGAAGATATTGCCCGCCAGATCGCGGTCGATCCCCTGGTTGGCACACCCCTCCAGAAAGATGCTGCGCTGTTTGGCCATCTCTTCGGGTTTCTTTTTGCCCATGGCGCGGCGCAGCATGTCGGCGCCGCCGAGGGTGTAGCCCGCCATCACCTGCGCGATCTGCATCACCTGCTCCTGATAGAGGATGATGCCGTAGGTGGGCTCCAGTATCGGCCGCAGGCTGTCGAGCTGGTAATCCGGGTGGGGCCAGGCCAGCGGGGCGCGGCCATGCTTGCGGTTGATGAAGTCATCCACCATGCCCGACTGCAGCGGCCCCGGTCGGAACAGCGCCACCAGGGCGATGATATCCTCGAACCGGTTCGGCTGCAGGCGGCGAATCAGATCCTTCATGCCGCTGGATTCCAGCTGGAACACCGCGGTGGTTTGGGCGCTCTGCAGCAGCTCGAAGGTGGCCGGGTCTTCCAGCTCGATGGTCTCGATCTCCAGCGCCGCCTCCCCCGCCTTCCTGCGCTTGCGATTGATCGTATCCAGCGCCCAGTCGATGATGGTCAGGGTGCGCAGCCCGAGGAAGTCGAACTTCACCAGGCCCGCCTCCTCCACGTCGTTCTTGTCGAACTGGGTGACCAGCCCCTGGCCATACTCATCACAGTAGGTGGCGGAGAAATCGGTCAGTTTGGTGGGGGCGATCACCACGCCGCCGGCGTGTTTGCCGGCGTTGCGGGTAATACCCTCCAGCTTGTAGGCCATCTCCATGATCTCCTGCGCCTCTTCGCTGCCATTGACGAAGTCGCGCAGGGCCTCCTCCTGCTCCCACGCCTTGCTCAGGGTCATGCCCACTTCAAACGGGATCAGCTTCGACAGCCGGTCGGCGAGCCCAAAGGGCTTGCCCTGCACCCGCGCCACATCGCGCACCACCGCTTTGGCGGCCATGGTGCCGAAGGTGATGATCTGCGACACCGCGTCGCGGCCATAGGTATTGGCCACGTAGTCGATCACCCGGTCGCGGTTATCCATGCAGAAGTCGATATCGAAGTCGGGCATGGAGACCCGCTCCGGGTTGAGGAAGCGTTCAAACAGCAGGTCGTACTCCAGCGGGTCGAGGTCGGTGATCTTTTGCGCGTAGGCCACCAGTGAACCCGCCCCCGAGCCGCGCCCGGGCCCCACCGGGATGCCGTTCTCTTTGGCCCACTGGATGAAGTCCATCACCACCAGGAAGTAGCCGGGAAAGCCCATCTGGATGATAATGTCGAGCTCGAACTCCAGCCGCTCTTCATAGGGCTTGCGCTTTTGCTGATAGTCCGGCGCGTTTTTGTCGAGCAGGGCATCGAGCCGCTCCTCCAGCCCCTGCCATGACACCTGCCGAAAGTAGTCATCCATCAACATCCCTTCCGGCACCGGGTAGCGCGGCAGGTAGTAGTTGCCCAGCTCCAGCTCCATGTTGCAGCGGCGGGCGATCTCGATCGTGTTTTCCAGCGCGCTGGGGAGGTCGCTGAACAGCTCGGCCATCTCCTCGGCGCTGCGGAAATACTGCTGCTCGGAGTAGTTGCGGGGGCGCTGGGGATCATCCAGAGTGCGGCCGAGGTTGATGCACACCCGCGCCTCGTGGGCCTCGAAATCCTCCCGCTCGAGGAACATCACCTCGTTGGTCGCCACCAGCGGGCAGCCGGTTTGGGCGGCCAGCTCGACACTGGCATGGAGCAGCGCCTCGTCGCCGGAACGACCGGTGCGCTGAATCTCGAGGTAGAAGCTGTCCGGGAAGATCCGGCGCCAGTGCTGGAGAATCGCCTCGGCCGTGCCGCTGGCCGACAGCAGCGCTCGGCCCACCTCACCTTGGCGCGCGCCGGAGAGGGCGATCAGGCCGTCCGCCTTCTCCTCGATCCACTCCGGCTTGACCAGCGCCCGCTCGGGGATGATGTTCTGCCCCTCGGCATAGGCGCGGGAGACCAGCTCCATCAGGTTGCGATAGCCCCTGCCGGTGCGCACCAGCAGGGTCAGGCGGAAGGGCTCCCCCTCCGGCTCGTTCGGATTTTGTACCCAAAGATCGACCCCGCAGATCGGTTTGACACCGGCCCCGAGGGCCGCCTTGTAGAACTTGATCAGGGCGAACAGGTTGGTCTGATCGGTGACCGCCACCGCCGGCATCTTGTGCGCGGCCGCGCTGGCCAGCAGCGGTTTGATCTTGACCAGACCGTCGAACAGGGAGTATTCGGTATGCACCCGAAGGTGGACAAAACGGGGTTCAGACATGGGACTCTCGGCTTAGTTGCTCCCGTACCGGGCGGAAGCTGCGGCGATGCTCCGGCAGCGCCCCCAATCGGGAGAGCGCGGCGAGGTGTTCCGGGGTCGGATACCCCTTGTGCCGGGCAAAGCCATACTCAGGAAATTGCTGGTGCAGTTGCTGCATCTGGCGATCCCGCTCGACCTTGGCCAGGATCGAGGCGGCACTGATCGCCGCCACGCGGCTATCGCCCTTCACCACCGACGCGGCGGGACAGAGCAGAGCCGGGCAGCGGTTACCGTCGATCAGGGCGAGCTGCGGTGCAACCGCGAGCCCCGCCACCGCCCGCTGCATCGCCAGCATGGTGGCATGGAGAATGTTGAGTGTGTCGATCTCCGCCGCGGTGGCGCAGGCGATGGACCAGGCCAGGGCGCGCTCGCGGATCAACCCACCGAGCTGCTCCCGCCGCCGGGCGCTCAGCCGCTTGGAATCGGCCAGCCCCGCGATGGGGCGGTGCGGGTCCAGAATCACCGCCGCCGCCACCACGTTACCCACCAGCGGCCCGCGCCCGGCCTCATCCACGCCCGCGAGCAAACCGGCGCCGGGTACGATCGCTTCAGCGCCCTGCACGGCTCACCTCCAGCCACTCCAACACGGCGTCGGCGGCGCGCTCACTGGCGTCGCCGCGCAACTGATCACCGATGCCGGCAAACACCCGTTCCACCCGGCTCCGGTAGGCGCGATCCTCCAGTGCCCGCAACAGCAGCGGCCCCAGCACCTCGGCCCGGACCCGCTGCTGCACCACCTCCGGCACCACCTCCTCCTGCGCCAGCAGATTGGGCAGGGCGATCCAGCGGCTGTGGATCATGCGTGAATAGATGGCGTGGGTCAGGCCAGCCATTTTGTAGGCCACCACCATCGGTTTTTGCAGCAGACAGGCCTCCAGCGTGGCCGTACCCGAGGCGATCAGCACCGCATCCGCCAGCGCCATCACCTCGCGCGAGCCGCGCAGCACCAGCTGCACATTCAGATCGGGGTAATGCCGCAGCATCGCCGCCAGCTGCTGGTATCGACGTTGATTGGCCGCCGGGATGATAAATTCCAGCGCGGGCCGCTGCCGGGCCAGCCAGCGCGCCGTCTGCAGAAAAGGCTCCGCCAGATAGTGCAACTCGGAGGCGCGACTGCCGGGCAAAATGGCCAACAGCGGCCCCTGATCCCGGCGATCGCGCCCATAGCGCCGACGCGCGCTGGCCAGATCCAGCTCGGCCGGTATCTGATCGGCCAGTGGATGGCCGACGAAGCGCAGGTTCTGGCCGGTAGGCCGGTACGCCTCGGCCTCGAACGGGAACAGCGTGAGCAGCAGATCGGTGCTCTGTTTGAGCTTGAAAATCCGCTTGCGCTTCCAGGCCCAGACGGAGGGGCTGACATAATGCACCGTGGGGATGCCGGCCCGTTTCAGCGCCTTTTCCATGCCCAGGGTGAAATCGGGGGCGTCGATGCCGATGAACAGATCCGGCGGATCGGCAAGAAAATGGCGGATCAGACGGCGGCGGGCGCGCAGCAGCTCCGGCAGGCGGCCCAGCACCTCGACCAGCCCCATGACGGAGAGCCGCTCCAGCGGGAAGAGCTCGACACACCCCTGCTGCAGCATCAGCTCACCGGGAACCCCCTCGAAGTGGATCTCGGGATGGCGCCGGCGCAGCGCCGCGATCAGCGCGCCCCCCAGAATATCGCCCGACGCCTCACCTGCAACGATACCGATCCGCAAGGGGTGCATCGGCCACCTCAGCGGATGATGCCGCGGCTGGAGGTTTGCAGCGACTCGATCAGAGGGAGTACGGCAGGCTCCTCGACCGCCAGCGCCGCCAGCGCCGCCAGCGCCTGCTCCACGGTGAGCCCCTGGCGGTAGATCGCCTTGTAGGCGCGGCGCAGGGTGGCCAGCGCCTGCGCCGAGAACCCCCGCCGGCGCAACCCCTCGAGGTTGATCCCATGGGGGTGGGCGCTGTTGCCGCTGGCCATCACATAGGCGGGGACATCCTTGAGCACCACCGAGCCGGCGCCGCACATCGCATGGGGGCCGATCCGGCAGAACTGATGCACGGCGGTAAAGCCACCGAGCACGGCGTGGTCCCCCACATGCACATGGCCGGCCAGCGCCGCGTTGTTGGCCATGATCACATGATCACCCACGACACAATCATGGGCCACGTGGACATAGGCCATCAGCAGGTTGTGGCTGCCAAGGCGGGTGACGCCGGCGTCCTGAACCGTGCCACGGTGGAGGGTGACCCCTTCGCGGATCACGTTGTGGTCGCCGATCTCCAGCCGGGTGGGTTCGCCCCGGTATTTTTTGTCCTGACACTCCTCCCCCACGGTGGCGAACTGGAAGATCCGGTTGCCCACCCCGATGCGCGTCGGCCCCTTGATCACCACGTGGGAGGCGATGCGGCTACCGGCACCAATCTCCACCTCGGGGCCGATCAGAGTCCAGGGGCCGACCTCGACATCTTCGGCCAGACGGGCCGACGGATCGACGATGGCTTGCGGATGGATCAATGTCACACTTTCCTGTCTGCACAAAGAATGGCGGCGCTGCTGACGGTTTCACCGTCGACACTGGCGCGCACATCGAACTTCCAGATGCCGCGCCGTTCAGAGAGCACCTTTGCCTCCAGCCTCAGCTGATCGCCCGGCACCACCGGGCGCTTGAAACGCAAATTGTCGGCGCCGACGAGGTAGTAGATGGAGCCGTCTTGCGGCCCCTTGTTCATGGTTTTGAAACCGAGGATCCCGGCGGCCTGAGCCATCGCCTCCACGACCAGCACCCCCGGCATCACCGGGTGTCCGGGAAAATGGCCGTTAAAGAAAGGCTCGTTCACGGTTACATTTTTGATCGCGGTGATCGACTCACCGGGTTCCAGAGCCAAGACCCGGTCCACCAGCAAAAATGGGTAGCGGTGGGGCAGGTAGTTCCGGATCTCTTTAACGTCCATCATGGTTTTGACCTTCGCTAGAAATTTGTTCGACAGCCTGTTCGATCTTGCGCACACGGCGCGCCAGATCATCCAGCTGACGGAAACGAACCACATTGCGCTTCCATTGCTGGTGTGGTTCAAGCCCGGTACCGGAGGAGTAAACCCCCGGTTGGGTAATGGACTTGCTGACCAGTGACATGGCGGTCACATGGGTATCAGCGGCAATGTCGAGGTGACCTGTGATCCCGGCCATTCCGGCAATGGTGCAGCGCGCGCCAATTCTAGTGCTTCCCGCCACGGCGGTACAGCCCGCGATGGCGCTGTCCTGGCCGACGATCACGTTGTGGGCTATCTGGACCTGGTTGTCGAGCTTCACCCCCGCCTCGATCCGGGTGTCGTCCAGCGCCCCGCGATCGATGGTGGTACCGGCGCCGATTTCGACCCGATCAGCGATGATCACCCCCCCGAGCTGGCAGATCTTCTCCCACACCGCCCCGTTGCGGGCGAAACCAAACCCGTCGCTGCCCAGCACGGCACCACTGTGGACCAACACCTGCTCGCCCAAGGTTACGTTGGGATAGAGCGTGACCTGCGCCTCCAGCCGGGAGTCCCTGCCGATCCGGCACTCCCGACCGATCACCGTGCCGGCGCCCACACTGACCCCGGAGGCGATCTCCACCTGCTCGCCGATCACCACATGGGGGCCGATCTCCACGTCAGGCGCCAACCGGGCACAGTCGGCGATGACGGCGCTGGGATGGATCCCCGGACACACCGGCGCGCGCCAGTCGAACAACTGACTGGCCTTGGCAAAGGCGAGGTAGGGATCGGCGACGACGAGCGCCGCCACCGGGCAGTCGCGCAGATGTTCCGCCCCCACCAGCACCGCCTCGGCGGAGGTTTGCCGCAGCTGGCGCAGGTAGCGGGGGTTGGCGAAAAACGACAGCGCTCCCGGGCCGGCCGAGCGCAGCGTCGCCAGGGTCACGATGCCCGCGTCGGGGTCACCCGCGTGCAGGGTCGCGCCCAATCGCTGCGCGAGCTCCCCCAGGGTATAGCGAACGGTGGCTGGCATGGGCGTCGGCTTACTTGTTCAGCAGCTCGATCACTCTTGGCGTGAGATCCACACTGTTGGCGCTGTAGACGGTGGCCTGCTTGGAGATCACCACGTCGAACTTTTCCCCTTCGATCAGCTCGCGGATCGCCTTGTCCAGCCGCGGGCGCATCTCGGCGATGAACGCCTGCTCCCGCTCACCGCGACGCTGCTGCAGCTCCTGCCCACGCCGCTGATACTCGGCAAACGCCTTCTGGAACTGCAACCGCATCTGTTTGATATCCTCCTCGGAGGCGAGCCCCGCATTTTTCTGCAGTTTGTCCCGTAATTCGCGCGCCTGTTTTTCCAGTGACACCAGTTGCTTTTCGTCATCGGCAAACTCTTTTTTCAACTCCTCGCGGAAGTTTTTCGCGGCATCGGAGTTGAGCAGCGCCTCCTCGACCCCCAGAACCGCCACTTTTTCCGCCATCGCCTGGGTGCTGAAGGCCAGCAGGAGGGCCGTCAACAGCTGTGCAGTAAACTTCATGATATCTCCTTAGAAGGTTTGACCGAGCGCAAACTGGAACACTTCGGTATCGTCATTTTCCTTGTCATTCAGCGGCATACCCAGGGACACGGAGAGCGGCCCCATCGGGGTCAGCCAGCTCACCGCCATGCCGACCGAGTAGCGCAGATCGCCCAGATCCACATCCTCATCCCCGTTGGTCGCGTAAACGTTGCCCGCATCCATGAAGAGCAGACTGCGCCAGGCGTTTTTGTCCTCCATGAACGGCATCGGGAAGATGAACTCGGCACTGCCGGCCAGGCTCAAATTGCCGCCAAGAGGATCGTCGTTGGAGTCCTGCGGGCCCAGCGAGTTGTTGGCATAGCCACGCACACTTTTCAGGCCGCCGGCATAGAAGTTCTTGAAGAAGGGATATTCGTTGTCGCCCCAACTGTCGCCATAGCCGGCCCGCCCGCGCAGTGCGAACACCCAGGTCTGATCCTCATTCAACGGCTTGTACCAGCGATTGTTGTAGTTGGCGCGATAGTAGGTCAGATCACTGCCCGGCACGGCCACCTCGAGGCTGGCACCCTGGGCGTAACCCCGGCTGGGGAAGAAGCTGCGATTGAGCCGGTTGTCACTCCAGCCCGCCGTCAGTTTCCAGTTGAAGAAGGAATCCCCCTCCTTGTCGATGAACTCCTGGACCTCCCTCGCCGTTTGGCTGTAGGTGTTGAGCTGGATGTACTCCAGATCACCACTGAAACTCAGGCGCTGAAAGTCATCGATCGGGTAGCCGAAGGTCACCCCGCCACCGGCTTCATCCGTGGTATAGGAGCTGATATCGTCCTCTTCATAGTCCCGTTCCCGGTAGTAGAGGTTGAAGCCCCGGCTCACCCCATCCAGGGTGTAGTAGGGGTCCAGATAGTTGAAGCTGTATTCGGTGTTGGTCGAGCTGTTGGCGATGTTGAAGCCGATCTTTTTCCCGCTGCCGAGAAAGTTGTCCTGCTGCACGCCGAGGTTGAGGATGATGCCGTCGTTCTGGGAGAAGCCGATACTGGCCGAGAACTGCCCCGACTGCTGCTCCTCCACGCTGTATTCGAGATCAACCTGATCATCCGTGCCGGGCACCGGGCGGGTTTCCACATTGACCGTCTTGAAATAGCCGGTCTTGTCCAGCCGGGTGCGGGAGCGTTCGATATCCTTGGTGGAGGCGAGGCCCGCCTCCATCTGCTCCAGCTCGCGGCGGATCACCTCGTCCGCCGTGCGGGTGTTGCCCTTGATGGCGATGCGGCGAACATAGGTGCGTTTGCCGGGCTCAACGAAATAGCGGATGGAAACCGTGTTGTCATCGTGCAACTCCGGCATCGGGCTCACGTTGGCGAACATATAGCCCTCGTCGCCGAGCAGCCGGACCAGCCGCTCCTGGCTCTCCGTCATCCGTTTGCGCGAAAAGGTATCGCCCGGCTCGATGCTCAACTCCGCCAGCATCACATCCTGGGGCACCACCATCTCGCCGGCCACACTCACATCGCGCACCGAATATTGCTCCCCCTCGGTGATGGCGACGGTGATATAGACATGCTGCTTGTCCGGGGTGATGGAGACCTGGGCGGAGTCGATATTGAAGTTGATATAGCCGCGATCCATATACCAGGAGCGCAGCCGCTCCAGGTCGCCGGTCAGTTTTTCCCGGGCGTAGCGATCATCCTTTTTGTAGAAGGACCAGAAACTGGGCAGTTTCAGGGAGAACAGCTTGGTCAGCTCCTCATCGCTGAACACCTCGTTACCCACGATATTGATATGCTGGATCGTGGCGACCTGGCCCTCCTTGATCTGGATGTTCAGCTGCACCCGGTTGCCGGACAGGGGTTCCACCTCGGTTTGGATATCGGCGCCATAGCGCCCCTGGGAGGTGTACACCCGCAGCAGATCCTGGCTGATCTGGTCCAGGGCGGAGCGGCGGAACACATCCCCCTCCTGCAGCCCGGACTGTTTCAAGCCATTGAGCAGATCCTCCTTTTTGATCGCCTTGTTACCCTCGATGTTGATCAGGGCAACGGAGGGGCGCTCCTGCAGCTTGAGCACCAGCACGTCGCCGTCGCGCTCGACCTGCACATCGGCAAAATAACCGGAGCGGAACAGGGCCTTGATCGCATCGGAGAGCTGAGCACGGGTCAGCTCATCACCGACGGTAACGGGAAAGTTACGAAACACGATACCGGGTTCGACCCGTTGCAGACCCTCCAGGCGGATATCGTTCACTTCGAAGGGGAACACAGCCGCCTGGGCCTGCATCATCCATAGCATCGATACGAAAAACAGACCCAGTTTGCGTTTCATGTACGGCTTCTTTCGTTAGGTTGTCGATGGGTAGAGGGACTGGCGGCGATCAGAACAGCCGTGCCAGATCATTGAATATCGCAACGGCCATCAGGCCAAACAGCAACGCCATGCCGATCTTGAGACCCAGCATCTGGAGCTGCTCACTGACCGGCCGGCCACGAACCAGCTCGATCGCATAATAGAGCAGGTGTCCGCCATCCAGCATCGGAATCGGCAACAGGTTGAGCACCCCGAGGCTGACGCTCAGATAGGCCAGAAAGCTGACGAAGGACTCCAGACCGGACGCCGCCGAAGCCCCCGCCACTTTAGCAATGGTTATCGGGCCACTCAAGTTTTTTACCGAGATCACCCCGGCAACCATCTTGCCGATGGCATCCAGCGTCAGACTGATCATCTGGCCGGTTTTTTCCACGGCGACCACCAACGCATCCACCGGGCCATAGCTCAGGGTGCGCCGCATCGACTCGGGGTACTCGACCGGAGCGACCCCGGCGCCGATATAGCCCTGCACCCGGCCATCCGCCAGGGTGCGCGATTGGGGCACCAGCTCCAGCATGACGATCCGCCCGCCCCGCTCGAGCTTCAGTTGCAGCGGTTGCTCGGGAGCGGCCTGGACCCTGTGCACGAAATCGATCCAATCCGCCACCGCTTCACCATCAACCTCGAGCACCCGGTCTCCGACCTGGAGGCCGGCGGCGGCGGCGCGCCCCCCCTCGGCCAACAGACCGATCACCGCCGGGATCTCCGGCTGCCACGGAATGAGCCCCAGTGCCGTCACGGGCGATTCGCGCTCGAGCTCCACCGCCCAGCGCTCGACCGGCACCGAATAACTGCGGGCGTAGCCCTGCTGCGGCGCCCCCAGCAGCAGTTCGATCCGGCCAGACTCCCCTACCCGTGCCGCCAGACTGAGGTTGACCTCATTCCAGGAGCGCACCGGGTTGCCATCGACCGCCAGTAGCTCGTAGCCGGGCTCCACCCCCGCCCGCGCCGCCGGCGAATCCGGGCGCACATCGCCCACCATCGGCACCAATGCCGAAACGCCGTAAATGAACAAAAACCAGTAGGCCAGCGCGGCAAACAGCAGATTGACCAGCGGGCCCGCCGCGACGATGGCGATGCGCTGCAGCACCGGCTTGTTGTTGAACGCCTGCGAGCGCAAAGCCGCAGGCACCTCACCCTCGCGCTCATCCAGCATCCGCACATACCCCCCCAGGGGGATGGCGGCGATGCTGTACTCGGTGCCATCGCGCCCCACCCGCAGCCAGAGCGGCTTGCCAAACCCGATCGAAAACCTGAGCACCTTGACGCCACAGCGACGCGCCACCCAGAAGTGGCCCCATTCATGGATAGTGACCAACACCCCGAGCGTCACCAGAGTGGCCAGAACCGTTTGCAGTAACCCCATGCGCTTACCAGCCCCCCGAAATCAGATGCAGCCCGGCAAAAAACACCGGCGCTGCGGCGGTCAAACTGTCGATACGATCCAGCACACCGCCATGCCCCGGCAGCAACTGCCCACTGTCCTTGATCCCCCGCTCCCGTTTGAGCATGCTCTCGAACAGGTCGCCCAGCACCGACACCAGCCCGGTGAGCAGCGCCAACGACACCAGCCGCAGGGCAACCGGAGGAGGCAGCTCGAACCAGAGGGCGTAGCCCAGCCCCACCAGAGCGCAAACCACAAGGCCGCCAGCCACCCCCTCCAGCGTTTTGCCGGGGCTGACGGCGGGCAGCAGTTTGTGGCGCCCCCAGGTCTTGCCGCTGGCGTAGGCGCCGGTATCGGCCCCCCACACCAGCAGCAGGAGCATCAGCAGCAGCGCCAAGCCGTTCTCGCTGGCGCGCAGGGCGCAGACGGCATACCAGGCCGGCACCAGCACCAGCACCCCCATCAGCAGCCTGAACTCCACCCGACTGTAGGCCGCCGTCGCCGGATACCCTTTCACCAGCAGCAGCGCGGTCGGCCAGAACAGCAGCGCCAGCACGATCGCCGCCGGCTGGCTGCCGGGAACGAAGGCCAGCAGCGCAAGGAGCAGGGCGTGGCCGGCCAGGTAGAGCAGCCGGGCGGGCCGGCCCAGCCGGCACAGATTGCCCCACTCCCAGCTGCCATAGAGGAAAACGCCGGCCAGCACGATCTCAAACACCGTCTGCGGCAGCAGAAAAACAGCGGCCAGCGCCAGCGCGGAGAGCACCAGCGAGGTCAGCACCCGCTGTTTCAACACTGACCGTCGCCCTCCACCTGGGCACTGGTGCGACCAAAACGGCGCTCGCGGGTGAGGTAGGATCGCAGCGCCGCCAGCATCTCTTGCTTGTCGAAATCGGGCCAGAAGCAATCGGTGAAATAGAGTTCGGTATAGGCCAGCTGCCAGATCAGGAAGTTGCTGATCCGCTGTTCGCCACCGGTGCGGATGCACAGGTCCGGTGGCGGCAGGCTCGCCAGCGAAAGCTGGCGCGCAAACAACTCTTCGTCGATCTGCTCCGGCGCCAGCTCACCCTGGCAGCAGCGTCGCGCCAGCCGCCGGGCCGCGCTCACGATATCCCAGCGCCCCCCGTAGTTGGCGGCCACGTTGAGAACCAGACCGGTATTGGCGGCGGTTTGCGCCTCGGCCTTGCGGATCAGCTCCTGCAACTCCGGGCTGAAGCGGGAGCGATCGCCGATCACCTGTAAGCGGATGTTGTGACGCGCCAGCTTGCGTACTTCGTTCTTGAGCGCCAGCCTGAACAGCTGCATCAGACCGCTTACCTCGACCGCCGGGCGGCGCCAGTTTTCGCTGCTGAAGGCAAACAGGGTCAGCGCTTCTACCCCCTGCTCGGCACAGCACTCCACCACGGCGCGGACACTGCCCACACCGGCCTTGTGCCCGGCCAGGCCGGGCAGGCGCCGCTGCTTGGCCCAACGGTTGTTGCCATCCATGATGATGGCGATGTGGCGGGGCAGTGAGCGCCCCGGCGGGATGGTCAATTGGTGCTCAGCAGCCATGCAGATCCGTGGCGGGGAGAGCCCCGCTGCGTTGGTTCAGATTTCCATCAGGTCCGATTCTTTCTGCGCCAGCAGGCTATCCACCTCGGCCACATACTTGTCGGTCAGCTTCTGCACCTGCTCCTCGCCACGCCGACACTCATCTTCACTGATCTCCTTCTCCTTCAGCAGATTTTTGAGCTCGCCGTTGGCATCGCGACGGACGTTGCGGATCGCCACCCGCGCGTGTTCCGCCTCGGCACGCGCCTGGCGAATGTAGTTCTTGCGGGTCTCTTCGGTCAGCGCCGGCATCGGCACCCGGATCACATCCCCGTTGGTGCTCGGGTTGAGCCCCAGATCCGACTTCATGATCGCCTTTTCGATATCACTGGCGACCTTTTTCTCCCACGGCACGATGGTCAACATGCGCGCATCTTCAACGGAGATGTTGGCCACCTGCTGAATGGGCACCTCAGAGCCGTAGTAGGAGACCGTAATACTATCGAGAATACTCGGATGGGCACGCCCGGTGCGAATTTTCTTGAAGTTCTCGACCAGCGCCTCGACGCTTTTTTTCATGCGCCCTTCGGCATCTTTCACAATTTCATTGATCATTGTTCTCTCCAGCAACAGAGCCGCTATCAATCAGAGTACCCTCATCGCCACCGAACACCAGATTCACCAGCGCGCCGGGCTTGTTCATGTTGAACACCCGCACCGGCATGTCGTGATCCCGGGTCAGGCAGATGGCGGTCATATCCATCACCCCGAGCTGCTTTTCCAGCACCTCATCGAAACTCAGGTGGGTATACCGGCGGGCCGCGGGATCTTTCAGCGGGTCCGCCGTGTATACACCATCGACCTTGGTCGCTTTCAGTACCACGTCCGCCTCGATCTCGATGCCGCGCAGGCAGGCCGCCGAGTCGGTGGTGAAAAAGGGGTTGCCGGTACCGGCGGCAAAGATTACCACATCTCCCTGATGCAGGTAGCGCATTGCGTTGCGGCGGTCGTATTGATCCACCACCCCCCCCATCGGAATGGCGGACATCACCCGGGTGGCGATGTTGCAGCGCTCGAGGGCATCGCGCATCGCCAGCGCGTTCATCACCGTCGCCAGCATCCCCATGTGATCACCGGTCACGCGATCGAGTCCGGCGGCGCTCAGCGCCGCCCCCCGAAACAGATTGCCGCCGCCGATCACCATCCCGACCTGAACCCCGATCCCCACCAGCTGGCCGATCTCCAGCGCCATGCGATTGAGCACCCGGGGATCGATCCCGAAGTTCTCCTCCCCCATCAGCGCCTCGCCACTGAGCTTAAGCAGCAACCGCTTGTATCTGGATCGTTTATCTTTGGCAGGCATGGTTTCTCTCCGCGCGAACGAAATGGCATAGAGTGTAGCAGGAAAGCAAGCGGCTGGGCATAAGGAGCACACCCAGCCGGAACGCGCTGGCGCCGCTTACTTTTTCAGCTGCTCCGCGACTTCAGCAGCGAAATCCTTCTGCTCGACCTCGATCCCCTCGCCCACGGCGATACGGACGAAGGATACGATCTCCGCACCGGCTTCCTTGGCCAGCTGACCCACGGTCTGCTCCGGGTTTTTGACGAAGGGCTGCTCCACCAGGCTGTTTTCGGCCAGGAATTTCTTGATCCGGCCACCGGCCATCTTCTCTTTGATCTCCTGCGGCTTGCCCTCCATATCCGGCTGCGCCATGATGACCTCTTTCTCCCGCTGCAGCTCCTCTTGCGGCATCTCCTCCGGGCGAACCACACGCGGATTGACCGCGGTTACGTGCATCGCGATGTCGCGCGCCAGATCGGCGTTACCACCCTTCAGCGCCACGATGGCGGCCAGGCGGTTATTGCTGTGTACATAGGCGTCGACCACCTCCCCTTCCACCCGGAGCAGCCGGCGCACGTTGATGTTTTCACCGATCTTCTGCACCAGCGCTTCCCGGGCGGCCTCCAGCTCACCGGCCATCAGGGCGGCCACGTCGGTTTCCTTGCTGGCAAACGCCTTTTCCAGCACCTGGTCGACGAACGCCAGGAAGTTGTCGTCCCGGGCCACGAAGTCGGTTTCGGAGTTGACCTCGACCGCGACGGCATGGCTGTGATCAGCGGCGACCTTGATCGCCACCACGCCGTCAGCCGCCGTGCGGCCCGCCTTTTTGGCCGCTTTCATGCCGGAGGACTTGCGCAGATCGTCGATCGCCCTCTCGATGTCGCCCTCCGCTTCCACCAGTGCCTTTTTGCACTCCATCATCCCCAGGCCGGTGCGCTCACGCAGTTCCTTGACCATCGCTGCAGAGATATTCGCCATGTCGCGTTCCTCTTTTATCAATCGCTTCGATTCAAATTCAAAAAAGGGGAGCCAGGCCCCCCTTTACAGATCCAGACACGTTCTCCCGTGTCGATCGTCAGCTCGGTTGCTGCGCCACCTCTTCCGCGTCGACCTCCACGAACTCGCCCTTGCCGGCGTTGGCAGCGGCCCCTTCGAGGCAGGCGTCGGCGACGGATTTGGCGTAAATCTGGATGGCACGCAGCGCATCGTCGTTACCGGGAATCACGTGGTCGATGCCATCCGGGTTGCTGTTGGTATCGACCACACCGATCACCGGGATACCCAGTTTGTTGGCTTCGTTGATGGCGATCCGCTCGTGGTCGACATCGATCACGAACAGCGCATCGGGCAGCCCGCCCATCTCCTTGATGCCGCCGATGGAGAGCTCGAGTTTCTCCATTTCCCGCCGGCGCATCAGCGCCTCTTTTTTGGTCAGTTTGTCGAAGGTGCCATCCTGAGACTGGGTTTCCAGCTCGCGCAGGCGGCGGATCGACTGCCGGATGGTCTTGTAGTTGGTCAGCATACCGCCGAGCCAGCGGTGGTTGACGTAGGGCATGCCAGCGCGGATCGCCTCCTCCTTGATCACCTTGGAGGCCGCACGCTTGGTGCCGACGAACATGATCTTGTTTTTGTTGCTGGCCATCTTCTGTACCACGTCCAGAGCCTCATTCAGCGCCGGCAGGGTGTGTTCCAGGTTGATGATATGAATTTTGTTGCGCGCACCGAAGATGTACTTGGCCATCTTCGGGTTCCAGTAACGGGTCTGGTGACCGAAGTGAACCCCTGCCTTGAGCAGGTCACGCATTGTAACTTTAGCCATTGTGGTCTTTCCTCTGACGGGTTATAACCTCCACATATCCCATCGCCCAACCGCTTGGCGGCACCCTGAACGCATGTGACGATATGTGTGTGTTTTGGTTGGTGTGATCAAAAAACCCGGGCGGCACCTCGTTGGCACCCCTCCGGGAGCGCGATTTATACCATAGCCCCGGTTCTTTTTGAAGCGCCCTTTGGCGGGCTGGCGCTTGTTCGCTACAATAGCCGCCGTTCACGCCCGGCTCATCGCCCCGTAGCCTCAGGCATCCTTTCAAGCGCCAAGACCGAGTATTTATGACCATCAAAATCAAGACCCCAGAAGAGATCGAAAAAATGCGCACCGCTTGCCGACTGGCGGCGGAGGTTCTGGAGATGATCGCCCCCTACGTGGAACCCGGCATCACCACCAACGAGCTCGACCGGATCTGCCATGATTACATCGTGAATGTGCAGCGGGCGATCCCGGCTCCGCTCAACTACCACGGTTTTCCCAAGTCGATCTGCACCTCGGTCAATCAGGTGGTCTGCCACGGCATCCCCAGCGACAAAAAACTCAAAAACGGCGATATCGTCAATATCGATATCACCGTGATCAAGGATGGCTACCACGGCGACACCAGCAAAATGTTCTACGTCGGCACCGTGGCCCCCCATGCCCGTCGCCTGTGTGAAGTGACCCGCGAATGCCTGTTCAAGGGGATCGAACTGGTGCGTCCGGGAGCCCACCTGGGCGACATTGGCGAGGTGATCCAGAACCACGCCGAGAGCAACCACTACTCCGTAGTCCGCGAATACTGCGGCCATGGCATCGGGGCCGAGTTCCACGAAGACCCGCAGGTGCTCCACTACGGCCAGGCCGGCAGCGGCGATGAGCTGCAGGCGGGGATGATCTTCACCATCGAGCCGATGATCAACGCGGGCAAGCGTCACGTAAAGCTCAACAAGCGCGATGGCTGGACCGTCGAAACCGCCGACCGCCGCCTGTCGGCGCAGTGGGAACACACCATACTGGTCACCGCCGATGGCCACGAGATTCTCACTCTGCGCCAAGAAGAGCTGGTCGCCTGATTCCACTCTGAACGAGCCCTCTATATGAGCCGTACCTCGCAACCCCTGGACCCCTTCACGAAGCTGCTCGATCTCGATCGGCTGCACGCTCGCCTCGCCAGCCGGGACAGGCCGGTGGTGGAGCTGCTCAAGGAATCGCTGCGTGACGCCCAACAGCGCATGGATGAAGCGTTCCGCCACGGGGAGGACATTCGCCGTCTGGTCTATGGCCGCGCCTGGGTGCTCGATCAGCTCATGGCAATCGCCTGGTCACACTTCCGCTGGCCTTTGCCCCATCAGGCCGCGCTCGTGGCGGTGGGGGGATACGGCCGTGGCGAGCTACACCCCTGCTCCGACATCGACATCATGCTGCTGTTCGACCGGGTCGACCCCAACGACTATCAGGAGAGCATCAGCGGCTTTTTGGCCCTGCTGTGGGACATCGGCCTGGACCTGGGGGCCAGCGTGCGCACCATCGAGCAGTGCTATGAGGAGGCACGCAACGACATCACCATCGCCACCAACCTGATCGAGTCGCGTACCGTCTGCGGTGACCCCTCCCTGCAGAGCGAAATGTACAACCGGGTCACTTCCGAGGGCGCCTGGACCGACAAGGAGTTTTTCAAGGCCAAACTGGCGGAACAGAAAGCGCGCCACGAAAAAACCAACAACACCGAGTACAACCTCGAGCCCAACCTGAAGAATTCCCCCGGCGGGCTGCGCGATCTGCAGACCGTGGGCTGGGTGGCCAAACGCCACTTCGGCGCCACCTACATCCGCGATCTGGTCGATCACGGCTTTCTGACCGAAGCCGAGCTGGAGACGCTGAACAAGGGCGAGCTCTACCTCTGGACCGTCCGCTACGCCCTGCACATGCTCTGCAAGCGGCGCGAGGATCGGCTGCTGTTCGATCATCAGCGCGCCCTGGCCGCCTACTTCGGCTACCAGGATCAGGAAGGCGCGCTGGCGGTGGAGCAGTTCATGAGCAAGTATTACCGCGTCGCCATGGCCATGTCGGAGTTCAACGACATGCTACTGCAGCACTTCGATGAAGCGATCCTGCGTATCGACGACGAACAGAGCATCCGCCCACTCAACAACCGCTTTCAGATCCACAACGACTACCTGGAGGTGATCCACGACACGGTGTTCGATTATCACCCCTTCGCCCTCATGGAGCTGTTCGTACTGATGGCGCAACACCCCGAGATTCAAGGGGTTCGCGCCTCGACCATCCGGCTGGTGCGCAACCATCGCCACTTGATCAACGACAGCTTTCGCAACGATATTCGCAACACCTCCCTGTTCATGGAGCTGCTGCGCTCACCGGAGGGGGTCTCCACCGAGCTCAAGCGGATGAACCGCTACGGTATTCTGGGGCTCTATCTGCCCGAATTCGGCAAGATCGTGGGGCAGATGCAGCATGACCTGTTCCACATCTACACCGTGGATGCACACACCCTGAAGGTGATCCAGGTGATGCGCCAGTTCCGCCATCGCGAACACCGGGAGCGGTTCTCCATCGCCCACCGCATCGTCAACCAACTGCCCAAAATCGAGCTGCTCTACATCGCCGGGCTCTATCACGACATCGCCAAGGGGCGCGGCGGTGATCACTCGGAGCTGGGCGCGGAGGACGTGGTCGCCTTCTGCCGACGCCACCATCTCGGCAAATGGGACACCCACCTGGTTGCCTGGCTGGTACGCAACCACTTGAAGATGTCGATGACGGCGCAGCGGCGCGACATTTCAGACCCGGAGGTGATCCACGCCTTCGCCATGGAGGTGCGCGACCTAGTCCATCTGGACTACCTCTACGTGCTCACCGTGGCGGATATCAACGCCACCAACCACACCCTGTGGAACAATTGGCGCGCCATGTTGCTGCGCCAGCTCTACATGGAAACCAAACGCGCACTGCGCCGCGGACTGGAAAATCCGATCAACAAAGAGGACCGGATCGAACAGGTACAGCATGAAGCGATGCTGCTGCTGGCCCGCCAGCGCATTCCAGAACAGAAAGTACGCGAACACTGGGCGTTGCTGGGGGATGACTATTTCCTGCGCGAAGACGCACACAACATCGCCTGGCACACCCGAGCGATCCTGGAGCACGGCGACGACCCCCTGCCGCTGGTGTTGATTCGCAAGACCTCCTACCGCGTATTCGAGGGCGCCACCGAGATCTTCATCTACAGCGAGGATCTGCCCACCCTGTTCCCGGCCACGGTGGCGGCGATGGACCAGCTGCACCTCAACATCCAGGACGCCCGCATCATCCTCACCGACCACGGCCGCAGCCTCAACACCTACACCGTGCTGACGGAGGACAACCAACCGCTGTCGGAAAACCCCGAATACCTGGCCAAGATCCAGCGCCACCTGACCGAGGAGCTGGATGACCCGGAAGATTATCCCGAGATCATTCAGCGCCGGGTGCCGCGCCAACTCAAGCTGTTCACCACCCCCACCCGCCTCACCCTGAGCAACGATCCCTCTCTGCAGCAAACCATCCTGGAGGTGGTCACCCCGGATCGTCCCGGCCTGCTGGCGCGTATCGGGCGAATTTTCGTGGCGTTCAACATCTCGGTGCGCAAGGCGAAAATTTCCAGTATCGGCGAGCGGGTCGAGGACTTTTTCTTCATCACCGACAGCAACAACCAGCCCATCAGCGATCCCGAGCTCTGCCGGCAGCTGCAGGAGGCGATCTGCCAGCAGTTGGATGAGCATGTACAAAACGTGCCCTGAGCCAGCCCACCGTCTCCAGTTGGTGACGCCAGCCGGATGGGTTAAAGTATCCGTGGTTTCGGCCGATGGTCACCGGTATCGTTCATATCCATAGAGCTCTCTTGTTAACGCTCCTCTACTCCAAGGAAGAGTTTGTCATGAATAGCTATCTCAAGCTGATCGCACCCGTCGCGCTGCCCCTCCTCCTCGCGGGCTGCGCGCACCGTTACCCCTCCTATTATCGCTGCTGCGATCTCCCCCCGCCGGGCTATTCCCAGGAAGTGCTCCAACCGGAGAACGTTGCCACCCCGCTCTGCACCACGGTCAACTGCCGGCAGCCTCCGCCCCCCTGTGCCACCAGTGACTGCGTGGATGACGTGCTGGTGATCAGTGTAACCGGCTATGGCGCCCCCAAATCCACCTTCGAGAATCTGGCCCAGCGCCGCCTGATGGCCATGCGCGCATCGGAGCTGGACGCCTACCGTAAGCTGGCGGAGCAGATTGCGGGGGTACACCTGTTCGGCTCGACCAGCGTCAACGACTACATCGCCGGGCGCGACCGGGTCAGAACCCGGGTCGACAGCTATATCCGCGGCGCGGCGATCGTCAATCAGGAGTTTGAAGAGGACGGCATGGCGGTCACAACCATGTCGTTGAAAGCCAGCAAGAGTCGGCTGCGGCGAATGCTCGATTATGAAACGTACCGCTACCATTCGGGGGGCAATCTGCTTCCGGGGGGCGCCTACGGTGACCACGGTTTTTTTGCCCCCCCCTACTGAGGGTGCCGCGGCTTCGCTGCAGCTGATCAGCGGAGCCTGACCGGCAAGAAGGATCGGTGCTACCCATGTTACGTCACTTTGCAGTGAGCCTGGTGTGTCTGCTTCAGCTCGCCCTCGCCACCCCCGCCGGCGCGGCCGATACCACCTACACGGTGCAAACCGGGGACAGTTTCTCCTCGATCGCCGCCAAGGTGTTGAATGACGCCAGTCGCTGGCGGGAGATCTGGGCGCTCAACCCGGAGATCCGCACGCCGACCCAGCTGAAGGCGGGGCAGCGGATCCGGCTGCCGGCGGAACGACCCACCGCTGCCAGCCCGCCTCCGCCGCCCGACCAGCAGGGCGGCGGGAGTGCCTCCCGATCGGAGCCGGGGGCGGCGGGAATCGTGGCGCTTGCCCGGGAGGCGATCGATGCGGGCTGGGTGGCCCGGGCGGAGCAGCTCCACCGCCTGATGAGCAACACGCAGATCGACCAGAGTCCACGCCTCCACCAGATCACGCCGGAGGCCGGCCAGCAGCGGCTCTACGTATCGAAACTGCCCGCCGACGCCACCCCCGGCCAGCCGTTTGGCCTCTTTCTGCCGCGCAAGCCGTATGCGGGGCTGAGCACC
Source organism: Pseudomonadota bacterium (assembly GCA_034189745.1). Taxonomy (GTDB): domain Bacteria; phylum Pseudomonadota; class Gammaproteobacteria; order Pseudomonadales; family Balneatricaceae; genus Marinobacterium. The sequence continues at coordinate 27,083 of JAXHUI010000002.1, forward strand.
ACCTGGCTGCGCTATGTGGGCAAAGCGCAGCTCACCCACAGGGAGCAGGATCGTGGCAAGTTCACCCTGCTGGAGCGTTCGGCCGCCGATCTGACCGGTGCGGTTCTGCTTCCCCTCGAGACCACGCCGCCACCGATCACGCCCAGCCGGGGGGAGCGGCCGGTGAGCGCCCGGATCGTCGCGGTGAGCCATGAGTTGCCGCCGGGTTATCTGGTGGTGATCGACCAGGGCCGCAACAGCGGATTGCAGCGCGGCCACCTGCTGGTCTACTACAAAAAGGACTACCTCCACGCCGCCGACGGAAAGGTCACCGAGTTTCCCACCGACACCGCGGGGGTGATGCTGGTGGTTCAGACCACCCACGATGCCAGCCTGGCGCTGGTGCTCAGGGCCAGACAGGTGCCCGCCATCGGCGACCGGGTCAGCGACTGAGCCGGGCTCAATCCGGCTCGGTGAGGATGACCGGCTGACCGCCGCCAAGCCGGGCGCAGGGCAGGCTGCGCCGGAAACGGTTGTCAGCCCCCAGGCGCAGACGCCCCGTCTCTCCACTGAAAACACCGCCCCCCCCGGGGCGAAAGCGGGACAGTTGCCGGTAGATCCGCGCCGCATCGAGGCCGAGGGCAAAAAAGGCGGCCCGATCGGCTTGTGCCCCGAAATGGCGCAAGCGAAACGGCAGATCACAGAAGAAAACCCCTTCCAGATCATCGCGCGGCACCGCGCCGCGCTCGGTCGAAAAAACATGGGAGCTGACATAAACCGGAAGATCCGGCGCCACCATGAAGTTCAGAAGGGGTTTCAAAATCCGCCCCTGCTCGGCATCGACAATGAGCAGGACCGCGTCAAAATCCTGTTTCACCCGGGGTGAAAACCGATAGCGGTTGGCGGTGATCCGTTGCAGCTCGGCCCGCCGCTGCTCGCTCTCCTGCACACCCAGCCAATGGCGCAACTGGCGCTGGACCCGCGCCGGTGTGGCGCCGACGCGACCGGGCACGATAAACCGAACCCCCGTCTGCAGCGCCAGCTCGGGCAACAGCGCCACCAGCGGCTCGACCCACTCCCTGTCCGCAGCGGCCAGCACCAGGATGGCGTGGTGCCCCTGGCGCGACATCAACCGGACCAGCTGCGCCAGCTCCTGGTCCGATGCCAGATCCAGCTGGTAGCCCGGAAAGCCCCCTTCAGGGAGGCGATTGAGAGCCAGCAGTGGCAGAGTCGGCCCGCTTTGGCGCAGTGCGCGCAGCGTGTCGAGCAACAGCGGGCCCAGCAGGAACTCCACCCCCTGCTCCGCCGCCTGGGTCAACAGCGCCGCCATCGTCCCCTTCTGGCTGTCGAACACCACCAGCCGGGGCACCGCCTCTCCAGACTGACGCTCCCGCCGCAGGGCCGCCTTCACCCCGGCGAGCACGGCTTCCCCCTGGGGTTGAAACGGCCCACTCAGCGGCAGCACCACCCCCAGCGTGCCGACCGGGCCGGGCGGCGAAGCGGAGGGGGCGGCCGGTTTTGCCAGCAGCGCGGTCGCCGGATGTCCGGCCCAGATCCGTCGCCAGCGGCGCAGGGCTTCGCTTTGTTGCGCACCGGAGGTGGTGCGCTGGATCAGCCCCAGCTCCAGCCACCCCTGCTCATAAAAATTGTTGGCCTGCCCCACCCCCCGCTCGAGCTCCGCCAGGGGGAGCGCCTGCAGCTGCCTGACGATCTCATCCGGCGTGCCCTGTGCGATCCGCTCCCTCAGCTCGACGAGCGTGCCCCCGCGAGCCAGAGTGGGCAACGCCAGCAGCCAGCAGATCGACAGCAGGAGGAAAATGCCCCTCCGGGCGGGGGGCGCGCGCATAACTGCCATCGGGTCAGGGGCCTTGTTCCGTTCGCCAGTCAGAAGGGGGTGTCCGCTTGGTACCGGTGGACACTTTTCCGCTACAATCTAACACCATCCTCCAACGCCGGTAACCCGATCGATCATGTCTACACTGTCGCGTGTGCTACTCAGCCTCTGTTTCCCCCTGCTACTGCTGCCCGGCCAGCTCTGGGCCCTGGCATTCGAGGCCACCGGCACAGCCCCGTGGGATGCGCGGCAACCGACCCTCTCCCGCGAGCGGGCGCTGCAGCAGGCGGTTCGGCAGATCCGGCAAAAAGCATCCGACTACATGCGTCTGCGGCGGCAGAATGAGCAGACCCGGGGCGGGCTGGGCGGATATGACGCCCTGGAGGCCTACCAAACGGGGGCGGTCGACAATGTGCGGGTGGTCGAGGAGCAGATAAAAGGGGGCCAGCTCCTGCTGACCGTCATCGGTGACATCGAACTCTATCGGGACTGCCAGGGCGGGCGGGCCGATCCGCCCCACCGCCTCACCCTGGCGCTCACCCACTTTCCCCTGCAGCGACCGGAGCAGGCCAATACCGGTTACCTGCACGATATCCAAAACCGATTCAGCAACTTCCTGGCCTACGAGCTGCGCCGCAGTAGCGCTCTGTTCAACGCCATCGACCTCGACCGGGTCAACCTCGTGGACGACCCGACCCAGGCCCCCGCCCGCCTGCTGCCGGAGGGGCGTGTCACCACCGCGCTGCAGCAGGCCGAACAATTCAATGTCCAGTACCTGATCAGCGGCGTGATCAGAAGCATGGCATTGCAACACCCGGTGCAACCGCGAGAGCCCAATCTGTTCGTTGATCTTTACGATCGCGCCGGCTTCGGTGGGCAGGATTCCAACCGCTACTTCGAGCTCGACCTTTTCATCCACGATGCCTTCACCGGTGTGCTGGTGGCGCAAAAACGCTACCAGATGCAGGGCAAGTGGGAGCTGGACCCCCACATCCGTACCGGATTTGATTCACCGCCGTTTTGGCAGCAGGAGTACGGCCAAAAAATGCGCGCGCTGATCCGCACCATCAGCAACGATATTCAACTTCAGCTGGGGTGTGAGCCGCTGCGCGCGCGGATCACCCGCTCACGGGATGACCTGCTCTGGATCGACGCGGGTAGCGACTCGGGGCTGCAGCCCGGAGACAAACTGCGGGTCTACCGCAGAGTGACCCGGTACGACCGGGAGAATCGCCCCTATTTCGAACTCGAGGCGACCGGTGTGGAGCTGACCCTGGAGCAGGTGCAGGCGACCCTGGCGCGCGGTCACCTGCCCGCCGACAGCGGCAATCTCAACATTCAGCGGGACGATATTGTAATCGCCCAGTGAGCGGCTTAGTCTTGTCCCCCCAACCATCCACAGCGATACAGGAGCACCACCACGATGCAGAGCGGACTCTTTAGCGAACTGGAACACAGAATCGATGGCTTGATCGAGACGGTCGAGCTGCTGCGGCTGGAGCTGAGCGAACTGCGCCAGGAGAAGGCGGCTCTGGAAACGGAGCGGGCCGAAACGGAACAGAACCTGCAGCGACTGCTGGGCAAATTCGAACGGCTGCAGGAGAGCGAAAACCTCTGACCGTTCCCCCTCCCCGGCCGGAGCGGCGCCCCGCTGGTACCCCCTGCTCCTCAGCGCTGAGTGCCGCGAATTTTGATCTCCACCCGTCGATTCATGGCCCGTCCCGCCGTCGTGTCGTTGCTGGCGATCGGGTAACGCTCACCCAGGCCGCGAGCCTGCAGCCGCAGCTGATCGACCCCAACCGAACTCAGGTAGCGGGCCACGCTGTTGGCACGCCGCTCGGAGAGCTGCTGATTATATTCGAACGAGCCGGTGGAATCGGTGTACCCCTCCACCGCCACCTGGGTTTTGTCAAACTCGATCAGCACCCGGGCGACCGAGTCGAGCACCGGGTAGAAGGTCGGATCGATCCTGTCGCTATCGGTGGCGAAAGTGATGTTGCCCGGCATGATCAGGCGGATATCCTCCCCGACCCGCTCCACCCGGACGCCGCTGCCTTCCAACTGCTGACGCAGCTGCATCTCCTGTCGATCCATGTAATAGCCGACGCCGCCGCCGATGGCGCCGCCGATCACCGCCCCTTTCAGCGCCCCCTCGTTGCGATCCCCCTTGCCGGCGGTGGCCGCCCCCAACACGGCGCCACCCAGGGCCCCCAATCCCGCCCCCTTGGTTGCCTGGGCGGTCTTGGGCTGCTGGGTATAGGGGTCCATGGTGGTACAGCCGGCCAGCACCATCATTGAAGCGAGCGAAGTGATCATCAGTTTTTTCATGCCATCCTCCAACCAAATACCGTCACTGACCACCCGGCGGGGGCAGCCAGTCGGGAAATGTTCCGTCCACAATAGCGCAACCGGGCGTGAAAACCAGTAGCGGCCCGGGCGCCGGGATGCCAGTATACTGGCCAGCGTCGGTATCAGGCGATAAAATCACGCCGTTATCCTTCGTCGTCATCCGCATCACCGCCCCGAGGAGTCTCTTTTTGTCTCAGCTGCCTGTCATTGTCGGTTTTGGTGGTATCAGCCCCGCTGGTCGCTCCTCCTTTCACCAGGGCTATCGTCGCCTGATACTGGATCGGCTGGACGCGGCCAGTCGGCAGGACACCTTGATCGATCTGGCCACCCTGACCGGGCTGGCCCAGCATGATGCCGGTGGCTACCGGCTATCGGGCGATGGCGGTCAACGGCTCACGGCGGTGCAGCTGGCCGAGCGGATCGAGCAACAGGTGTGTGACAACACCCTGATCCGCCGTATCCACCCCGACTGGTTCGATGTGAACGCCGTCATGTTCAACCGCCCGGCCAGCATCGAGGGGAACGATCACGGCTTGAGTTTTCGGCTGCGCGCCCGTCAGCTGCCCCAGCGGATCCCGCCAAACTGGCGGGTCGAAGAGATTGGCGGCGGCCACGTCAGCGTGCGGATCGAGGGGGGGTGCGAGCTGATCTTCCCCGATGCCCGCCCGGCCCTGGTGCAAAGTGCCGGCATGCTGCCTACCGGGTTCGAACCCGGCAAACTATACCAGTCACGCAACCACCCCCGCGGGCTGCAGATCTCGGTTTATGCCGCCTCCGATGCGCTGCGCTCGGTGGGGATCGACTACCAGACCATCCTCGACCGGCTGGCACCGGATCAGATCGCGGTGTTCGCCAGCAACTCGATCGGCCAGCTGGATGATCTCGGCTTCGGCGGTTTGACCAAATTCCCGGCGCTGGGCAAGCGCACCACCTCCAAACAGATGCCGCTGGGTTACGCCCAGATGCCGGCCGACTTCATCAACGCCTATCTGCTGGGCAACGTGGGCAGGACCGGTGGCGCGCTGGGTGCCTGCGCCACCTTTCTTTACAACCTCAAAAGCGGGGTGGACGCGATCCGGTCCGGCCACAGCAAACTGGTACTGGTCGGCGGCAGCGACGCTCCGGTGACGCCGGAGATCATCGAGGGCTTTCGCGCCATGGGCGCGCTGGCCGAAGACAAACAACTGATGGCGCTGGATGGGCTCAGCGAGCTGACCGAGGCGCACTACCGCCGCGCCTGCCGCCCCTTTGGCAACAACTGCGGCTTTACCGTGGGTGAGTCGAGCCAGTATCTGGTACTGATGAGTGATGAGCTGGCGCTGGCGCTGGGCGCCGAGATCCACGCCGCGGTGGCCGATGTGTTCGTCCATGCCGATGGCCACAAAAAATCGATCTCGGCCCCCGGCATCGGCAACTACATGACCCTCGGCAAGGCGGCCTCACTGATCGGCACACTGCTGGGGGAAACATCCCTCAGGCAGCGCAGTTTCGTGCAGGCGCACGGCACCAGCACCCCACAGAACCGCGTCACCGAGTCCCATGTGATCAACGAGACGGCCAAGGCGTTCGCCATCACCGACTGGACCGTCAGCGCGGTCAAGGCCTACCTTGGACACTCTCAGGGTACCGCCGGGGGGGATCAACTGTTCGCCTCGCTGGGGGTGTGGAAACATGGCATCGTGCCGGGCCTGACCACCACCGCCGAAATCGCCGCCGATGTACACAGCTCCAACCTGCACTTCCCGCTGGCCCACCTGGAAACCGGCGCCACCGGGATCGACTCGGTGCTGATCAATGCCAAGGGGTTTGGCGGCAACAACGCCAGCGCCGCCGTGTTGGCGCCCCATGTGGTCGAGCAGCTGCTGACACGGCGCCATGGCGAAGCCGCCATGAACGGCTGGCGCAAGCGCCGCGAACAGGTCCGCGAGCAGGCCGAGCACTACAATCGCTCGGCCATCATGGGGAAGGCGAAACCGATCTATCTCTACGATCACAACGTGTTGACCGGTGAAGACCTGCAGATCAGCGCCGATGAGATCCGCCTGCCCGGATACGCCAACCCGATCTCGCTGCGGGTCGAGAACCCCTACAAGGATCTGTGCCAAGGCACGAACGACAACAACGACAAGGAGAAATCGGGATGAAACAGCGGCTGTTGCCGGTTGTTGGCGTGCTCCTGCTGCTCGGTGGTTGCAACAGCCTGTCGGGGGCATTCAAAGAGGACCCGACCGCCGATCAGTTCTACCGCCTGGATACGCGCTACCTCCGCTTCTGCAAGGGGGAGACTGCGCTCTGTCAGGAGCTGACCTCCGTCGTCTCGGTGCGCTACAAACTGGGGCCGATCGAGGAGGCCTACGGCGAGCGGATCAAGGGGCCGAACTACGCCGCCAGCCTGGCCAGCATGATCCTCACCCCGCCGGATGGCAGCTACAGGAGTGAGGCGATGGACGCGGACAAGCGCTACTACCGGGTTCCGATCAACGACAAGACCAACACCGTCTGGAAGACCCTGGATGCGGCCTACGGGAGCATCTACCGTTAGTAGCCGCTCAGCCGAGCCGCAGCAGCGCGCGCGCACCGGCGTCGCTCACCGCCTCGACCTCGGCCAGGGAGATTGCGCGTAGCCGGGCGAGCAGGCGGGCGATCTCCGCCACCCGCGCCGGCTCGTTACGCTCCCCCTGATGGCCATCGAGGGGCATATCCGGCGCATCCGTCTCCAGCAGCAGCCACGAAAGCGGCAGGTTGGCCACCAGCCGCCGCTTTTTTTGCGCCCGGGGGTGGGTGATGGCGCCGCCCACGCCCAGCTTGAACCCCAGCCTGGCGTACTCCCGCGCCTGCTGTTCACTGCCGGAGAAAGCGTGCACGATCCCCCCTCGGGGGAGCCGGTGGTGGCGCAGCCGCTTCAATACCTGATCGTGGGCACGCACCACATGCAGCAGCACCGGCAGCTCGTGGGCGCGGGCCAGAGCCAGTTGCTCCTCCAGCAGCCGCTCCTGCGCCGCGGGCTCCGCTCGTTGGCTCCCGCTCCGTGGCGGGCGAAAATCCAGCCCGATCTCCCCCAGCGCCACCACCTCTCCCGCCGCCTGGGCGAGGGTCGCATCCAGCCGGGCCAGATCGTGCTCGCGCGCGTGGGGGTAACAGGGGTGCAACCCCAGCGCCGGATGGAGCTCGGCGTGGGCGGCACACAGCCGCAGCACCCGCTCGAAGTTATCCACGCCGATCGATGGCAGCACGATCCGCTCCACCCCCGCGGCGCGGGCGCGCTCGATCACCGCCTCACGGTCGGGATCGAAGACGGCAAAATCGAGATGGCAGTGGGTGTCGATCACCTCAGTGCTCCCGGGTGGCACGGAACTGGATCTGCGGCCAGCGCTCCTCGGTCAGGGCCAGATTCACGCGGGTGGGTGCCAGGTAGGTGAGCAGGCCGGAGCCATCCAGCGCCAGGTTGTCATACCCCTTGCGGCGGAACTCCTCCAGCATTTTGTCATCGCTGCACTCCACCCAGCGTGCGGTCTGCACACCGACCGGCTCATAGACACACTCGACCTTGTATTCATCCTTGAGGCGAAACACCACCACGTCGAACTGCAGCTGGCCCACCGCCCCCAGCACCAGGTCATTGTTTTTCAACGGCTGGAACAGCTGTACCGCGCCCTCCTCCGAAAGCTGGCGCAGCCCTTTTTGCAGCTGCTTCATCTTCAGCGGATCGGTGGGGCGCACGCGGCGGAACATCTCCGGGGCAAAGTGGGGAATGCCGGTGAACTTGAGGTTTTCGCCGGCGGTGAAGGTATCGCCGATCTGGATGGTGCCGTGGTTGTGCAGGCCGATGATATCGCCCGACCAGGCCGCCTCCACGTTCTCCCGGTCGCCCGCAATGAAGGTGACCGCATCGGCGATGCGAATATCCTTGCCGGTGCGCACATGCCGCATCTTCATCCCCCGGGTGTAGCCACCGGAGCAGATCCGCATAAAGGCGATACGATCGCGGTGTTTCGGGTCCATGTTGGCCTGAATTTTGAAAACGAAGCCACTGAAGCTCTCCTCGTCCGGGGCGACGGGGCGGGTTTCGGTGGGCCGGGGCGGCGGGGGCGGGGCCCACTGCACGAAATCATCCAGCATCTCCTTCACGCCGAAATTGCCCAGGGCTGTGCCGAAAAACACCGGGGTCATCCGGCCCTCCCGGTAGGCCCGCTGATCCCACCCGTGGCAGGCCCCCTTGACCAGCTCCAGCTCCTCGACCAGCTCGTCATAGTCATCCGCCAGCAGGGCCCTCGCCTGATCGGAATCGAGCCCCTCGATCCGTTTCTCCTCCGGCAGTTTGTGGCCCTGGCCGGGGGTGAACAGATGCAGGGTATCGGTGTAGAGGTTGTACACCCCCTTGAACCACCTCCCCGAGCCGATCGGCCAGTTGATCGGCGCCGCCTCGATCTTCAGCACCTCCTCGATCTCATCCAGCAGCTCGATCGGATCGCGAATGTCGCGGTCCAGCTTGTTGATGAAGGAGAAGATCGGGGTGTCACGCAGCCGGCACACATCCATCAGTTTGATGGTGCGCTCCTCCACCCCCTTGGCGCCATCCACCACCATCAGCGCCGAGTCCACGGCGGTCAGGGTGCGGTAGGTATCTTCGGAAAAATCCTCATGCCCGGGGGTGTCCAGCAGGTTGACGATGCGGCCGGCGTAGGGAAACTGCATCACCGAGGAGGTGATGGAGATGCCCCGTTCCTGCTCCATGCTCATCCAGTCGGAGGTGGCGTGGCGGTCACTGCCGCGCCCCTTGACGGTACCCGCCACCTGGATCAGTTGGCCGAGCAGCAGCAGCTTTTCGGTGATGGTGGTCTTGCCGGCGTCCGGGTGGGAGATGATGGCGAAGGTGCGGCGTTTGGAAACTTCCTGAGCGATGGACATGAATTCAGGTCTTCTGTATCTGGACAGGGGGCGTTGCGCCCCGTGTGTGCGGTTGATCGTCGATGGCGGCTATTTTCCCTGATCACAGCGGGTTAAACAATCACCGTTTTCACCCGGCCCGGGCGGCGACGTAGCCGCAGTTTACTGACGGCCCACTCCCCTGCGACCCTTTGCCGCACGCTCAGCGGATCACATTGGCCACATTGAGCGCTATACTTTCGTGTCGAGCTTAGCGTTATTCCCTTGAGGCTTTCGTGTTGAGCGGATTTCATCACCACCTGCTGCAACTGACCTACATCCGCACCCTGGTGCTGTTTGCCCAGAGCGGCGCGCTGCTGTTCGCCCTCTTCGTGCTCCACCTCGATCTGGACGCCTGGTTGCTCAGCTCCACCCTGGTGGCGCTGGCCTTGTTGAACCTGATCACCTTCGCCCGCCTCCACTCCCCCTGGCCGGTGACCGAACTGGAGCTGTTCAGTCAGCTCTGTGCCGACGTCGTACTCTATGGCTGCCTGCTCTACCAGAGCGGTGGCGCCACCAACCCATTCATCTTCATGCTGCTGATCCCTCTGCTGGTCAGCGCCGCCACCCTCAGCGCCCGATACACCCTGTTGATGGCCGCCATGCTGGTGGTGCTCTATACCTCGCTGCTGCGCCACTACACCCCGGTGCTGGCGCTGGCGCAGGGGCACCAGCACCGCATCCTCGATCTGTACGACGTTCACATTACCGGCATGTGGGTGAACTTCCTGTTCACCGTCCTGCTGATCAGCTGGTTCATCGTGCGGATGCAACACACCCTGCGGCGCGGCGAGCAGCGGTTGCAGGCCGAGCGCGAGCAGCGCATCCGTGACCAGCAGCTGCTGGCGCTCGCCACCCTGGCCGCCGGCACCGCGCACGAGCTGGGTACCCCGCTTGCCACCATGCAGGTGACCCTGCGCGAGCTGGAACTGGACCATCCCGATGATCCATCGCTGCTGGAGGATATCGCTCTGTTGCGCCAGCAGGTGGCGACCTGCTCGGCGCGGCTGCAACAGCTCAGCCACGGTGTGCAGGAGGAGCAGCAACGCAGCCACCAGCGCATCCCCATCACCGAACTGCTCCACCGGGTGATCGAAGAGTGGACCCTGATGCGCCCCGAGGTCAGCTACTGCCTGCGCCCCTTTCCGCCGGGCCCGGTGCCCACGGTGAGCGCCTCGACCACGCTGCGTCAGGCCCTGCTCAACCTACTCAACAACGCGGCCGACGCGCACCCGGAAGAGATCGAGATTACACTCGACTGGGACAGTGAGCAGATTCGTCTGCAACTGCATGACCAAGGACCCGGGCTGCCACTGGCGCAGGCCGACCAGCTGGGCAAACCGTTTGTCACCACCAAGGGGCGGGGGTTGGGGATCGGCCTGTTTCTGACCTCTTCCACCCTCTCGCGCCACCAGGGGGAGGTGCGACTGTACGATCACCCGGAGGGGGGAACGCTGACCGAGGTGCTCCTGCCGATCACCCACGAGCCAGAAAAATGAGCCGACACTTTCTGCTTGTGGATGACGACCCCGCCTTCACCCGGGTATTGGCCCGGGCCATGACCCGGCGCGGCTTTGAGGTCCAGGTCGCCCGGGATGTGACAACCGCCGTCACACTGGCGCAACAGCGGGCGCCCGATCTGGCCACGGTGGATCTGAAGATGGAGGGCCCCTCCGGCCTGAGCCTGATTCCGCAGCTCAAGCAGTTGAATCCAGCGGTGCGGATTCTGGTGCTGACCGGGTATGCCAGCATCGCCACCGCGGTCGAGGCGATCAAGGCGGGGGCACACAACTACCTGCCCAAGCCGGCCGATGCCGATCAGATCCTGCGCACGCTGGAAGAGGATGCCGAGTGTTCCGAGCCGGGCAGCGACATACCGGACACCCCCATGTCGGTCAGCCGGCTGGAGTGGGAACATATCCAAAAAGTGTTGCAGGAGCACGAGGGCAACATATCGGCCACGGCGCGGGCCCTGGGGATGCACCGGCGCACGTTGCAGCGCAAACTGGCCAAGCGCCCGGTGCGCCGCTGAGGACCGGCGGCGCTACTGCTCATCGATATAATGGCGGGCGTCGAAGGTACGGATCCAGTCGGGGTGAAACACCATCATGCCGGTCATGATGATGCCGTTGAGCAGCCCTTCGGGAAAGGTGATCAGCGGCAGGAAGCGCACATATTCAAGATAGATTTTGCTCCACGGGTAGACCCCATCCCCCCAAAGCAGCAGCGCCATCGCCATGCCGGCCACGGCGGTTGCCACCCCGGCGCCGAAAAAAGCACACAAAAACAGGTAGATGAAAAAGTTGCGCGGCAGCTTTGCTTCCACCAGACGCAACAGCGCCACGCTGACCAGCGCCGGCAACACCACCGAACAGAGCACGTTGACGCTCAACGTATCCCAGCTTTCCCGGCCGATCAGCGTCATCCCCAGCAGCGCCAGGGTGCCCGCCAGAATGGCCAGATCCCAGCCAAACATCAGCGTCAATGTGGTCATGCCGAGAAAGTGGATGCCCAGCCCGGGGGAGATCCCGGCGCGCATGAGCCACATCAGCATCAATATCACGGTGGCGCCAAACAGCAGATGCTGCAGCCGGCGCTCCTGCGCCAGCACCGCCCAGGGAGCCGTTTTCACGGCCAGTAACAGCGTCAGCAGCACCGCCAGGCTGGCCGCCCAGAGCCAGCCACCACTGATCAACCCCTCGGTCAGACTCATCCCGGGTCATCCTCCTTTTGTGCTCGCCAACTGAACAGCAACGCATCTTCGCGCCCCTGCGCCAACGGATAGTAGTTGGCGCGCCGACCGCAGCGGTGCCAGCCGCAACGCAGGTAGACACGCTGCGCGCTGCGATTGGAGGCGCGTACCTCGAGAAAAAAATGGCTGATCCCGCGCGCGCGCAACGCCGCCTGCCCCGCCCGCAGCAGGGTAGAGGCCAGGCCGTTGCCCCGCTCCCCCGGCGCCACCGCCAGCCGCAGCAGCTCGGCCTCATCCAGCACTTGGCGAAACAGACAGTAGGCCAGGGGCTGCCCCGCCCGCTCCACCAGCCAGCCGCTCGCCTCGCCCCCCGTCACCGCCTTCTGCCACCAGAGCGGGGCCAGGGGTTCCTGCTCGAAACAGACCGCGTCCAGCTTCAGCACCGCCGCCAGTTGCGCCTGCCCAAGCGGCAGCAGCCGCGGCTCGCTCACCCCGGCACCCGCCGCAACGGCTGAATATCGCGCCAGGTCTCGGCTTTCCGCTCCGGCAGGCGCAGCAGCTCACTCAGGCTCAGGGTCACCACCACCGGCTGCCCCGTGGGCAGTGTGAAGCGGCGCCCGCGCAGCGTCTCCAGCGGCGCGGTCTCTGCCAGAATCCAGTGCGCGGCGGCCTCGCCCATCAGCAGCACCCGTTCCAGCCCGGGGTGTGCCGCCAGCGTGCGCCTGAGTTTGTGTTGCACCGCCTGGCGCGCCTCCTCGGCCCCCTGATCCAGAGTGCGGCTGGTCAGCGTCGGCCAGGAGAGCATCGAGACATCGCTCAGCGCCGTATCCGCCCCGGCCCCGAGCGCCGCCGTGATCCCGCTCAACAGGGTGTGATGGTATCGGCTGAACCCCTGCGGGTGATGCGGTGGCAGCGAGTCGACGATCAGCAGATCCTGCCGCCACAAAAAGGCCAGTTTGAACCGCGGCGCCTCCTCCACCGCCGTGGCCGCCGGGCGCGCCGGTGGATCGGGCAGAGTCACCGCCGGCGTGGCGGGGGGCTGCTCCAGCAGTGTCGCCGTGTCGATCTTGGCCCGGGCCACCGGTTCCGGCCGGGGGGGGCGGGGAGCCGGAGCGGCGGCCTTCACCCTTTGTGGCGGTGCCGGTTCCGTCGCCCTGCCCATCCCGCCATCGGCGGGGGTCACCGGCTCGTAGCGAAAGGAAGCCACCCAGGGCGCGGCCTTGGCCGCGGTGGGCAGATCGCGGCGCGGCAGCCAGCTGTCGATCCCCAGCGCCTCCAGCCAGCGGTGGCGAGCCTGCTCCCGTGCGGCAACCATCACACCGGCCTCACACCTGGGGATGGGCTTTCTGGATGTTGGCATCGAGCAGATTCAGCGCGTGCAGGTAAGCCTTGGCCGAGGCGATGATGATGTCGGTATCGGCCCCCAGGCCATTGACGATCCGCCCGGCCTTCTCCAGCCGCACGGTCACCTCCCCCTGAGAGTCGGTGCCGCTGGTGATCGCATTGACCGAATAGAGCTGCAGGTTGGCGCCGGAGGCGGCGATCTGCTCGATCGCCCGGAAGGTCGCGTCCACCGGGCCGCTGCCGGTGGCCTCGGCATGGTGTTCCTGGCCGTCCACGCAGACCACCACACTGGCCAGCGGGGTTTCACCGGTTTGCGAGGTCACATTCAAGCTGCTGAGCTTGAACTTCTCATGGCCGGCGCTGGCGCGGGCATCGCTGACCAGCGCGATCAGGTCGTCGTCGAAAATTTCGCTCTTCTTGTCGGCCAGCTCCTTGAAGCGGGCAAAGGCGCTGTTCAGCTCGGCGTCGGTGGCGAACACGGTGCCCAGCGCCTCCATGCGGGCGCGGAACGCCGCGCGGCCGGAGAGTTTGCCCAGCACCATGCGGTTGGTGTTCCAGCCCACGCTCTCGGCGGTCATGATCTCGTAGGTTTCCCGGTGCTTGAGCACCCCATCCTGATGGATGCCGGACTCATGGGCAAAGGCGTTGGCACCCACGATCGCCTTGTTGGGCTGGACCGGAAAACCGGTGATGCTGGCGACCAGCCGCGAGGCCGGCACGATCTGGGTGGTGTCGATGCGGGTGTCCACCCCGAAGGTGTCCCTGCGGGTGTGCAGCGCCATGACGATCTCTTCCAGCGCCGCGTTACCGGCCCGCTCCCCCAGACCGTTGATGGTGCACTCCACCTGACGCGCCCCGGCGGCCACCGCCGCCAGCGAGTTGGCCACCGCCAGCCCCAGGTCGTTGTGGCAGTGGACCGAGAAGATCGCCTGGTCGGCGTTGGGGATCCGCTCGAGCAACTGGCGGATGGTGTCGCCATACTCGTGCGGCACCGCGTAGCCCACGGTATCGGGGATGTTGATGGTAGTGGCGCCGGCGGCGATCACCCGTTCGATGATCCGGCACATGAAATCCAGCTCGGAGCGGCTGGCATCCTCCAGCGAGAACTCCACGTCGGCCACCTGATTGCGCGCGCGCTTGACCGCGCGCACGGCGTTTTCCACCACCTGCTCCGGTGTCATCTGCAGCTTGTACTGCATGTGGATCGGCGAGGTGGCGATAAAGGTGTGGATACGACCGGAAGCGGCGTTTCGCAGCGCTTCGGCGGCGCGGTCGATATCCGCGTCCAGAGCGCGGGAGAGGGAGCAGACGGTGCTCTCCCGGATGCTATCGGCGATCGCCTTGACCGCCTCGAAATCCCCCGGGCTGGCGATGGCAAAGCCGGCCTCGATCACATCCACCCGCAGCCTCTCCAGCTGTTTGGCGATACGCAGCTTCTCATCCCGGGTCATGGAGGCTCCCGGGCTCTGCTCACCATCTCGCAAGGTGGTATCAAAGATAACGACGCGATCGTTGCTGCTCATGCTGCTACTCCCTCTGGGCAGGCTGACAAGCGCCGCCCGCATGTAGATACTGATATTCGCCACTGTGGCCGTGAATGCCCACCGGTTCAGGGCCGTCAGGGGGTATGATTGTAGCATCAGATCGATGCCCGTCGCAGGGTGCCGAACCCCGATAACCGCAACGAAGCCGATGAGGAGTTCCCATGAGCCCAACCCGTTTCGATCAGTTGATCGACCGCCGCGCCACCTCCAGCGAGAAGTGGGAAAAATACGCCGACACGGAGATTTTGCCGATGTGGGTGGCCGATACCGACTTCATGGCGCCCGACGCGGTAATTCAAGCGCTGCATCGGCGCATCGACCACGGCGTGTTTGGCTATACGAGTACTCCGCCCCAGCTGAACCGGTTGGTGATCGAACGGATGCGGCAGCGGTATGAGTGGCGGGTCGAAATCGACGATCTGGTCTGGCTGCCGGGGCTGGTGTGTGGCCTCAACCTGGCGTGCCGGTCGGTCGGGGAAGCGGGCAGCGCCGTGATCACCCCGGCGCCGGTCTACCCCCCTTTCATGTCGGCCCCGCGCCTCTCCGATCGCCGCCTGATCAAGGTGCCGCTGCGCCGAGGCGACGACGGTCGCAGCGTCATCGACCTGGCGTCGCTGGAAGCCGCCATCGACGCCGACAGCAAACTGCTGCTGTTCTGCAACCCCCACAACCCGGGCGGCACCCTCTACCGGCGCGAAGAGCTGCAAGCGCTGGCGGAGCTGGTCATCCGCCACGACCTGATCATCTGCTCCGACGAGATTCACTGCGACCTGATTCTGGAGCCGGGCCTGAGCCACACCCCGATCGCCGCGCTGGGCGAGGCGATCGCCGCCCGCACCATCACCCTCATGGCGCCGAGCAAGACCTACAATATCGCCGGCCTCGGCTGCTCCTTTGCCATCATTCAGAATCCGGAGCTGCGCCGCCGTTTCCAGCGGGTGCGCAAGGGGATCGTGCCCGAGGTCAACCTGCTCGGTTACACCGCCGCGCTGGCTGCCTACCGCGACGGAGATGAGTGGAACCGGGCCCAGCTGGAGTACCTGCGTGGCAACCGCGATTATCTGCTCGCGGCCATCAACGCCCTGCCCGGCCTGAAGCTGGACCCGATCGAGGCCACCTATCTGGCCTGGATCGATGTTTCCGCCGCCGCGCTGGAGAACCCGCCCCACTTCTTCGAACAGGCGGGTGTCGGCATGTCGCCGGGACGGGATTTTGGCGACGATCGCTTCATGCGGCTCAATTTCGGCTGCCCCCGGGCACTGCTGGAGGAGGCGGTGGAGCGGATGCGGCGGGCGCTGTTGAAGGAGCTGCCCGCCTGAGCGCGCGGCGGGCTCAGGCCCGTGGGTGCAAAAAGGAGATCACCTGATCCAGCCCCTCACCCCCCAGCGCCAGCATCACCAACCGATCGACGCCGAGGGCCACACCGGCACAGTCGGGCAGCCCGGCCCGCAACGCCGACACCAGCCGCCGCTCCAGCGGGCGCTGCGGCAACCCCAGCGCGGCCCGCTGGCGCTGGTCTGCATCCAGTCGGCGCGCCTGTTCGGCGGCGTCGCTCAGTTCATGGTAGCCGTTGGCCAGCTCGACCCCGTCGACAAAGAGCTCGAACCGGGCCGCCACCGGCCGGCCCTGCTCATCCTCCCGCCGCCGCGCCAGCGCGGCCATGGAGGCCGGGTAGCTGTGCACGAACACCGCCCCCCGCAGCTGCGGCTCCAGCCGGTGGGACATCAACAGGTTCAGCCAGGTGGCGCGGTCATCATCCGCAAAGGGTGCGTCCACCCATTCACGGCAGGCGGCGCGCAGTTGCTCCAGACTGGCGCGGTGCGGATCGAGCCCAAGCTCGGACTCGAACAGCTGCGCATAGCTGAGGTAGCGCACCGTCACCCCCGGCATCACCGTGCGCAACAGCGCCTCCACCTCCGCCATCAGCTGGCGATCATCAAACCCCAGCCGGTACCACTCCAGCAGGGTGAACTCCGGGTTGTGCCGCCGCCCCGCCTCGCCGTTGCGAAACACCTTGGCCAGCTGGTAGATATCGCCGCTGCCCGCCGCCAACAGCCGCTTCATGGCGTACTCCGGCGAGCTCTGCAGGTAGAGACGCTCATCCACCCGCCCGGGGTGGAAGCCGAACTCGACCTCGAGGCTGTCGATGAAAGGGTCGCTGACCGCACAGTGGGAGAGTACCGGGGTCTCCACCTCCAGCACGTTGCGCTCGGCAAAGAACCGGCGAATCTGCGCCACGATCCGCGCCCGGGCCCGCAGGTTGGGAAGCGGCGCGTTGGGGCGCCAGGGGGCGTCCTGCATCTTACTCGACAAGGCTGTCTCGAGCGCGCCGTTCAGTTGGCGCGGCTGACATATTCACCGATCCGGGTGTCGATGCGCAGCAGGTCACCGCGTTCGATGAACAGCGGCACCCGCACCACCGCGCCGGTGCTCAGGGTGGCCGGCTTGGAGCCGCCCTGGGCGGTATCCCCCTTCAGCCCCGGATCGGTTTCGACCACCTCCAGCTCGACGAAGTTCGGCGGGGTGACGCTGATCGGGTTGTTGTTCCACAGCGTAACGACCACTTTGTCCTGCTCTTTCAGCCACTTGGCGGCCTCGCCCACGGCGTTTTTGTCCGCCGCCACCTGCTCGAACGTCTTCGGGTCCATGAAGTGCCACATTTCGCCGTCGTTGTAGAGGTACTCCATCTCGGTGTCCATCACATCGGCGCTTTCGACCGACTCGTTGGACTTGAAGGTACGCTCCCAGATGCGGCCGGTGAGCAGGTTGCGCAGGCGCACACGGGTGAACGCCTGCCCCTTGCCCGGCTTGACGAACTCGACATCGACCATGCTGCAAGGGTCGCCGTCGATCATCACTTTCATGCCGTTCTTGAACTGGTTGCTGGAGTAATTTGCCATAAATCGAGGTTCCGCGGGTTGGATGCCAGGACAGGCCGCAGCGATCAACCGCGCGGCCCGATAAATTGACAGCCATTCTACTGCAAAGCAGAATGCAGGCCAATTTATCCTCTCCACCGCCCCGGCATCGCTGATGAATCTGCTCTACCCCCCCGCCTCCGACTGGCAGAGTGAGTTGCGCCAGTGTATCGAGGACCCGGCCCAGCTGCTGGCGCTGCTGGAGCTACCCTCGACCCTACTGGCGGGCGCCCGCTCTGCCAGCCATGGGTTTGGCCTGCGCGTGCCCCGCCCCTGGCTGAACCGCATCCACAAGGGCGATCCGCACGATCCGCTGTTACGCCAGATCCTGCCGCTGGAAGATGAGCTGCGAGCGGTGCCCGGCTTCGCCCCCGACCCGCTGGCCGAGGCCGAGGCCAACCGCGCCAGCGGGCTGATCCACAAATACAGCGACCGGGTGCTGCTGATCCTCTCCGGCGCCTGCGCCATCAACTGCCGCTACTGCTTCCGGCGCCACTTCCCCTACGCCGACAACCAGCTGGGGCCGTCCCAGTGGCAGGCGGCGCTGGAGTATCTGCGCCGACACCCGGAGGTGAGCGAGGTGATCTTCTCCGGCGGCGATCCGCTGCTCACCCCGGACAGCCGGCTACGCCGGATGCTCGAGGCGCTGAGCGAACTGCCGCAACTGCAGCGGGTGCGAATCCACTCCCGCCTGCCGGTGGTGATCCCCCAACGGGTGACCGACACGCTGACGACCGCCTTGACCTCCACCCGGCTGCAACCGGTGCTGGTGCTGCATGTCAACCACCCGCAGGAGATCGATGCCGAGGTGGTCGAGGCGTGTGCCCGATTGCGGCGGGCGGGTGTCACCCTGCTCAATCAGGCGGTGCTGCTGCGCGCTGTCAACGACACCGTGGCGGTACAAAAAACACTCAGCGAAACATTGTTCTCCAGTGGGGTTCTACCCTATTATCTGTTCGTACTGGACCCGGTCGCCGGCGCCGCACACTTCGATGTGGAGGACCGACGCGCACGGCGACTGGTGGGTGAGCTGCAAGCCAAACTGCCCGGTTACCTGGTGCCGCGTCTGGCGCGCGAGCTCCCCGGGCGTCCGGCCAAAACGCTGCTGCTCCCCCTGCAACCGGGGCAGCCCGATTGAGCCCCGCCCCCGGACGGCGGAGCCACCCCGGTTATCCACAGACGTAAAACGAGGACCATGACACCATGGAGACCTGCATGACCAAGCCATCCGCCCCCCGCGCCATCCGGTTGGGCGTCCTGACCCTGGCCGCCACCCTGCTCGCGGCCTGTGCCCATCAGAAGGTGCCCGAGCCGGTGGCCCAGCCCAAGCCGGCCCCGGCGCCGAAGCCGGTGCTGATGATCAGTGACTACCGCGCCAGCGGCAGCAGCGACGCCCATATCAGCTTCATCAACGGTACCGACAAAACCCTGCAATATGTGATGTTCAAAACCACCGCCTTCACCCGCAACGGCCAGCGCGTCAACTCGAAAAAAAGCGGCCGCCCCAACGCCTGGCTGCGGGTCGCCGGCCCCTTCGCCCCTGGCGAACACAGCGGTGAAAAGGTGTGGAAGCAGGTCTGGCAGAACCGTGATCTGGGCTGTTTTCGGATCGAGGGTGCCGAGCTGATCTACGCCGAAGACCAGAGCGTGGAGTACCACGGCAGTGACCATTTCGCCCTGCTCAACGGCGGCAAGCTGCGCAATGGCCGCTGCGGCGGCGGCGACCTGACCGCTGAGCGGACCGTGCGCTGAGCGCCGACCCCGCCGGCGCTGAGCGTGTTACTTGTCCTGTCTGGGTGGCGCCAAGGGAAACGCGGTGATGGTGCCCTTGGCCGAGCTGATCCGGGCCACCCCCTCTTTGCGCACCTCGTCGATGCGGATGATCGCCTGCATGGGGACATAACAGCTGCTCACCTCCGCGAACTCCTGTTTCAGTTTCTCTTCGCTCGGGTCCACCACCAGCTCGGAGCGGCTGCCGAACACAAACCCCTCCAGCTGAACAAAGCCCCACAGATCACTTTGATACACATGGCGCACATAGACCTCATACAGCTGATCCTGATTGACGAACTTGACCCGATAAAGACGCGCTTCGCTGGCCATGGCCCGATTCACTCCCACAGAAATTCCGTTGTTTGGGCGGATATGGGGACGCCGGAGGGAAAAACAAGCGTGCACATTTTTTGATCACCTCCTGGCCCCCGGCGCCCACCTCGGGTATAATTTTTGCCCCCTTTCGGGGCCCTCCATCTCCATGCTTGCAACACGGGTGATCCATGGCCAAAAAGCTGTTTATCAAGACACACGGCTGTCAGATGAACGAATACGACTCCTCCCGCATGGCGGACCTGCTGGGCGAGCGCCACGCCCTGGAATTGACGGACAACCCGGAGGAAGCGGATGTGCTGCTGCTCAACACCTGCTCGATCCGCGAGAAGGCGCAGGAGAAGGTGTTCCACCAACTCGGGCGCTGGCGCAAACTGAAGCAGAACAAACCCGATCTGATGATCGGGGTCGGCGGCTGCGTCGCCTCGCAGGAGGGGGCCGCCATTTTGGCGCGGGCGCCCTACGTCGACCTGATTTTCGGCCCGCAAACCCTGCACCGCTTACCGGAGATGATCCGCGAGAGCCGCAACGGCCGGGTCGGCATCGTGGATGTCAGCTTCCCCGAGATCGAGAAGTTCGACCACCTGCCACCCCCCCGGGTGGAGGGCGCCGAGGCGTTTGTCTCGGTGATGGAGGGGTGCAGCAAATACTGCACCTTCTGCGTGGTGCCCTACACCCGCGGCGAGGAGGTGAGCCGCCCGCTGGATGCTGTGCTGGCCGAATGCGTCGAGCTGGCGGAGCAGGGGGTGCGTGAAGTGAATCTGCTGGGCCAGAACGTGAACGCCTATCGCGGTGCCACCCATGACGGCGACAGCGCCGACCTGGCGGAGCTGATCCGCTGCGTGGCGGCCATCGACGGCATCGACCGCATCCGCTTCACCACCTCCCATCCGGTAGCGTTCAGCGACAGGCTGATCGAGCTCTACGCCGAGGTGCCGGAGCTGGTGAGCCACCTGCATCTGCCGGTTCAGAGCGGCTCCGACCGCATTCTGATGGCGATGAAACGGGGCCACACGGTGCTGGAGTATAAGTCCAAGCTGCGTCGCATCCAGCGGCTGCGCCCGCAGATCAGCTTCTCCTCCGACTTCATCATCGGCTTTCCCAACGAGAGCGAGGCCGACTTCGAGGCCACCATGAACCTGATCAGCGAAATCGGCTTCGACACCTCCTTCAGCTTCATCTACAGCCGCCGCCCGGGCACCCCGGCGGCGGATCTGCCGGACAACGTGGACGAAGCGACCAAGAAGCAGCGCCTGCAGCGCCTGCAGGCGCGCATCACGGCGCAGGCGTTTCAGATCAGCCGCCGGATGGTGGGCACCACGCAACGCATTCTGGTCAACGGCTACGCCAAAAAAGATCCGGGGCAGCTCTCCGGGCGCAGTGAGAACAACCGCGTGGTCAACTTCCGCTGTGACAACCCCGATCTGATCGGCCACTTTGCCGATATCCGTATCACCCGGGCCTACGCCAACTCCCTGCTCGGTGAGCTGGTCCGTTCCGAGCTCGACCACTGATTTTGCCGAGGAGCATTTTTTGACCCCAACCCAATCCATCACCCTGCTACTGGAACCGAACGATATGGCGGCCCTGCTGACCCTGTGCGGTCAGTTTGACGCCCATCTGAAACTGCTCGAAGAGCGGACCGGGATCGAGATTCGCAACCGGGGTAACCGCTTCCAGTTGATCGGGCCGCCGACTCAGGTCAAGGCGCTGACCGCCCTGTTGGAGCAGCTCTACGGGCAGATTCTGGGCGGCGCCGACCTCTCGCCCGAACAGATCCACCTGCAACTACAGGGCAGCGGGCTGGATCGTCCCCCGGGCGAGGCTGCGGAAACCGAGCGGGACAAGCGCTACGCCATCCGCACCCGCAAGGTGTCGATCCGCCCCCGGGACGGCAATCAGCAGGCGTATGTGCAGCGCATCCGCAGCCACGATATCAATTTCGGCATCGGCCCCGCCGGCACCGGCAAAACCTACCTGGCCGTAGCCTGTGCGGTGGAGGCCCTGGAGCGGGAGGAGGTCAGCCGCATCCTGCTGGTGCGCCCGGCGGTGGAGGCCGGGGAAAAGCTGGGGTTCCTGCCCGGCGACCTGAGCCAGAAGGTCGATCCCTACCTGCGCCCGCTCTATGACGCGCTGTATGAGATGATAGGGTTTGAAAAGGTGGCCAAACTGATCGAGCGCAACGTGATCGAGGTCGCGCCGCTGGCCTACATGCGGGGGCGCACCCTGAACGGCTCCTTCGTGATTCTGGATGAGGCGCAGAACACCACCCGGGAACAGATGAAGATGTTCCTGACCCGAATCGGTTTCGGCTCCACCGCCGTGATCACCGGCGACAAGACCCAGATCGACCTGCCCAAGGGCACCCGCTCGGGGCTGCTGCATGCGATCGAGGTGCTGGCCGACGTGAAGGAGATCGGCTTCACCCTGTTCAGCTCGAAGGATGTGGTGCGCCACCCGCTGGTGCAGCATATCGTCGAAGCCTACGAGCGCCACGAAGCGGCCCGGGAGTTGGAAAATTGAATAATATCCAGGTCGACCTGCAGATCGCTTGCGAAGCCCGTGATCTGCCCTCCAGGGCCGATTTTACCCGCTGGGTGAAAACCGTGCTGGAGCAGCAAAAGCGTGCCGGCGAGGTCTGCATCCGCATCGTCTGCGCCGAGGAGAGTCGGGCTTTGAATCGCACCTACCGCGACCGGGACACCCCCACCAATGTGCTCTCCTTCCCGTTTGAGGTGCCGCCCGGTATCCCGCTGTCGCTACTGGGGGATCTGGTGATCTGCGCCGAGGTCGTGGCGGCGCAGGCCCGCCAGCAACAGAAGCGGCTGCAGGACCACTGGGCCCACATGGTGGTGCACGGCAGCTTGCATCTGCTTGGCTTCGATCATATAAATGACGCCGAAGCCGAGGTGATGGAGACGCTGGAGCGCACCCTGCTGGCCCGGCTCGACATCGCCGACCCCTATGCCGTCAGAGGAGCCGTATGAGCGAAGACCGATCGGGTGGCACGTCAAGAAGCTGGCTGGAAAAACTGGCCCAGGCTTTTTCCGACGCCCCCCGCAGCCGTGAGGATATCCGTGAAATTCTGCAGCAGGCGTGCGAGTCCGGCATTCTGGGCAACGACGCCTACGGTATTATCGAAGGCGCCATTCAGGTCACCGAGATGCAGGTGCGCGATGTGATGATTCCCCGCTCGCAGATGACCATGGTGCAGGTCAACCAGACACCGCGTGAATTTCTGCCGGTGATCATCTCCAGCGCCCACTCCCGCTTTCCAGTCTGCGGTGAGAACCCCAACGAGGTGCTCGGCATTTTGCTGGCCAAGGATCTGCTGCCCTACATGCTCGATGGAACACTGGAGCAGCTCGACCTGCGCCAATGTCTGCGCAAGGCCACCTTCATCCCCGAAAGCAAGCGCCTCAATGTGCTCCTCAACGAGTTCCGCGGCACCCGCAACCACATGGCGATCGTGGTGGATGAATATGGCGGCATCGCCGGCTTGATCACCATCGAAGATGTGCTGGAGCAGATCGTCGGCGAGATCGAGGATGAGCATGATGCCGAGGAGGAGGATGGCAACATCAAGCCGTTCGACGACGACAGCTATCTGGTCAAGGCGCTCACCCCGATCGAGGACTTCAACGCCCATTTCGGCACCGACTTCTCCGATGACGAGTTCGATACCATCGGCGGCATCGTCACTCGGCATTTCGAACACCTGCCGGGCAAGGATGAAACCATCGTCATCGATGGCCTCCACTTCAGGGTGCTCTCCGCCGACAGCCGCCGCCTGCGCCTGTTGCAGGTCAGCCGGGTCTGACACATGCACAGCCGGCGCCCGCCTCGACCGCTCCTGACCGCCCTGGTCGCCGCCCTTGCCGGTGCCAGCGTCACCCTGGCGCTGGCCCCCTTCGACCTCAAGCCGCTGGTGTTGCTCGGTCCGGCCCTGCTCTATCTGATCCAGCGCTACCAGAGCACGCGCCACTGTCTGTTCAGCGGCTACTGTTTTGGCCTCGGATTCTGGGGGGCGGGGGTCTCCTGGGTCTATGTCAGCATCCACACCTACGGCAACGCTTCGGCCCCGCTGGCCGCCCTGCTGACCGCGCTGTTCGTGCTGGCGCTGGCCCTGCTGTTCGCCCTGCAGGGCTGGCTGTTCGCCCAACTGGCCCGCCGCGCCCAGCAGCGCTGGCTGATCTTCACCGCGCTCTGGGTGGGGTTCGAGTGGCTGCGCAGCTGGCTGCTGACCGGCTTTCCCTGGCTCTACCTGGGCTACGCCGCGCTGGATACCCCACTGCAGCGCTGGGCGCCCCTGTTCGGGGTCTGGTGGTTGGCGGTGATTCTGCTCCTGCTGGCCACCGCCGCGGCCCGCGCCCTGGCCGATCGCCAATGGCTGCCACTGTTGCCGGGGGTACTGCTGGCGGCCGGCTCACTGCTGCTGCCGCAACACTGGACCCGACCGAGCGATGCGCCCGCCTTGAAAGTCGCGCTGGTGCAGCCCAACATCGCCCAGTTGCAAAAATGGCGGCCGGAGCAGTTGGCCCCGATCCTGCGCCGGCAGATCCGGCTCAGCCGCCGACACCCGGAGGCGGATCTGCTGATCTGGCCCGAAACCGCCATTCCCGCCACCTTTGCTCGAGCCGCCCCCCTGCTGGGCCCGTTTCTGGATCAGCTCGATCGCCGTGGCACCGCCCTGATCAGCGGTTTCCTCTATGTCGAAGCCGACCCCGACACCCCCTCCGGCCAGCGTTTTTACAACAGCCTGGGGGTTTTCAGCGCCGGCAGCGGCCTCTATCACAAACAGCGGCTGGTTCCCTTTGGCGAATATGTGCCGCTTGAGCCACAGCTGCGCGGTCTGATCGATTTCTTCGATCTGCCCATGTCCAACTTCAGCCTGCCGCACGAGAACACCGATCCGCTCCAGCTGGGCGAGCTGCGCCTCGCGCCGGCCATCTGCTATGAGATCGCTTACCCGCAACGGGTCGCCCGCCTGGGCCGTGACAGCCAGCTGCTGCTGACCGTCTCCAACGACACCTGGTTTGGCCGCTCCATCGCGCCGGAACAACACCTGCAGATCGCCCGGATGCGGGCGCTGGAAAATGGCCGCTGGCTGCTGCGCGCCACCAACAACGGCTACACGGCGCTGATCGATCCCCGCGGCAGGGTTCGCGGGCAGGCCCCGCTCGATCGCGCCACCACCCTCAGCGGCGAGGTGCAACCGATGCGGGGCACCACCCCCTGGCAGCGCCTCGGCGTGGGGCCGTTGCTGGCGGCGCTCGCTGGTCTGCTACTGCTCGGTTACTGGCGGCCAGGGGCGCGAGACCCGCGCAAACACCACCGCACCACAGTGTGAGCAGGGGGCGATTTTGTCGCTGGCCTCGAGTTGCTGGGTCTGGCCGCACTGCAGGCAGCGAAAAGTGCCGGGCGCACTGACTTCGCCGGCCAGGTAGTGATCTTCATCGTGCGCCAGCTGCTCCCGCAGCAACTCCTGCTCAATGCGCGTTTTGTCGGCCAGCTCCAGCAGCGCCTGGCGCATCTTCTCCTCCAGCACCCCCAGATCAAAATGCAACCAGGCGGCGATCCCCTCGCCGGTCTCATGGGCGTAATACCCGAGCTGCTTCAGGTCACGCCGCAAATAGGCCTTCATCAGCTCTATCTCATCGCGGGTCATCTCCTCGGCGGCCAGCTCCAGCTCCGCCGCCTCCTCGATCTGCTGCTGCAGATACTCCCAACTCACCTCACCGGCTTCATCCAGCCGCTGGCGCAGCCGCTCCAGCACCCGGTCGTAGGCGTGCGGCGCCCCCTCCGAATGGTTCGGGGTTTTCGGTTCATCTCGCTTCATGGGTAACTCCTGTCTCTGCGCAGGGCGCTGATCGCGCCCGGCTGCGCTCCAGTATATCCCCGATCGGGGAAAAGCTCAGCGCCCGACGCCCGGCCCCCTCGCCGCTCGCGGGCCGGGCGCCCCTGTCGAGGCCGGGGGGAATATTGTATGATGCGCCCTTCAGTCTTTTCCGGCGCCCGGCCCGATCACCACCGGCCACACGGCGCGTATTCCCGTTATCAATCAGTTGCAGCCGAGCATAATGAACGAACACTATACCCCCCAGGAGATCGAGCCCAAGGTGCAGCAGCATTGGGAGCAACAGGATAGCTTCAAGGCGGTGGAAAACGCGCCGGGCGAGCCCTTCTACTGTTTGTCGATGTTTCCCTACCCCAGCGGTCGCCTGCACATGGGACACGTTCGCAACTACACCATCGGTGACGTGATCTCCCGCTACCAGCGGATGCAGGGACGCAACGTGCTGCAGCCGATGGGTTGGGATGCGTTTGGTCTGCCGGCGGAGAACGCGGCGATGAAAAACAACGTGCCGCCGGCGCAGTGGACCTACGAAAACATCGACTACATGCGCCAGCAGCTCAAACAGATGGGGTTCGGTTACGACTGGTCCCGCGAGCTGACCACCTGCCAGCCCGATTACTACCGCTGGGAGCAGTGGTTTTTCACCCGCCTGATGCAAAAGGGGCTGGTGTACAAAAAAGAGGCCGAGGTGAACTGGGACCCGGTCGACCAGACGGTGCTGGCCAATGAGCAGGTGATCGATGGCCGCGGCTGGCGCTCCGGCGCCCTGGTGGAGCGCAAGAAGATCCCGCAGTGGTTTTTGAAAATCACCGCCTATGCCGATCAGCTGCTGGACGACCTGGAACGACTGGATGGCTGGCCGGAACAGGTCAAAACCATGCAGCGCAACTGGATCGGCCGCTCCGAGGGGGTCGAAATCAGCTTCCAGGTGGACGGCTACGGCGAGTTGGAGGTGTTCACCACCCGCCCGGACACGCTGCTGGGGGTGACCTATGTGGCGGTCGCGGCGCAACACCCGCTGGCCCTTCAGGCGGCGGAAAACAACGCCGAGCTGGCCGCGTTCATCGAGGCGTGTCGCCACACCAAGGTCGCCGAAGCCGAGCTGGCGGTCATGGAGAAAAAAGGGGTGCCTCTGGGGGTCGAGGCGATCCACCCGCTGAGCGGCGAGAAACTTCCGGTTTGGGCGGCCAACTTCGTACTGATGGATTACGGTTCCGGCGCGGTGATGTCGGTACCGGCCCACGACCAGCGCGACTGGGAGTTTGCCCGCAAATACGGCCTGCCGATCAAACAGGTGGTGGCGCCGCTGAATCGGGATCAGCAGGTGGATCTGGAGAAAGAAGCCTTTACCGACAAGGGGGTGTTGATCAACTCCGGCGATTTCGACGAGCTGGAGTTTGAGGTTGCCTTCAAGGCGATCGCCAAGGAGCTGGAGCGCAAGAACAAGGGGCGGACCACCATCCACTACCGGTTGCGTGACTGGGGGGTCTCGCGCCAGCGTTACTGGGGCACGCCGATTCCGGTGATCAACTGCGATCGTTGCGGCTCGGTGCCGGTGCCGGAGGAGCAGCTGCCGGTGCATCTGCCGGAAGCGGTGGAGTTCGACGGCAGCGGCTCGCCCATCAAAAAGATGCGCGCCTTCATCGACACCACCTGCCCCCGCTGTGGTGGCCCGGCGGAGCGGGAAACCGACACCTTCGATACCTTCATGGAGTCCAGCTGGTACTACGCCCGTTTCACCAGCCCGGCCGCCGACGCCATGCTCGACCCCACCCGGGCCAACCACTGGCTGCCGGTGGACCAGTATATCGGCGGCATCGAACACGCCATTCTGCATCTGCTCTACGCGCGCTTTTTCCACAAACTGATGCGCGACGAGGGGCTGGTCGACTCCGACGAACCGTTCAAGCGCCTGCTCTGTCAGGGGATGGTGCTGGCCGACAGCTTCTACTACGAGGATGAAAAGGGCGGCCAGGTCTGGGTCGCCCCGGCACAGGTAACCCTCGAGAAGGATGAGAAGGGGCGCATCGTCCGCGCCACCGACGCCGCCGGCCGGGAGCTGATCTATGGCGGCATGTCGAAGATGTCCAAATCGAAGAACAACGGCATCGACCCGCAGACCATGATCGAGCGCTACGGTGCCGATACGGTGCGGCTGTTCATGATGTTCGCGGCCCCGCCGGAGCAATCGCTGGAGTGGCTCGACGCCGGGGTCGAGGGGGCGCATCGCTTTCTGCGCCGGCTCTGGAAACAGGTGCACGATCACCTCCACCACGGCCCGCAATGCCCGCCGCTGAAGGTGGAGGCGCTCAACGAGAGCCAGCGCGAGCTGCGCCGCAAGGTGCATGAGACCATCAGCAAGGTCAGCGACGACATGGAGCGCCGCCAGACCTTCAACACCGCCATCGCCGCGGTGATGGAGCTCTCCAACGCCATCGGTCGCTTCGTGGACCGCAGCGAACAGGGGCGGGCGGTGACCCGCGAAGCACTGGAAGCGGCGATCCGCCTGCTCTCACCGATCGTGCCCCACATCACCCACCAGCTCTGGCAGGAGCTGGGCCACAGCGATGCTCTGCTGCACACCCCCTGGCCCCGGGTGGACCCCACGGCGCTGGAGCGCGCCAGCGTGGAGCTGGTGGTGCAGGTGAACGGCAAGCTGCGCGCCAAAATCAACGTCGGCGCCGACGCGGACGAGGATGTGATCCTGCACACCGCCCTGGCCTGCGAAAACGTACAAAAGCACCTCGAGGGCAAAACGATCTGCAAGAAGATCGTGGTGCCCGGCAAGCTGCTCAACATCGTCGTCAGCTGAACGGAGACCGCCATGATCCAGCGCCTGACCCTGCCCCTGTTCGCCCTGCTGATCAGCCTGACGCTGGCGGCCTGCGATTTCAGATTCCGCGGCCTGTATGATGTTCCGAAGCCACTGCGCCAGGTCGATCTGGTGACCCACAGCCAGCCCAGCCAGATCGAGCCGGTACTGCGCACCGCGCTGGAGAGCAACCAGATTCGCCTCACGCCATCGGCTCGCTACCGGCTGGAAATCATGTCGGAGCGGCACACCCGCCGCACCGCCACCCTGACCGGCAACGCCGATGCGGCCGAATATGAGCTGCGCTCGGAACTACGCTTTCGGGTGCTCGATCGCGAGCGCGAGGACGCGGTGGTGCTGCCCGAGCGCCGGGTGATGAGCGAGCGGGTGTATCGCAACCAGCGCGACAACATCACCGCCAGCGGCTCCCAGGAGCTCCTGATCCGGCAACAGATGCTGCAGGATCTGGCCCAGCAGGTCGTGCGCCAGTACCTGCGCGTCAACACGGCACAATGAAGACCCGCGCGGAACAGCTGAGCGCACAACTGCAGCGCCTTGCCACACCGTTGCCGGTGTTCATGGTCACCGGCGAGGAGCCGCTGCTGCACGCCGAAAGCTGTGATGCCATCCGCGCCTGGCTGCGTCAGGCAGGCTTCACTGAGCGCGAGGTGATGGAGGTGGACGCCGGCTTCGCCTGGGAGCGGCTGCTGGAGAGCGCCAACGCCCTCTCCCTGTTCGCCGATCGCAAGATCATCGAGCTGCGCCTGGGCAGCCAAAAGCTGGACAAACGGGCCAGCGCCCTGCTGCAGCGCTATCTCGACGACCCCGCCCCCGACACCGCGGTGCTGCTTCAGGCCGATCGCCTCGATGCGGGCAGCAAAAAAAGTGCCTGGTTCAGGCAGGTCGAGGCGTGTGGACTGGTGGTAGAGGTGTGGCCGCTGGAACACGAGCAGCTGCCACAGTGGCTCTCCCAGCGGGCGAGCGCCCAGGGGCTGACCCTCAGTGGCGACGCGCTGCAACTGCTGTGTACCCGGATCGAGGGCAATCTGCTGGCGGCGAAGCAGGAGCTGGACAAGCTCAACCTGCTCTACCCCGACCAGACCATCACCGCCGAACAGGTGGTGGAGGCGGTGACCGACAGCTCCCGTTACGACATCTTCGCCCTCGGTGAGGCCGTCCTGACGCACGATCCCGCCCGCAGCCAGAAGATCCTGCAGGTACTGCGGCAGGAGGGGGTGGAAGCCGCCCTGGTCCTGTGGACGCTGGCCCGGGAGATTCGCACCCTGCTCACCCTGCAGCGCGGCCTGGCCTGCGGCGTTCCCTATGAGCGGCTGTGTCAGCGGGAGCGGATCTGGGGCAAGCGCAAGCCGCTGCTGCACAAGGCCAGCCAGCAGATTCCCACTCCACGGCTGGAGGCGCTGCTGATACTGAGCCACGATATCGATCGGGCGATCAAGGGGCAGCTCGATGCCTGCCCCTGGCTGCTGCTTTCCACCCTGGCGCTCGAACTGGCCGGTTGCCATCTGGGGCTGCCCCAGCCGACCGACTGAACTGACAGCCCGCCACACGGCTGTTACTATTCAATGACAGATCGGGTGGAGGAGCCGGCATGAGGTCGTTGCTGCGATATTGCGTATGTTGCGTGCTGCTGCTCGCGCCCCTGCTGCTGACCGGCTGCGGCGACCCGCCCCCCGGGCAGATGAAACAGGGAGACGAGCTGTACACCTACTACTGCCAGAACTGCCATCAGCAATCGGGACTGGGGCCGTTTCTGGAACGGCTGCCACCGACAGAGCCCCCCTTGCAGCGCCACGAGATCGTGCTGATGATCAAGCACGGTTACGAGCAGAGAAAAACCCACATGCCCACCTTCAGCCAACTGAGCGATCAGCAGGCCGACGCGCTGGCGGCTTTTGTCATCGAGCGGCGCCGGGCTCAGGCCAGCGCCCCGGCAAACCCCAACTGACGCCAGGCCTCGTAGACCACCACGGCGCAGGCGTTGGCGAGGTTCAGGCTGCGGCTGTCGGCCACCATCGGCAGGCGCAGACCTGAATGGTGTGCCATCACCTCCGGCGGCAGCCCCCGGGTCTCCGGGCCGAACAGCAGCAGATCACCGCGGGCAAAGGTGGCCTCGCTGTAACAGCGCTGCGCCTTGGTGGTCAGCGCCCAGACACGCCGCGGCGCCAGCGCCTCCAGACAGGCGGGCAGATCGTCATGCAGCTGCACCCGCGCCCACTCATGGTAATCCAGACCCGCCCGGCGCAACCGCTTGTCATCCAGCTCGAACCCCAGCGGGCGGATCAGGTGCAGCCGAAAGCCGGTGTTGGCACACAGGCGGATGATGTTGCCGGTGTTCGGCGCTATTTCCGGTTGATAGAGGGCCAGATCGAGCATCGGATTCTCCCGTGGATCGGCCCGCCATTATACCGGCCAGCACTCAAGCGTCACCCTCTTCGCCATCGATGTCGGAGGGATCCAACTGCAGCTCCTTGATCTTGCGTGTCAACGTATTGCGCCCCCAGCCCAGCAGGCGGGCGGCATCACGCCGGCGCCCCGCGGTGGCGGCCAGTGCGGCACCAATCATGACCCGCTCGAAGGCGGGGAGCGCCTCCTGCAGAATCCCCTCGCCCCCCCGCGCCAACTGCTGCTGTGCCCACTGCCTCAACCCCTCCTCCCAGCCGGGGCCGGCCGTGGTCACGACGGGCCCTTGCGGCTGCTGTTGCAACAGCTCGGGCGGCAGATCGGAGATCAACACCTCCCGCCCGGAGGCCATCACCGTCAACCAGCGGCAGGTGTTTTCCAGCTGCCGCACATTGCCCGGCCAGGGCAGATTACAGATGAACTCGGCCGTTTCCGGCTGCAACACTTTGGGCTCCACCGCCAGCTCCTTCGCCGAGCTGGCCAAAAAATGCCGGGCCAGGCGCGGAATATCCTCGCGCCGCTCCGCCAGCCGGGGGATATGGATGCGGATCACATTGAGGCGGTGGAACAGGTCTTCCCGAAACCGCCCCTCCCGCACCAGTTTTTCCAGATTCTGGTGGGTTGCCGCGATGATTCTGACATCGACCCGCACCGGCGTATGACCACCCACCCGATAGAACTCACCATCGGCCAGCACCCGCAGCAATCGAGTTTGCGTGTCGGCGGGCATGTCACCGATCTCATCCAGAAACAGGGTGCCGCCATCGGCCTGCTCAAAGCGGCCACGGCGACTGGCCGCCGCACCGGTGAAAGCGCCTTTTTCATGCCCAAACAGCTCCGACTCGATCAGATCCCGGGGGATCGCCGCCATGTTCAGCGGAATGAACGGCTGGCTCGCCCGCGGGCTGTGCTTGTGCAGCGCATGGGCCACCAGCTCCTTGCCGGTACCGGACTCCCCATTGATCAACACCGTGATGTGGGAGTGCGCCAGCCGCCCGATGGCCCGGAACACCTCCTGCATGGCCGGCGCTTCTCCGATGATCTCCCCCCCCGGCTCCGGGGCCGTCTGGGCGCTCTGCGCGCACTGCTCCTGAGCATGGGCCACGGCGCGGCGCACCAGCGCCAGCGCTTCATCCACGTCGAACGGCTTGGGCAGGTATTCGAAGGCCCCACCCTGATAGGAGGCCACGGCACTGTCCAGGTCCGAATGCGCCGTCATGATGATGATCGGCAGCTGCGGCACCACCTCATGCAGATGTCGCAACAGCTCGAGTCCATCCATCCCCGGCATCCTCACATCGCTCACGATGGCGGCCGGGCGCTCATCCTCCAGTCGTGCCAGCAGCGGCTGGGCCGAAGCGAAGGCTTCGGTTTCAAACCCCGCCGTGCTCAGCGCTTTGTCGAGAACCCAGCGGATCGAGCGGTCATCATCAACGATCCAGACCTTGGCTGCTTGTGTCATGACTCAACTCCAGTGGTATGAACAGATTGAAGCGGGTCTGCCCCGGCTCCGAGGTGAACTCGATCAGCCCCTTGTGCCGATTGATGATCGACTGGGCGATGGAGAGGCCCAGACCAAACCCCTGGGCGCGGCTGCTGATCATGGGGTAAAAAAGGGTATCGGCGATCGCGTCGGGGATGCCCGGACCGTTGTCGGTGATCTCCAGCAGGCAGACCAACCGGTGGCGCTCTGCGCCCAGGGTGAACTGGCGCAGCGTTCGGGTGCGCAGCGTGATCTGCGGCGCCGCTGTGCCCGCCTCCTCCATCGCCTGCACCGCATTGCGGATGATATTCAGTATCGCCTGAATCAACTGCCCGCGGGCGCCATCGAACTCGGGGATGCTGGGGTCATAGTCACGCAGCAGTGTGACACGGTTACCAATCTCCGCTTTTACCAGGCTACAGACGTGTTCGAGAATGGCGTGGATGTTCACCCGCTCGATCACCGGCAGCTTGTGTGGCCCCAACAGGCTGTCCACCAGATGGCGCAACCGATCCGCCTCCTCGATGATGATCTGGGTGTACTCGTGCAGCTCCTCCCGATCCAGCTCCCGATCGAGCAACTGGGCGGCCCCGCGGATACCCCCCAGCGGATTCTTGATCTCATGGGCGAGCCCCCGCGCCAGCACCCGCGCGCTGGCGTGGCGGGCGAGCAGCTCCTCCTCCCGTTCGATCCGCATCAGCCGATCCCGCGCCTGTATCTCCAGCAGGACACCGCCATCCGGTATCGGATTGACGCTGTAATCGACGGTCAACTCCTGCCCAGCCTGAGTCACCAGCCGCGCCTCCCGCTTACTGTAGGGGTGGCCGCTGCGCAGCGACTGGCGCAACACCTCCAGCTCTTCATCACTGGAGGAGAGCCACACCTCGATGGGGCAACCCTGTAGCCGGCGCGCACTGGCTTCCAGCAACATTTCAGCGGCCGGATTCATGTACTGGATGGAAAGTGACTGATCCAGCACCAAAACCGCACCGGTCAGGTTATCCAGGATCTGCTTGTGTGAGTGTGAACAGGTCATCGGTTGCACTCCCTCCGGACCTCCTTCGTCGACCACAGGACTGCAAGAAAGGGGCCAAGTTGCAGTTGCATCTGCCCGCCCGCCGAGAGGGGCGGCCCCCACCCCGGGGCGCCATGGCAGCGCTCGTTGCACCGTTGCGGTGCAACAGACCCGCCAAAACCCCCCGGCGCGCACGCCCGGCTGAAGGGCGGCGACAAAAAAGGCCCCCAGAGGAGGCCTTGCCGGTATCACGCGATGGTGCCGATCACACGGAGTAGTAGAGATCGAACTCCACCGGGTGGGTGGTCATGTTGACCTTGGCCACCTCCTCGCGCTTCAGTTTGATATACGCATTCAGCATATCTTCTGAGAACACGCCTCCGCGGGTGAGGAACTCGTGGTCCGCTTCCAGCGCATCCAGCGCTTCGGTCAGAGAAGCCACGACGGTCGGTATCTCCTTCGCTTCCTCCGGCGGCAGGTCGTACAGATCCTTGTCGGCCGGATCACCCGGGTGAACCTTGTTCTGAATACCGTCGAGCGCTGCCATCAGCAACCCTGCAAAGCAGAGGTAGGGGTTGGCGGCGGGGTCGGGGAAACGGGCCTCCACGCGCCGCCCCTTGGGGCTGGTGGTGTAGGGAATCCGCAGGGAGGCGGAACGGTTGCGCGCCGAGTAAGCCAGCATCACCGGCGCTTCGAACCCCGGTACCAACCGCTTGTAGGAGTTGGTGGAGGGGTTGCTGAGGGCGTTCAGCGCCCTGGCGTGTTTGATGATACCGCCGATCGCATACAGCGCCGCCTCGCTCAGGCCGCCATAGCCATCACCGGCAAAGATGTTGGCGCCATCCTTGGACATGGAGAGGTGAATATGCATACCGGAGCCGTTGTCACCCACCAGCGGTTTGGGCATGAAGGTGGCGGTCTTGCCGTAGGCATGGGCCACGTTGTGTACGCAGTATTTCAGGATCTGCACCTCATCCGCCTTGGCCAGCAGGGTGTTGCCGCGCACCCCGATCTCGCACTGGCCGGCGGTGGCCACCTCGTGGTGGTGCACTTCGATGGTCAGCCCCATCGCCTCCATGGCATCACACATGGCGGCGCGCAGATCGTGTAGCGAGTCGACCGGCGGTACCGGGAAGTAGCCCCCTTTGACGCGCGGGCGGTGGCCGGTGTTGCCGCCTTCAACCTTGTGGCTGGAGGCCCAGGAGGCCTCCTCGGACTGGATGGTGTAACCGCATCCGCCGATGTCGGCGTGCCACTCGACCGCGTCGAACACGAAAAATTCCGGCTCCGGGCCCAGCATGGCGGAGTCGGCGATGCCGGTGGACTTGAGATACTCCTCCGCGCGCCGGGCGACGGAGCGCGGGTCACGATCGTACCCCTGCCCGGTGGCCGGCTCGATGATGTCGCAGCGCACGATCACGGTCGCGTCTTCCGTGAAGGGGTCCAGTACGGAGGCGCTGTCGTCGGGGCGCAGGATCATGTCGGATTCCTGAATACCCTTCCAGCCAGCGATGGAAGAGCCGTCGAACATTTTGCCATCTTCAAAGAAATCATCCCCCATGTCGCTGACCGGGATGGTGACATGCTGTTCCTTGCCCTTGAAGTCGGTGAAGCGCATATCGATCCACTTTGCGCCACTCTCTTTGATCAGATTCAGAGTCTTCTCTGACATTTGGCTCTCCCCACTCGTCGTTAAGTATTGTCAGGACAATAGATCTGTCATTTCAAAACCGTAAACCGGTTTGTCCTGTCGCTCGGTAAAGCAAAGGCCGTGCCATAATTAGAATCAGGCTAACCCGCTGTATTTCACCATGGAACCATCCGCTGGAGGCGATCGCCCGCGGCACCATTGCACCAAAAAAGTGCACACAGAGGCGACTGCGAACCATCCCGGTGCATCGGCGCACCCCACGAGGGCCGCAGCGAAGGGCGGTAGCCCATGATAGTGCAACCGGCGCAAAATTGCTGTCTTCGGGGCGGGCTTCCCGCGCGCTTTTTTTACCAGTAGGCTGTCGCCAATGGATCAGCAACCACAGGTGATGGAGATGGCCCCCGGAAAATTCGCGACGCTCGCCCTGATGACCACCCTGATCAGTGCCACTGCCAGCGCGACCGCCAGCGCGGAGGCGTCTGAGAGCTACCGCAAGCGCTTCCCGGCCCAGTGGCTGGAGCGCCAGGGTGAGATCAGGCTCGATACGATCTGCTACAACTACCCCGGCAACAGCTATATGTATCGGCTCTGTCGCCAGCAGGCCGCGCAGACCTTGCAGCAGCGCTGTAGCCGTTATCGTGCCTTGGCGGAGGTGAACACCGGCGCCACGCGGGCGCACCATCAGCGCATGGCGGACAAATACTGCCGCGCCAGTGAGCACTACCAGCCCCTGCCCGAGGGGTGAAAACCGCTCGTCCCAGGCCAATAATGCTCACGCAGTGATCGCTTGTTTAACCCACCTTCCGTATAATGTGGCGCTTTACACCATCACAGGGTAGACACGCGTGATCGAGAACCTCCGAAATATTGCCATTATCGCCCACGTCGACCACGGCAAAACCACACTGGTCGACAAGCTGCTGCAGCAGTCAGGCACGCTGAACCGGCGCGATGAGGGCGCCGAGCGCATCATGGACTCCAACGACCAGGAGCGTGAGCGCGGCATCACCATTCTGGCCAAGAACACGGCGATCCGCTGGCGTGATTACCGCATCAACATCGTGGATACACCGGGGCACGCGGACTTTGGTGGCGAGGTTGAGCGTGTTCTCTCCATGGTGGACTCGGTTCTCCTGCTGGTGGATGCGGTCGACGGCCCCATGCCGCAGACCCGCTTCGTCACCCAGAAGGCGTTTGCCCAGGGGCTGCACCCGATCGTGGTGATCAACAAGATCGACCGTCCGGGCGCACGCCCGGACTGGGTGATGGATCAGGTGTTCGACCTGTTCGACAATCTGGGTGCCAGCGACGAGCAGCTCGATTTCCCGATCGTCTATACCTCGGCGCTGAACGGCATCGCCGGCCATGACCCGGCGAAGATGGCAGAGGATATGACGCCGCTGTTCGAGGCGATCGTCGAGCATGTGCACGCCCCCCGGGTGGATGCCGATGGCCCCTTCCAGATGCAGATCTCGGCGCTGGACTACAACAGCTATGTGGGCGTTATCGGCGTGGGCCGCGTCTCCCGCGGTCGGATCAAGAGCAACACCCCGGTGAGGGTGATCGACAGCCACGCCAAGGTGCGCAGTGGCCGTATCCTCAAGATCATGGGCTACCACGGTCTGGAGCGGATCGAGGTCGACCAGGCGCAGGCGGGGGATATCATCTGCGTCACCGGTCTGGATGAGCTGAACATCTCCGATACCCTGTGCGATCCCGACCTGGTCGAGGCGCTGCCGGCGCTCACGGTGGATGAGCCCACCGTTTCCATGACCTTCCAGGTCAACGATTCGCCGTTTGCGGGGCAGGAGGGCAAGTTCGTCACCAGCCGCAACATCAAGGAGCGGCTGGAGCGGGAGCTGATCCACAACGTGGCCCTGCGGGTGGAGCCCGGCGACACCCCGGAAAAGTTCCGCGTCTCCGGTCGTGGCGAGCTGCACCTGTCGGTGCTGATCGAGTCGATGCGCCGCGAAGGGTTCGAGCTGGGGGTCTCCCGCCCCGAAGTGATCCAGAAAGAGGTGAACGGCGAAATCCACGAGCCCTACGAGGTGGTGATGATCGACGTGGAGGAGGAGCACCAGGGTGCCATCATCGAGGAGCTGGGCAAGCGCCGCGCCGACATGACCAACATGGAGGTGGATGGCAAGGGGCGCGTCCGCCTGACCTTCATGATCCCCTCCCGCGGGCTGATCGGCTTTCGTAGCCAGTTCATGACCATGACCTCCGGCACCGGCATCATGACGTCGGTGTTCGACCACTACGGCCCGGTCAAGGCCGGCGAGGTGATCTCGCGCCACAACGGGGTTCTGGTCTCCATGGTGACCGGCAAGGCGCTGGGTTACGCCCTGTTCAACCTGCAGGAGCGGGGGCGTCTGTTCATTGATCCCAACGTGGAGGTCTATGAGGGGATGGTGGTGGGTATCCACAGCCGCAGCAACGATCTGGTGATCAACCCCACCAAGGGCAAACAGCTCACCAACGTGCGCGCCTCCGGCACCGATGAAAATATCGTGCTGACACCGCCGATCAAGTTCTCCCTGGAGCAGGCGCTGGACTTCATCGAGGACGACGAGCTGGTGGAGGTGACCCCGGCGGCGATCCGCATCCGCAAAAAACTGCTGAAAGAGAACGAGCGCAAACGCAACAAGAAGTGATCCGCTGCTCGAGCGCACACACAGGCCGGTGGCGAGATCCCCGGCCTTTTTGTTGGCCTGCGCCCCGTCCCGGTGCCGCCGCTCCAGCCCAGGAGCGGTTCACCTGACCGCGGCGGACCGATATACTGGCCCGATCCTTCACCCGCTTGTGCCGCAGGAGACCCCCATGCGCATCCTCTACCCCGAGATCAACATCAATCACGAGTACTACCTCGAGGTCGACGACCGGCACACCCTCTACCTGGAGGAGTGCGGCAACCCCAACGGTATTCCGGTTCTGTTCGTGCATGGCGGGCCCGGGGGCGGCTGTAGCGGCGCCCACCGCCGCTTCTTCAACCCCGAGCGCTACCGCATCATCCTGTTCGACCAGCGCGGCTGTGGCCGCTCGACACCGCACGCGGAGCTGGAGGGCAACACCACCCAGGCCCTGGTGGCCGATATGGAGCGGCTGCGTGAATTTCTCGGCGTGGAGCAGTGGCTCCTGTTCGGTGGCAGCTGGGGCTCCACCCTGAGCCTGGTCTATGCCGAGAGCCACCCCGAGCGGGTGCTGGGACTGATTCTGCGCGGCATCTTTCTCTGCCGCGAGCAGGATATCCACTGGTTCTACCAGCGCGGTGCCAGTGCCCTCTTCCCGGACTACTGGCAGGAGTTCCTGCAGCCGATTCCCGCTGCCGAGCAAAGCGACCTGCTCGGCGCCTATTACCGCCGTTTGACCGGAAACAACGACCTGGTGCGGATGCAGGCGGCCAAGGCCTGGTCGGTGTGGGAGGGACGCTGCGCCACGCTGGACCCCAACCCGGATGTGGTGGAGCACTTTGCCGATCCCCATTTTGCCCTGGCGATGGCGCGGATCGAAGCGCACTACTTCGTCCACCGGGCGTTCCTGGAGCCCAACCAGATCCTGCGGGATGCCCACGCCCTGGGGGAGATTCCGCTCACCCTCGTGCACGGCCGCTACGACGTGGTCTGCCCGCTGGAGCAGGCGTTTGCCCTGCAGCAGGCGGCGCCGCACGCGCAACTGCATATTGTTCGCGATGCCGGCCATTCGGCGTTCGAACCCGGCATCATCGACAATCTGGTCCACGCCACCGACCAGTTCGCCCAGCGCAGTGCCTGAGGCGCCGCGCCGTGAAGGGGTTGATTCAGCGGGTCGGTCGCGCCAGCGTGCAGGTGGAGGGGGAGGTGATCGGTGCCATCGAAGCTGGCATTCTGCTCCTGCTCGGCGTGGAGCGGGGTGACCAGCAGTCCAGCGCCGAGCGGCTGCTGCACAAGGTGCTCCACTACCGCATCTTTCCCGATGCCGATGGCCGCATGAACCGAAGCCTGGCCGACACCGGCGGCGGGCTGCTGGTGGTGCCCCAGTTCACGCTGGTTGCCGATACCGGCAGGGGGCTCCGGCCCGGTTTTTCCCGCGCGGCGCCACCGGCGCAGGGGGAGCGGCTGTATGACGACTTCGTTGAGCGCGCTCGCGCCAGCCATGGCCGGGTGGAAACCGGTCGATTTGGGGCGAACATGCAGGTGGAGCTGTGCAATGACGGGCCGGTCACCTTCCTGCTGGAGGTGCCGCCCGCCTAGAACAGGCCACGCGGATCGATCGGCGCGCCCTCGGTGTCGCCCTCGGGACGGGATTGCAGTTTATCCAACGCCTCCTCGGCGTCGCCCTTCTGGATGACGATCTCCACCCGCCGGTTGCGGGCCCGGTGCTCCGGGGTGTCGTTGGGCACCAGCGGGCGGGTATCGGCGTAGCCCACCACATTGAAACGGGACTGGTCGATGCGGCGGTCGGCAAACAGCTCATGCGCCACCGCCAGCGCCCGTGCGGCGGAAAGATCCCAGTTGGATTCGAAGCGCCGCCCGGAGTAGGGGACGTTGTCGCTGTGCCCCTCGATGGAGATCCTGCCGCTGATGTTCAGCAACAGATCACGAATTTTGGCGATCACCGGAATATACTGAAACTTGAGCTCCGCCGAGCCGGAGTCGAACGAGCCCTGCTCCTTGACCCGGATGATGATCCGGGTGCCGTCGGTCTCCACCTCCACACTGCCCTCACCGATTTCGGTCGCCAGCGCCTGCGCGATTGCCACCGCCTCCTGCTGGGCCTGCTGCTCCTGCTGCCGACGCAGCTCCTCCAGCCCCCTCAGCTGATCTTCGATTCGGGCCTCGCCCTCACGGGAGCGCACATCCAGGCTGTTGAGGTCATTGTTGATGGTCATCTGCCGCACCTCATTCAGCGGCGTCGGCTCCGGCCGGCCGGGGCTGAACTCCTGCGCGATGATGGAGGTTCCCTTGGGAATATCCTCCACCTTGATCTGGTTCTGAACGCCGAACGCCTCCCGCATCGAACCGGCCAACTGTTTGAACTTCAGGACATCCATCTCGGAAAAGGAGAGCAGCAGCACAAAAAAGCACATCAGCAGCGACATCAGGTCGGCAAAGGTCGCCATCCACGCCGGCGCACCGGCCGGGGGGCATTTGCAACGCTTTTCCTCTTCGTCACTCATTCCCCAACCCCTCAGCTTTCCGCCACGGCGCGTTTGCTCTCGGGCAGGTAGTTACGCAACATCTGATCGATGATGCGCGGGTTCTGGCCCGCCTGGATCGCCAGCAGGCCATCGATGATCAGGGCCTGATTGAGCGCTTCCTCTTCCTTGCGCACATCCAGTTTATCGGCGATGGGAATGGCGAACATGTTGGCGATCATGGCGCCGTAGAGGGTGGTCAACAGGGCGACCGCCATGGCCGGGCCGATCGATTTCGGGTCGGACATATTGGACAACATCTGCACCAGCCCCACCAGAGTCCCGATCATCCCCAGCGCCGGCGCCACATCCCCCATCGAACGGAAAATTTTGGCGCCGAAGTCGTGCCGTTCGTAGGTCAGGCCCGCCTCTTTCCTCAGCAGCTGTTTGACCACCTCCGGGTCGTGCCCATCCACCAGCAGCTGGATGCCGCGCTGCATGAAGTCGGAGGAGACTTCTTTGTCCTCCAAAGAAAGCAACCCCCCCTTGCGCGCGGCGTCGGCCAGCTCGACTGTCTCGGCGATGATATCCTCGGGGTTGACCGATTTGTACATGAACGCCTTGGCCATGATCTTTCCGGCGGCGAGAAACTGCCCGAGGGTGAACTTCATCAACACCACCAGAAGGGTGCCGCCAAGGACGATCAGAATGGAGGGGGGGTTGATGAAAATTCCAATATCACCACCCAATACCATCGCGGCGATGATGATAGCAAAGGCCCCTATGAGACCAACGAGAGTAGCCAGATCCACGGATCGCTCCTGAAAAATGTGTCGCTGCCGATAGCGGGCAAGAACGCTGACTTTGCCAGCGGCAGATCATACCAGAATTAAACAGACGTTCACGCTCCGAACGGCTTTTTCCCTCCCTCCAATTGACCCCCGCCGGCAGGTTGGTTAACGTGACCCTCCCAACCGTTCAGATGAAATCCGCATGACCCGCAAAACCCGCAAACCCGACTTCGAACACGCCCTGTCAGAGCTGGAAAGCCTCGTGGTACGCCTCGAACAGGGTGATCTGCCCATCGAGGAGGCCCTCACCGCTTTCGAGCAGGGGGTGCGCCTGACCCGGGAGTGCCAGGCGATCCTGCAGCAGGCGGAGCAGAAAGTGCAGCTGCTGACCGAGCAGGATGGCGAGATCGTCGCCACCGACTTTCCCCCCCGGGAGGCGTAGCCATGGATATCCAGCCGCTGCTGGCTCGCTATCGCTTTCGCATCGAGCAGCAGCTGGAGCAGCTCTTCGTGCCGACAAGCGGGCTCGAGCCCGGCCTGCTCGCCGCCATGCGCTATGGCTTGCTCAACGGCGGCAAGCGGCTGCGCCCGGCACTGGTCTATCTCAGCCACCACCTGTGCAGCCGGGGCCAGCCGCCCCACCCGCTGACCGATCGGGCGGCCCTCGCTCTGGAGTGCATCCACGGCTACTCCCTGATCCATGATGACCTGCCGGCGATGGACGATGACGATCTGCGCCGCGGTAAGCCCAGCTGCCATGTCGCCTTCGATGAAGCGACCGCCATTCTGGCCGGGGACGCCCTGCAGTGTCTGGCGTTTGAACTCTTGGCCGAGCCCCTTGCGCCGCCACAGGCGCCGCGCCAGTTGTCGATGATTCAGGCGCTGGCGCGCGCCAGCGGGCGCCACGGCATGGTGGCCGGGCAGGCGTTTGACCTCGCCCACGTGGGCCAGCCCCTGACGCTGGCGCAACTGCAGGCGATGCACGCCCACAAGACCGGGGCGCTGATCACCTGTGCACTGGAGCTGGGGGCGCTGTCCGCCGGCGAGCCGGAGGGGGAGCGGCTCGAGCAGCTGCGCCGCTTTGGCGATCTGATCGGGGTGGCGTTTCAGGTGCGGGATGATCTGCTGGATATCGAAGGGGACACCGCCACGCTGGGCAAACCCCGGGGGTCGGACCAGGCGCACCACAAGCCCACCTACCCCGCCCTGTTGGGCCTCGATGGCGCACGGGCGAAACTGAACCAGTTATGGCGGGAGGCGCGGGCCACCCTCGAGGGGTTCGGCCCCGATGCCGAAGCGCTGCGCGCCCTGGCCGATTACATCGTGGCGCGCGACCATTGAGCCTCTTCAACCGGATTCCCGACCAGCGGCCCGACACCCCCCTGCTGGATCGCATTCAATCCCCCGCCGACCTGCGCCGGCTCGGCCGCGCCGAGCTGCCACGACTGGCACTGGAGCTGCGCGCCTTTCTGCTCTGGTCGGTGGGCCGAACCGGCGGCCATTTCGGCGCCGGGCTGGGGGTGGTCGAGCTGACCATCGCCCTGCACTACCTGCTCGATACCCCGAACGACTGCCTGGTCTGGGATGTGGGCCACCAGAGCTACCCGCACAAGATTCTCACCGGCCGGCGCGAGCAGATGGCCAGCATGCGCCAGCAAGGGGGGCTCGCCCCCTTTCCCAAGCGCGCGGAGAGCCCGTTCGATTGCTTCGGCACCGGCCACTCCAGCACCTCGATCAGCGCCGCGCTGGGGATGGCGCTGGGGTTCCGGCTGCAAGGCGAAGAGCGCCGCTGCGTGGCGGTGATCGGAGATGGCGCCATGACCGCCGGCATGGCGTTCGAGGCGCTCAACCATGCTGCCCACACCGGCGCCGATCTGCTGGTGATCCTGAACGACAACGAGATGTCGATCTCACGCAACGAAGGGGGGCTGGCGAGCTATCTGGCACGCAATCTGAAGCAGAAAATGGATGGCCCGGTCACCGCCGCCCTGTTCAAGGCACTGGAGTT
Organism: Pseudomonadota bacterium; assembly: GCA_034189745.1. Lineage (GTDB taxonomy): Bacteria > Pseudomonadota > Gammaproteobacteria > Pseudomonadales > Balneatricaceae > Marinobacterium. Next base: position 69,926 of record JAXHUI010000002.1, read on the forward strand.
CAACTACGCCGGCCCCGTCGATGGGCATGATTTCAGCCAGCTGCTGCCGGCGCTGGAGCGCTCGCTGCACCGCCGCGGCCCGCAGCTGCTGCATCTGATCACCCGCAAGGGCAAGGGGTTCGCCCCCGCCGAAGCCGATCCGGTGGGCTACCATGCCCTGACCAAGATCGAGCCGCCGGCGGCCGAGCCCCCGCCCAACCGCCCAAAATACTGCAATCTGTTTGGCCGCTGGCTGGTGGAGAGCGCCACCCGGGACGCCCGCCTGGTCGGCATCACTCCGGCCATGCGCGAGGGCTCCGACCTGGTGGCGTTTTCCGAGCGCTTCCCTGAGCGCTATTTCGATGTCGCCATCGCCGAACAGCACGCCGCCACGCTGGCCGCCGGCCTCGCCTGCAGCGGCATGAAACCGGTGCTGGCGATCTACTCCACCTTTCTGCAGCGGGGCTGGGATCAGATCGTGCACGACATCGCGCTCCAGGGGCTCGACCTGCTGCTGGCGATCGACCGCGCCGGGCTGGTGGGTGAGGATGGCCCCACCCACGCCGGCTGTTTCGACATCGCCGCCCTGCGCTGTCTGCCGGGGATGGTGCTGATGACCCCGGCCGATGGGGCCGAGCTGGAGGCGATGCTGACCCTGGGCTATGAGCACCCCGGCCCCGCCGCCGTTCGCTATCCCCGGGGCAGCGCCGCAGCCGGGCCGGGCGACGCGGCGACCCCATTGGCGCTCGGCCGGAGCCGGGTGGTGTGTACCGGCAGCGAGGTGGCGCTGCTCAATTTCGGCCCGCTGCTGGCCAGCGCCCGCCAGGTGGCCGAGCGCAACGGCTATACGTTGGTGGATATGCGGTTCGTGAAACCGCTCGATCAGCGCCGGATCGAACGGCTGGCCGAGCAGCACGAGCTGCTGGTCACGCTGGAAGATCACGCCGTGGCGGGCGGCGCCGGCGCAGCGGTGGCGGAGTTTTGCAGCGCGGCCGGCCTCGAGACCCGGCTGCTGCTGTTGGGGATACCGGATCGCTGGATCGGCCACGCCAGCCGCCGCCAGCAGCTGGCCGAATGCGGTCTGGATGCCAGCGGCATCGAAGCCGCAATCCGGCGCCGGCTGGGGCACGAACCGCTCAGGTGAGTGCCTCGCTCCCGCGTGGGAACGAAAGGGCCTCAGTATGCGTTCCCACGCAGGAGCGCGGGAACGAGAACTGATTCAGGGTTCATCCTTGAAGTGGTGTTCGCGCATCAGGTGGCCGAGCTTGCCCATCTTGGTTTGCAGATAGCTTTCATTGTGGCGGTTTTTGCCCACCTGCAGCGGCACACGCTCGGCCACGTTGACACCATATTTCTCCAGTGCCGCCACTTTGAGCGGGTTATTGGTCATCAGCCTCACCGCCTCGATCCCCAGCTGCTCCAGCATCGGTTCACACATGCTGTAGTCGCGCAGATCCGCGGCAAAGCCAAGCTGTTCATTGGCCTCCACCGTATCAGCACCGCCATCCTGCAGATGGTACGCCTTGATCTTGTTCAGCAGGCCGATCCCCCGCCCCTCCTGGCGCAGATAGAGCAGCACGCCCCGCCCCTCCTGCGCAATCCGTCTCAATGCTTCCTGCAACTGAAAGCCGCAGTCACAGCGTAGGCTGAACAGCGCATCGCCGGTCAAACACTCGGAGTGAATACGGGCCAGCACCGGTTCATCGCCGGCCACTTCACCGAACACCAGCGCGACATGCTCCTTGCCGCTGGCGGAGTCTGCAAAACCCACCAGGGTAAAGACTCCCCAGGGAGTTGGCAGCCGCGAGTCGGCCACATACTGAACTGACACTTTGATTGTTTCCTCTGCAAAATTATCTTCCGTCGGGGCTCACAACAGCCAGATCACGCCCCACAAAACCGCCGCGGCCATGATGCCAGCCAGAACATCATCCAGCATGATCCCCAGCCCCCCCCGCAGCTGGCGGTCCACCGGGCCGATCGGCCAGGGTTTGAGAATATCGAACAGGCGAAACAGCACGAACCCCGCCAGCGCCCAGCTCCAATCGACCGGTAGTGCGATCATGGTGATCCAGTAGCCGACAAACTCATCCCAGACGATGCCGCTGTGGTCATCTACGCCAATCTCCCGAGAGGTACGTCCACACAGCCAGATCCCGATCACAAAGGCGACCAATACCAGCAGCAGATAGACCGCCAGCGGAGTCTGCGCCAGCAGATACCAGAGCGGCACCGCCGCCAGCGTTCCCACCGTGCCCGGCGCCCTCGGGGAGGCACCGCTGCCAAGTCCGAAGGCGAGAAAGTGGACCGGTTTGCGCCACACGGAGCCGGGTGTCTTATTCATTTTTACTCCTGAAATGATCCCAGCTGCTGGGCAGGTCGCCCAACACAGTCGCATCGGCCCGCACCACCTGCAAGCCGGTAGCGGCGGTGATCTCGCCCACCTCGGTCAGGGGGATGGCCAGCGCCCGGGCGGTATCGAGACAGCGCGACAACCGCTCGGGGGGCACCGTCAGGCAAAGCTCAAAATCCTCGCCACCGGCCAGGGCCCACGCCTGCGCCTGCTGTGGATAAAGCTGCTGTAAGGCGGGTGAGAGGGGCAACCGATCGGCCTGCAAGCGTGCGCCCACCGCAGAGGCTTCGAGGATATGGCCCAGATCACCCAGCAGGCCATCGGAGAGATCGATCGCCGCATGAACGTGCTCGCGCAGGCGCTGGGCCAGTTCGAGCCGAGGCTCGGGACGGTAAAAACGCTGGCGCAACTGTGCAATCGCCGCAGGCTCGGCAGCCGGGGGCGGCGGATGTAACAGCGTTTCCAGACCACCCCGGCTATCACCCAGGGTGCCGCTGACCAGAATGCGATCACCGGCAAGGGCGCCACGGCGCCGCCACGCCCTGCCGCTGGGCACCAGCCCATGCACCTGGGCGCTCAGGACGCAGAGCGGCCCCCGGGTGGTGTCCCCTCCCACCAGGGCAAAACCCAACTCGTCGCAGCGGCGCAGCAGCGCGCCGGAAAACGCCTCCAGCCAGGGCTCATCCGCCCGCGGCAGGGTGAGCGCCAGCGTCAGCCAGGCGGGGGTCGCCGCCATCGCCGCCAGATCGCTGGCGGCGGCGCCCACCAGCCGCTCGGCAAGCCGGGCGGGGGCGGTATCGGGCAGGAAGTGGACCCCCTCCACCAAGGTGTCGATCGACACCACCAACTGCTGGCCCGGCGGCACCTCCAGCACGGCGCCGTCATCCCCCACCCCGGTAACCACCCCGGCACCGACCTGCGCCGGCATAAAGTAGCGCCGGATCAACTCGAACTCACCCATGCGGACCGGCCGGCGCTCAGTCGGCGGCACGCCGGGCACGGATCTCAGCCGCGCGCACCCGCTGGGCCAGCTTGTCGAGGATGCCGTTGACGTATTTGTGACTTTCTGTGGCGCCGAACACCTTGGCCAGCTCGACGCTCTCGTTGATCACCACCCGGTAGGGCACCTGCGGCCGGTGGATCAGCTCGTAGGCCCCGATACGCAGCACGCTCAACTCCACCGGGTCCAGATCGGAGAGGGGCCGATCGAGAAAGGGGCGAAAGGCCGCATCCAGCTCCGTGCTGCCCGAGCTCACCCCGCGCAGCAGTTCCGAAAACAGCGGCAGATCGGTGCGGCTCATGTCGTTGTCGACCCGGAACTGGGCCTCGATCTCATTGGCGCTCGCCCCCGCCATGGTCCACTGATAGAGCGCCTGCAACGCAAAACGGCGGGCGCTGCGACGCATCTCGGTCAGCTTGGGCTTGCCCTTTTTGGGCGGCGTTGACTCATTCATGCTCAAACCTCGAGCTGACGCATCAGACTGACCATTTCCAGCGCCGACAGGGCCGCCTCCGCCCCCTTGTTACCGGCTTTGGTGCCGGCACGCTCGATCGCCTGCTCGATGGAGTTCACCGTCAGGATGCCGTTGGCGATGGGAATATCATGCTGCAGGGAGAGCTGGGCCACCCCCTTGGCGCTCTCGGCGCAGACATACTCGAAGTGGGGGGTGCCACCACGGATGACGGCCCCCAGGGCGATGATGGCGTCCTCCCGCTTTTGCTGCACCACCCGCTTGATTGCCAGCGGAATCTCGAACGCCCCCGGTACCCGGATGACCCGGATATTCTCCTCGCTCACACCGTGACGCAGCAGCGCGTCGAGGGCGCCGTCCAGCAGGCTTTCAACCACGAACGCATTGAAGCGACCCACCACGATGGCATATTTGCCGCTGGCGCTCACGAAGTCGCCTTCAACTACTTGTACTGTCATAGCGTTGTCCATCAATCCTCGTAGGGGATATATTCCTCGATCTCCAGATCGAAACCGGAGATCGCGTTGAATTTCATCGGTGAGCTGAGCAGGCGCATTTTGTGCACCCCCAGGTCCCGCAGAATCTGTGAGCCGGTCCCCACGGTCATGTAGGCGCCGGAGGCGCTGAAATCCACCTTGGAGGGGGCCCGGTCGGCGTCGAGCAGGGCCTCGATCGCCTCGCCCAGATCGACCCGGGAGCCCCTGTCGATCAGCACCACCACCCCCTTACCCTCGCGGGCCACCCGCTCCAGCGCCCGACGCATGGTCCATTTCGTCTCCGTGCCCCGGCGCACGCCGAGCAGATCGCGCAGCTCCTCGGTGCGCACATGAACGCGCACCAGGGTGGGCTCGTTCGGGTCGATCTCACCTTTCACCAGCGCCAGATGGGTGCAGTCCTGAATCTCATCCCGGTAGCTGATGTAGCGGAACTCACCAAACTCGGTCGGCAACACCCCCTCTTTCGCCCGTTCGACGGTGTGCTCGTTGCGGGTGCGGTAGTGGATCAGATCCGCGATGGTGCCGATCTTGATGCCATGCTTGGCGGCGAATCTCTCCAGATCGGGGCGCCGCGCCATGCTGCCATCTTCATTGATGACCTCCACGATCACCGCCGCCGGCGTAAACCCCGCCAGCCGCGCCATATCACAACCGGCCTCGGTATGGCCGGCGCGGCTGAGTACCCCGCCGGGCTGCGCCATCAGCGGGAAGATATGCCCGGGTTGAACGAGATCCTCCGGCCTGGCATCGCTTTTGACGGCGGCGTGGATGGTGACCGCCCGATCGGCGGCGGAGATGCCGGTGGTGACCCCCCGGGCGGCCTCGATCGACAGGGTAAAGTTGGTCGCGAAGGCGGCGCCGTTGTTCTGCACCATCAACGGCAGCTTGAGCTGCTCGCAGCGCTCGCGGGTGAGGGTCAGGCAGACCAGACCGCGGGCGTGGGTGATCATGAAGTTGATATCTTCCGGGCGCACGCACTGGGCGGCGATCACCAGATCACCCTCATTTTCACGATCTTCGTCATCCATCAGGATGACCATCCGGCCCTGGCGGATCTCTTCGATCAGTTCTTCTGTCGTATTTAGTTGCATAGTTCTCTCCCGCCGCCTCAGCGACGCATGAAGCCGTGTTGGGTCAGCATCGCCCGCGTCAGGCCGCCCGCTGTTCCCTCTTCATCCCGTGGAGCGTCGGCTCCGAGCAGGCGTTCCAGATAGCGAGCGATGATGTCCACCTCCAGGTGGACCCGACAACCGGCGTGGTAGCGGTCGATAATGGTTTCCCGTGCCGTGTGCGGCACGATGGTGAGCCAGAAGCTATCCCCCTCGAGACGGTTGACGGTGAGGCTGACCCCATCCACCGTGATCGACCCCTTGGGCGCCACATAGCGCTGGATGGAGGGGGGCATCCGCACTCTGATGGCCACCGCGCGGGCCGCAGCGGTACGCTCCACCACCGTTCCCACCGCATCCACGTGGCCGGTGACGAGATGCCCGCCCAGGCGCTCGCTCGGGCGCAGCGCCTTCTCCAGATTGACCGCCGTGCCCGGCTCCATCTCCTCGAAGCGGGAGTGGGCCAGCGTTTGCAACGACAGATCGGCGATGAAACCATCGCCGGGCAGTTCGACGACGGTCAGGCAGACGCCGTTGGTGGCGATACTGTCACCCAGTTTCACATCGGCAAGATCCAGTTTGCCGGTGCGCACATAGAGGCGCAGATCGCCACCGATCATCCGTTTGTCGGCGATCTCGCCCACCGCCGCGATGATTCCGGTAAACATCAGTCGGCTTCTCCCGCGCAGGCGAGGGTCAGGCGCAGATCATCCCCCAGCATACGGCTATCGATCAGTTGCAGGCGGCGCTGCTGTTCCATCCGCTCCAGCGGCAGCGCCAGCAGCGGGCGGGCGTCACTGCCCAGCAACGTGGTCGCCAGATACAGCACCAACTCATCCACCAGCCCGGCCTGCATCGCCGCACCGGCGAGGGTTGCACCACACTCCAGCAGCAGTTCGTTGCACTGGTAGTCTGTCGCCAGCCGAGCCAGCAGGGCGTTCAGATCCACCCGCCCGTGCGCGCCGGGCAGCGTCATCAGCCGCGCCCCGGCCGCCACCAGAGCCTCGGCCCGGGGGTGATCCGGCGCCAGCACGGTGGCCAGCAGCACCTCACCGGGCTGGCGCAGCAGTTTCGCCTGCTCCGGCAGGCGCAGCTGGCTGTCCAGCACCAGCCGCCGCGGTTGGCGCGCCGCCGCCCTGTCCGCCAGCTCGGGGGGCAACCCCAGCTCGGCGGCCCGCACCGTCAGGGCGGCATCATCATGCAGCAGGGTATCGACGCCACTGGCAACGACGGAACTGCGTGCGCGCAGCCGCTGCACATCGGCCCGGGCGGCGGCGCCGGTGATCCACTGGGACTGGCCGCTGCGCATCGCCGTGCGTCCATCGAGGCTGGCCGCCAGCTTCAGCCGCACAAAGGGGCGGCCCCGCTCCATCCGACTAATAAAGCCGGGATTGAGCCGGCGCGCCTGCGGCTCCAGCAAGCCCACGGCAGTGGCGATCCCGGCGGCGGCGAGCCGTGCCAGCCCCCGCCCCGCCACCTGCGGGTTGGGGTCTTCCATCGCCGCCACCACCCGGGCCACCCCCGCCCTCACCAGCGCATCCGCACAGGGCGGGGTACGGCCCTGGTGACTGCAGGGCTCCAGCGTAACATAGGCGGTGGCACCCTCGGCCCGGGCCGCAGCCATCCGCAGGGCATGCACCTCGGCATGGGGCTCGCCCGCTTTGAGATGCGCCCCCTCGCCGACCACCTCGCCGGCGCGCACCAGCACACAGCCGACCCGCGGGTTGGGGTCGGTGGTGTAGAGCCCCTGCTCGGCCAGTTGCAGCGCCCGGGCCATGTAACGGTGGTCGGCGCCGCTGAAGCGATCACTCATGGTCTGTCCCGGCAAGGCGCTCGATCTCGGCACGAAATTCGTTGATATCCTGAAAACTGCGGTACACCGAGGCGAAGCGCACATAGGCGACCTGATCCAGCTTACGCAACTCGGCCATCACCGCCTCCCCCACCTGCCGCGAGGGCAGCTCCCGTTCACCGGTGATCCGCAAACGGTGTTTAATCCGGGTGATGCAGGCTTCGACCTCTTCGATGCTGACCGGACGCTTCTCCAGCGCCCGCTGGATGCCGGCGCGCAGCTTCTCTTCCGCGAAGGGCTGGCGTGAGCCATCGGCCTTGACGACGCGCGGCAGCAGTAGCTCGGCGGTTTCGTAGGTGGTAAAACGCTCATGGCAGCGGATGCACTCGCGCCGCCGTCGAATCTGCTGCCCTTCTGCCACCAGCCGGGAGTCGACCACTTTGGTTTCATGGGTGCCACAAAAGGGACAGTGCATGGGTTGCCTCGGCAAAAGAGCGTGTTCTCGCCCGGCCCCGGGCGGAAGTGGCAGCTAACGAAAAAACAACGGGGCGGCCCCGACCGCCCCGGCCATTCTAGCGGCTTACTTGTAAACCGGGAAGCGGGCGCAGATCTCCTGCACCTGCCCCTTCACCCGGGCGATGGTCTCTTCGTTGTCGATGTCGTCCAGAATATCGCAGATCCAGTTCGCCAGCCGGGTCACCTCCTCCTCCTTGAAGCCGCGACGGGTCACCGCCGGGGTACCGATCCGCAGACCGGAGGTCACAAACGGCGAGCGGGGATCGTTGGGAACGGCGTTTTTATTGACGGTGATATTGGCCCGGCCCAGTGCGGCGTCCGCGTCCTTGCCGGTGATCTCCCGCTCGATCAGATCCACCAGGAACAGGTGATCGTCCGTGCCACCGGAGACGATATCGACGCCACGATCGATGAACACCTGCGCCATCGCCTTGGCATTCTTCACCACCTGCTCCTGATACGCCTTCCACTGCGGCTCCATCGCCTCTTTGAAGCAGACCGCCTTGGCCGCGATCACGTGCATCAGCGGGCCGCCCTGCGATTCGGGAAACACGGCGAAGTTCAGCCGTTTTTGCAGCGCCTCATCCGCGAGGGCCGAAAGGATCAGGCCGCCACGGGGGCCACCCAGCGTTTTGTGGGTGGTGGTGGTGACCACGTCCGCAAAGGGCAGCGGGGACGGGTAGACCCCCGCCGCCACCAGCCCGGCGACGTGCGCCATATCGGCAAACAGGTAGGCCCCCACCTTGTCGGCGATCTCACGAAAACGCGCCCAATCCACGACCCGAGAGTAGGCGGAAAAGCCGGCCACGATCATCTTCGGCTTGTGTTCGAGCGCCAGACGCTCGACCTCCGCATAATCAATAAGACCGGTATCCGTGTTCAGACCATACTGAACCGCCTTGTAGATCCGGCCAGAAAAGGAAACGGAGGCGCCGTGGGTCAGGTGGCCACCATGGGCCAGGCTCATCCCCAGCACGGTATCGCCCGGCTGACACAGGGCCAAGTAAACGGCCGCATTGGCTTGGGATCCGGAGTGCGGTTGCACATTGGCGTAGGTTGCCCCAAACAGCTCCTTGGCGCGCTCGATCGCCAGCTCCTCGATCCGATCGACATACTCACAGCCACCGTAGTACCGCTTGTGCGGGTACCCCTCGGCGTACTTGTTGGTCAGAACCGAACCCTGAGCCTCCATCACCCGAGGGCTGGTATAGTTCTCGGAGGCGATCAGCTCGATGTGCTCCTCCTGACGGGTCGCCTCCGACTGCATGGCAGCGAACAGGTCTGGATCAAAACTGGCGATAGACATATCTTTGCTAAACATTGCTGTCCCCTGAAATGGCAAAAGTAGCGGCAAAGTCGGTGCAGGGCAGTATCGGATGAGTAACGCAGTGACAGTGGCTGCCTGCTAACCTGCTAAAAGGAGGCGCATTATAGTCCGAAACGGATGGGAAAGGCACATGAAAAGGGGTCAAGCCCACACCGCAAAGGTTTCACTTTGCGCACGGCCTGACCCGGACAGAAGAACTATCGGCTTATTCCACGCTGATCTTGACACTCTTTTCAGTGGCGGCGGGTTTCTTCGGCAGCGTGACGGCCAGCACACCATCTTCGAAGGCTGCCTTGATTCCGGCCACATCCACATCGGACCCTACGGACAACTGGCGAATGAACTTGCCCACATGCCGTTCCTGACGGATCAGCTTGCCATCTTTTTCCTCTTTCTCCTCCTTGCGGGTTTCTCCCTGCACGGTCAGCACACCGTTGTCGATCGAGATCTGGATATCTTCCTTTTTCACTCCCGGCAGATCCACGTTCACCTTGTACGCGTCATCGGTTTCATGCACATCGATGGCGGGCACCTTGTCGCCGTTGGTGCGGTGGGTCAACGGGCGGAAAAACTCATTCAACAAGGTATCGTCAAACAAGCTGTTGAAGCGGGTCAGATTGGTACTCATGGTGGTACTCCTTCAAGTCCGAATAGTCCTAAATCGCCTGTTGTCTTGTCGGTCGCCAAGGCCAGGCAACCGCTTTGAGTCTATTGGACGCTGCGGAGTTCCGCAATCCTGTTTTGCCGCTGTTCAGCACCGGCGTCGCAACGTTTCCGATGGCAGCTCACCGAACATTTTGCGATAGTCAGCGGAAAAACGCCCAAGGTGGGTAAAACCGTAATTCAACGCGACCTCCGTCACATTGCGCATCGCCTTGCCACTGACCAGCTCCTCACGCAGGCTCTTCAGCTTGGCCTGCTTGATGAACAGCTTCGGGGTCACATTGAAGGACTTGGCAAACAGGTTGTAGACGGTGCGCACACTCACATTTCCCACCTGCGCCAGCTCTTCGACGCTCAGATCATCCCGGATATGAGCCTCGATGTAAGCCAGCAGATGAAACAACCCGCGATCGTTGGCGGGCAGATCACGCCCGGTGGGGACGTTGCTATTGAACTGCTGCAGCAGCTTGCGAATCAGAATTTCGCGGTAGGGCCGCTGCAGCTGCTCCAGCCCCAATTCACTGTTATTGGCCTCGGCCAGCAGCGCATCCAGCAGCCGCAAGAGACACGACGACTCATTCAGGTCTATGACATCGGAGGAAAATTTAACCCCGCCCCGCGGCAGGGAACCGGTCTGACCCAGACATATTTCGTTGATCATCGCTTGCGGCACCGTGACAATGATCTTCTCACAATCGGCGGAATAGGTCAGCGACACCTGATCATCGGGGTTGACCATGAGCGCCTGGCCTGCAAGCAGGCGAACGTTCTTTCCCTGGAGACGCCAACGGCACTCTCCTCGGGTCACAAGCTGGAAGTGGTAGATCTCTCTGGATTCGAGACAGCGAACGTTCACCCGATCACCATAGCTGATGGATGACAGCCCGAGGCCGGCGAAATCACGGTAGTTGAGGCGAGAAGAGTGGGCGCGACGGCGAACCCGATCCGCAAATTCCAGTACGTGATGCCCGACATGGCGACTGGCGTATTCGGATACTTCCAATGGGTGTGCCTGGGTAAAAATCGCAGCATTACTGAGCACGTTGGATAACATGGCTTACACCGTATATTGTAATTATTGTTGACGCATCGATTATAGGTGAAACGCTGGCGGATGCAACGCCACCTTTGGCTAGGAGAGGCGCCTCCCTGCCGACCACCGGTGAGGCGCTCGCTCTACCAATGGTCTGGCCCGCCCGCCGCGCTTGGCTCGATCATTTCAGCCGGTTTCCCCCCTTCCTGCTCTGCCCCGTGGCGCAAATGAAGGCGCCCGGCGGGTCCCCCCGGGAACCGATAGCCGCATTTGCTGCAATTGGGTTACACTGAGGCGAGGTTGTAACCGATCGGAGAGTCGCACCCATGATCACGCTGACCCCCGAGCGCATGGCGCCCCTCAGGGCCCGCCGGCTCGGAATCGACACCCACCATGAACCCACCCTTTATCTGCCAGCGCAAAGCCATGTCTGCCGCTCGGAAGGGTTCGACAGCCTGTCACGGGTACGGGTCACCACCCATCAGAATCAGCACCTGATCGCGACGCTCAACATTGTTACCAGCGATCTGATCAGCGCCGAGGAGGTCGGTTTTTCGGAGTCCGCCTGGCGCCGCCTGCGGCTGCAGCAGAACGACCCCATCTGGTTGTCACACCCCCGGCCGGTGCAATCGCTCTCCCATGTGCGCGCCAAGGTGTATGGCCACGCGCTGAGCGAACAGCAGTTTCAAAGCATCATCAACGATATCGTCGACGGTCGTTATGCCGACGTACATCTGGCAGCCTTCATCACCGCCTGCGGCAACGACAATCTGAACAGCAAGGAGATCACCTCGCTGACCCGGGCGATGGTCAACTCCGGCAGCACCGTGGACTGGAACCTCCCCATGGTGGTGGACAAACACTGCGTCGGCGGCCTGCCCGGCAATCGCACCACGCCGATTGTGGTTTCGATTCTGACCGCCTGCGGCCTCACCGTCCCGAAAACCTCCTCTCGCGCCATCACCTCACCGGCCGGTACCGCCGACACCATGGAGACACTGACCGAGGTGAGTCTGAGCCTGGAGCAGATGCGGCAGGTGGTCGGTGCCGAGGGGGGTTGTCTGGCGTGGGGCGGTTCCATGCACCTGAGCCCGGCCGATGACATGCTGATTCAGGTCGAGCGCGCCCTGGATATCGACAGCGAAGGGCAGCTGATTGCGTCGGTGCTATCAAAGAAGATCGCCGCCGGCGCCACCCATGTACTGGTCGACATTCCGGTCGGCCCCACCGCCAAGGTACGCAGCCAGGAAGCCGCACAGCGCCTGGGAGAGAACTTCCAGGTGGTGGCCGAAAACCTGGGGCTGACCCTGAAAATCCTCTTTACCGATGGCTCCCAGCCGGTGGGACGCGGTGTCGGCCCGGCGCTGGAGGCCCATGACCTGCTGGCGGTGTTGCAGAACCACCCCGACGCCCCCGCCGATCTGCGCGAGCGGGCGACGCTGGTAGCGGGAGCGATGCTGGCGATGGTCAAGGCGGTCAGCGTTGAACAGGGGGTTGCTCTGGCCGAGGAAACCCTCGACAACGGCAGCGCCTGGGCCAAATTCCGCGCCATCTGCCTCGCCCAGGGGGGGCTCAAGGTGCCACCGGTGGCCGCCTATCGTTACGCCATGGTGGCCCAGCGCGATGGCGTGGTGACACGCATCGACAACCGCATTTTGGCCAAAATTGCCAAGCTCGCCGGTGCCCCGGCCGACCCGGCGGCAGGGGTGGAGATCGGCGTCAAACTGGGCGACAGCGTCGCCTATCAGGATCTATTACTGATGATCCACGCCGAAAACGCCGGCGAACTCAACTACGCGGTCGAATACCTGAACGATCACCGGCAGGTGATCGAGCTGGCCGATACAAACGGGGAGAGCGGCGCGTGAGCATTCTGCTGTTCAACCTGGACTCGGACCCGGCGCTGGCGGCGCAACTGACGCACCTGCTGGATGCCCGGGCCGGCGTGCTGGAGCAGCGCCGTTTTCCCGATGGCGAAAGCTACCTGCGGGTACACAGCGATTGTGAGGGGCGCCGCTGCGTCATCCTCTGCAACCTGTTTCACCCCGACGAACGCCTGCTGCGGCTGCTGTTTCTGGCGGACACGCTGCATGAGATCGGCGCCATCGAGGTGGGTCTGATCACCCCCTATCTGGCCTATATGCGTCAGGACAAGCGCTTCCAGCCGGGCGAGTGCGTCAGCTCCCGCCCTTTCGCCCGCTTGCTCTCCGAAGCCTTCGACTACCTCGTAACGGTAGACCCCCACCTGCACCGCTACCACACCCTGGAGGAGCTCTACACCCTACCCGCGCGGGCGGTCCAGGCCGCCCCACTGATCGCGCACTGGATCGTGCGGCACATTCGCGACCCGCTACTGATCGGCCCCGACAGCGAAAGCAAACAGTGGGTCTCCCGCGTGGCCAGTCTGGCGGGGGTGCCCTACCAGATTCTGCGCAAGGAGCGCCGGGGGGACTACGACGTCAGCGTCTCGCTGCCGGATCTGGAGCAGGGTCAGCGGCGCACCCCGGTGCTGGTGGACGATATCATCTCCAGCGGTCGAACCATGCTGGAGGTGTTGAGCCACCTGCACTCCATCGGCCTGCCCCGAGCCACCGTCATCGGCGTACATGGCATCTTTGCCGGCGACGCCTACACCCGCCTGGCTCAGGTTGCCGATGTGGTCACCACCGACTGCATCCCCCACCTGAGCAACCGGATCGAGATCGCAGCGCCCATTGCCGAGGCGGTGCGTGAGCTGATGCAGCCGCGTGATGGCCACTGAACTGCTCCTGCCCGATGCCGAGCTGCACTACTACCCGCAGTTTCTCGATAGCGAAGAGGCATGGCTTTTGTTGCGCCGACTCCAGCAGCAGGTGGAGTGGCGCCAGGATCGGGTCCGACTGTTTGGCCGCGAGCATCCGATACCGCGGCTGCAAGCATTTTATTCCGACCCGGGCATCCACTACACCTACTCCCGGCTGCGCCTGGCCGGTCAGGCGTGGCTCCCGGTTCTGCTGCCACTGAAACAACGGCTGGAATCACTCTGCCAGCAGCGTTTCAACGCCCTGCTGCTGAACCTCTATCGTGACGGCCAGGATGCCATGGGGTGGCACGCCGATGACGAGCCCGAGCTGGGCCCCGACCCGCTGATCGCCTCCGTCAGCCTGGGTGCCGAGCGCCGCTTCAGACTGCGCCACAACCGCCGCCGCGACAGCCACACCCTGGTGTTGGCACACGGCTCACTGCTACTGATGGGCGGCCCCACCCAGCACCATTGGCAGCACTGCCTGCCGCGCAGCCGTCGCTGTTGCGAACCGCGCATCAACCTGACCTTTCGCCTGATCCGGGTATAATGTCCCGCCCACCCTTCACAGGAGAACCGCCATGAACCCGACGATTGAACAACTCAAGGCTCACCGCTCGATCCGCAAATTCACCTCCCGAGCCGTCGATCAGGCCACCGTGGAAATGCTAATCGAAGCCGGCCAGGCTGCCCCTACCTCCAGTTTTATTCAGGCTTGTACCGTGATTCAGGTCGCCCGGGGCGAGCGGCGCAACGCGCTGGCCGAGATGGCCGGCAACCAGGCCTATGTGGCCGAAGCGCCCGTATTTCTGGTGTTCTGTGCCGACATGAAGCGACACCAACTGGCCTGCTCGATGCACAACGCCGAGATGCAGTCCGGCTTCACCGAGCAGTTCCTGACCGCCTCCCTGGACTGCGCCATCTTTGCGCAAAATGTCACCGTTGCGGCCGAATCACTGGGGCTGGGTGGCGTCTACATCGGCGCCCTGCGCAACCAGATCGCCGAGGTCGCCCAGCTGCTGGAGCTGCCCGAGCTGGTCTATCCGGTATTTGGCATCTGCCTGGGCTGGCCGGATCAAAACCCGGAGGTGAAACCCCGCCTGCCGTTGCCGGTGGTGCTCAAGCAGGAGCGCTATGATGACAGCCGGGATGAAACACTGATCCGCGAATACGATAAGACGGTACGGGAGTACTACCGCACCCGTACCGGCGGCAAGAAGGAGATGGGCTGGAGCGAGCAGATCGCCGGCATGCTGGTCAAGGAGGCGCGGCCACACATGCTCTCCTTCCTGCAGGCGCGCGGGTTCATCAAGCGCTGATCGGTGCCGGCTGCATGGGCAGGCCGACCGGTTGGCGTTGCACTGACTCAGGGCTTAGGGGGGGGAGGGGCGATACCGGCCTGCGGTGGCCACCGACGGCATCCTGACC
>JAXHUI010000020.1:0-36451 GCA_034189745.1 Pseudomonadota bacterium
CATAGGTGCTGAGCTGGTATAGGTCAGCGCCTATGCCAGTGTCTACCGCTGTAACCAGGTGATGCTGTTGTATCCGGAGCAGGCGGGGTTTCGGGGGGAGTATAGGATGACATTACAGCTTGAAAGGCCGGTTACGCTCATCGTCGCGGCGCTACCGTTGGGGGCAACCATCCACCGGAACAGTCGATCATTTGCCAATAGCTTGTTGGGAAAAAGGCAATAGCCTGCTGCGCAAACTACTCAGGGAAGGAGAGCCGAGGCTGACCTCGACTCCCTCGCCCGGTACACGCAGCGAGAGAGGGTCGGGTGCAGGGGCTTGTTATGCCTTTTTGCCTGCGACTGGCTCAGCGGTAGGTGGTTCCCCGCTGTCGAACCGGTTATGGTAATCGCTTCGTCACGGCAAAAGTCATTCGTAACATATTGTTTGTAAAATTTTTGATTTCAGCAGAAAACCATGGAGAAGCAGATGAACGTCGAGTCTTTCAACTTCAACCACACCAAGGTGATCGCTCCCTACATACGGCTCGTGGGTGTCACCGAAGGCCAGCAGGATCGGGTGCACAAGTATGATGTTCGCTTCTGCCAGCCCAACAAGGCGCACATGCCGATGGCTGCACTGCATTCGTTGGAGCATCTGGTCGCCGAGCTGATCCGTAACCACCTCGATTGTGTGCTGGATTTCAGCCCCATGGGTTGCCAGACCGGGTTTTACCTTTCGCTTCTCAACCATGACGACTACAACGAGGTTCTGACCGTGTTCGCCCGCACGCTGCAGGACGTGCTGGAGGCGACCGAGGTGCCGGCCTGCAATGAGCTGCAGTGTGGCTGGGCCGCCAACCACGACCTGGAGGGTGCCAAATCCATCGCCCGGGAGATGCTCAACCACCGCCACGAGTGGTCGCAGGTGTTCATCGACGAAAATGATCCAGACAACTGGCTCGCCTGATCCCGAAGCGGTCAGCGCAGCCGTCTCACGCTGGCGCTGACCGGGTCTCCGGGTCCAGCCGAGGCGCCCGAACAGCGCCTCCAGCTCCCGACCGGCCCCCCGCCTCGATCCGCATCCGCTGGCCCGGGGCCGGGTGTTGGAACTCGATCCCCACCGCCATCAGCAGCAGCCGATGGGCGTTCAAACGCTCTCGAAAGAGGCGGTTGTGGCGCCCCTCCCCATATTTGGTATCGCCCACGATCGAGCGCAAAATATGTTCCATACAGAACAACGAATTCAGTCGGGTCAATCACAGGCCACTTTGGGCATTGGCAGGGGGACGCGAGGCGGCAAAATTTTAGCGGGAATCTTTTTGCCGTCCGATGGTCGTAACTCGCGTGAAAGCCGGTTAGAATCGATTATCAATACCGATGGACCCCAACAAGAGGTTGTCAATGATGGATAACGTTCGCAGGCTCGAAGGCCGCTCAGAACAGGCGATTCTCGAGACCAACAAGGTGATCCGTAACACCTATACGCTGCTGGCCATGACCCTGGTGTTCAGTGCCGTGACGGCGGGCATCTCCATGGCGATCAACCCGCCGTTCCTGGTCTACCTCGGCAGTGTGATCCTGAGTTTCGTACTGCTGTTCGTGATCAACCGCAAGCAGAACTCGGCCGCCGCGCTGCCGCTGACCTTTGCGTTCACCGGCCTGCTCGGTTTTGGCCTGGGGCCCCTGCTCAACCACTACCTGGCGCTGCCAAACGGTGGCCAGATCGTCATGACCGCCATGGGGATGACCGCTGTCACCTTCCTGGGGTTGTCCGCCTATGTACTGAGTTCTCGCAAGGACTTCAGCTTCATGGGGGGGTTCCTGGCCGCAGGCTCCATCGTGCTCATCGTGGCGATGCTGGCGCTGTTCGTGCTGCCGCTGTTTGGGGTGGATATCTCCGCCATCAGCCTGGCGTTCTCGGCCGCGGTGGTGCTGCTGATGTCGGGCTTCATCCTGTATGACACCAGCAACATCGTCAACGGCCGCTATAGCAACTACGTCATGGCCACCGTTGGCCTCTACCTGAACATTTTCAACCTGTTTGTCCATCTGCTCAGCCTGGTGGGCGCTCTCAGCGACGATTGATCGGCCGCTGCCATCGAGCCCCGCAAGGCTGTCCGGGTTGCGGGGCTTTTTTGTTTCCGGGGATCAGCATGAAATTCACCCTTGTCGTTCACTGCGCCCCCTACCAGGGTGCCGCCGCCGATACCGCACTGCGCTTTGCCCGCGCGCTCCTGGCGGGTGGGCATGAGCTCTACCGAGTGTTTTTCTATCGCGAGGGGGTACATAACGCCAGCGCCCTGGCATCTCCCCCACGGGATGAGCACTCCCTGCCGCTGGCCTGGCAGCGGCTGGCGCAGGAATATCAACTGGATCTGGTCGTCTGCGTCGCCGCCGCGCTCCGCCGTGGCATTCTGGACGAGAACGAGGCCAAACGGCATGAAAAGCCGGCGGCCAACCTGGCGAGCGGTTTCGAGCTGTCCGGCCTGGGGCAGCTGAGCGAGGCGCTGATCCAGTCGGACCGGGTGCTCACCTTTGGAGGCCGAGGATGAACGCGCCCGAGGTATTGATCATCTGTCGGCGCGCTCCCTACGCATCGTCGGCGGCCCGCGATGCCATCGACGTTGCGCTCAGTTGCGCCCTGTTTGCACTGCCCGTGACGCTGCTGTTGCTCGATGACGCGGTATTGCAGCTTTTGCCAGATCAGCAAAGCGGCGGCATCGGTCAGAAAAACCCCAACGCCATGCTGGGAGTGCTGCCGATGTATGATATCGACCGGCTCTATACCAGTACGCAAAGCCTGGCCCTGCACGGGCTGGAGGATGTCCGGCTCGATCCAGCCCCCATCGTGCTGGATCAGGCGGAGATCCGGGCGCTGCTGGCCCGGCATCCACGAGTGATAATGCTATGATGTTACACACACTCAACAGCTCGCCCTCCGACCGCACCACCTTCCAGAGCTGCGCCGCCAGCCTGAGTGAAGGGGACTCTCTGCTGCTGATCGAGGAGGCCGTCTACTGGCTGCTGCCCCATCACAGGCATGAGCTGACGCGGCTGCCCGCGCGCATTCTGGCACTTGAGCCAGACCTGCTGGCCCGGGGAGTCAGCTCCGCTGGCGTCAACTATGTGGACGATGCCGGCTTTGTGGAACTGGCGGTAACCCATGGGAGTGTCATCAACTGGTTTTGATATGGCAACACTGACGATCAACGGTAGCCGCGTCGAGCTCGATGAAGAGGGCTACCTTTATGACCTTTCCCAATGGAGTCCAGAAGTTGCATCCCATCTGGCGCAGGGACTATCGATCGAGCTGACCGAGGCCCACTGGGAGATCCTCTATCTGCTGCGGGAGTTTTATCGGCAATACCAGCACTCCCCTGCCATGCGTCCCCTCGTCAAGGCGGTGGGCCAGGCACTTGGCAAGGAGAAGGGGCGCAGCATCTACCTGCTGCAGCTTTTCCCGGGCAGCCCCGCCAGGGTGGCCGCACAGCTCGCCGGCCTGCCCAAACCGGAAAATTGCCTCTGAACAGGTCAGCATCACCGCCACGGGCAACCCCGGCTCCTTGCGGCTTTGGCGCAGACGGGTGCCCGCGCTCCCCAACGACGCTCGAGGGGCAGGGATCTTCCCACCCCGCCGGAAAAGGCCCGTGGGAAGTGAGCAAATTGCCCTCCCCAGCCTTTTCAAGGCCATCGAGGCTATGGGATACTCCGCCCTACACAGGCTTGAACAGACGCATTCAGGCCAGGCTGGAGTCAGCCTGGAACGGTTGCAACCTTGGATCACACAGGACAGAACAGCATGAGTCTAAACGCAGCGGCTGAACACCTGAAAACGCTACAGGCCGCACAACAGGCCGATTCCGAACGCTCGGGCCGGGCCCAGCAGGAAGAGATCGTGTACCACCAGTGGGCCACATTTCGGGTAGACAACGAGCTGTATGGCATCGATGTGATGAAGGTCAAGGAGGTGCTGCGCTTCACCGAGATCACTCCGGTGCCGGGGGCCGATGCGGCCATTTTGGGCATCATCAATCTGCGCGGTAACGTGGTGACCGTGATCGATACCCGCCGCCTGTTCGGCCTGCCACCGGTGCCCTACGACGACAACACCCGCGTGATCGTGGTCGAGTTCAACGAGCAGGAGGTGATCGGCCTGGTGGTCGATAGCGGCGACGAGGTGATCAGCCTGCCCCAGGATGAAGTCGATCGCGCGCCGAGCGTGTCCGGTGACGATTCCACCAAGCGCTTCGTACAGGGTGTCTGTTACCACAACAACACCCTGATCATTCTGCTGGATCTGGAAAAGATGCTGGCAAGCATCACCCCGGTGAGGGAGGAGGAGCTGTAACCCGGCCACCGGGACGGGGCACGGAAACCGCCGCTCCCCTCCTCACCCCGCCACCGCTCGGGTGGCGCTCACTCCCCCGGCGCCCGACAGCGCGTGAATAGCCGGTGGAAATTGGCCGTTGTCTGTTCGGCGACCTGCTCCAGCGCAACCCCCTTTAGCTCGGCAACGCAGGCGGCCACATCGGCCACGTATGCCGGCTGATTCTGCTTACCACGGTGTGGCACCGGGGCCAGATAGGGGGCGTCGGTTTCGATCAGCATCCGCTCCAGTGGCACCGCTTTCACCACTTCGCGCAGCTCGGCGGCACTGTTGAAGGTGATGATCCCTGAAAACGAGATCATGTAACCCAGCTCCAGCGCCGCCTGCGCCATCGCCAACGACTCGGTGAAGCAGTGCAGCACGCCGGCGAACTCCGGGTTGCCATGTTCTCGAATCAGCCGGAGGGTGTCCTGCCGTGCATCGCGGCTGTGCACGATCACCGGCAGCCCGACCTCCCCCGCCAGTTGCAGGTGGCCGGCGAAGCTGGCCTGCTGTTGTTCCAGCGTCTCCTTGCTGTAATGGTAATCGAGCCCGGTTTCGCCCAGGGCCACGACCCGTGGGTGGCGCGCCAGCGCCGCCAGCCGCGCCCGGTCGAACGGGCTCTCCTCCACGTAGAGCGGATGGATTCCGGCCGAGAAGTAGACATCGGGCTGCCCCTGCGCCACGCCAACCATCTGGTGGAATCGGTTCAGATCGACGCATACGCAGAGCATCTGCTCCACCTGGCGCTCGCGGGCGGCGGCGATCACGTTGTCGAGGGAATCATCGTGTCTGGAGAGGTCCAGCATATCGAGATGGCAATGTGAATCTATGAACATGGCAACTCTTGCTCAAAGGGTGTTGGTGCGGCGTCCCGACTCCAGCATACCGGCCAGATAGGTCTCGATCTTGCGCACCAGGGCGGCGTCATCACCGGAAAGTTGAATACCGATACCCGGTATCCGCCCGCCCTGGGCGGCCTTGGGTGTAACCCAGACCACCTTGCCGGTGACGGGCACTTTATCGGGCTCATCCATCAGGGTCAGCAACATGAACACCTCCTCCCCCAACTGATAGGATCGGGCGGTCGGAATGAACAGCCCGCCGTTGGTGATGAAAGGCATGTAGGCCTTGTACAGGCTTTCTCTGTCCCCGATGGTCAGTGACAGGATTCCGTGACTGATTCTTGGCATGACCGCCATGGCTGCAACGCTCCTCTGTTTACCGTACCAGCGCGGCCCACTGCAACAGGAGTCTCTCCAGCAGTAGCTGCCGGTTCGGGTTTTGGCGAAGCAGGAGGCTGACGCGCTCCTCCTGAATTCGATCGGCCAGGGCGAAAACCCGGGTGGTGGGCGCCCGCTCGGCGATGGCCCGCAGCATCCGCTGCATATCGCCATTGACCGCCGGTTCCTGCTGCTCAACCAACTGGATACGGACGATATCGCCCAGCAGGCTGTTGAGCCAATCCAAGCATTGTAGCAGGTCTGCCTTGAGTAGTTGTTGCGCCAGCTCACTGGCCGCCATCCGCCCGCGCAGCAGATCGGCCAACCCCGCCATCAATTTCTTGCGCTGCTCCAGCAGATCGCCCGCGTAGAGCGCCTGGGCCTTCAAGGGGGCGCCATGGCACAATCGCAGCAGCTGCGCCGCCCGTTCCCGCTCCAGCTTGAACTGCTGTTGCAACCAGCGCTCCCCCTGCTGCGCGGGCGGAATGGCAAAATCGATGCGTTGACAGCGGCTGCGAATGGTGGGCATCAACTGCCCCGGCTGGTGGCTGATCAGCAGCAGCACGGTGTTGCGACCCGGCTCTTCCAGAATTTTCAACAGGGCGTTGGCGGACGAGGTGTTCAGCGACTCGGCCGGACGCATGATCACCACTCGGTAGCCACCCTGTTGGGCGGTGCTGTGCAGGTGTTCGATCAGCTCACGCACCTGATCCACCCTGATCGGCTTGCCTTCCGCATCGGGTGAAACCCGCACCAGATCGGGGTGGTGCCCGGCCGCCTGCAATTCACAGCCATGACAGAGACCGCAAGGGGCATCGTTGCCGGGCCGCTGACACAGCAGCAGACCCGCCAGGGTTTCGGCAAAGCCCTCCTTGCCCACACCGGCGGGGCCAGACAGCAGCAGCGCATGGGGCAGGCGGTCGGCGGCTCTCTGCTGCATCAGGCGCCGCCACTGCGGTTCGCACCAGGGCAAAATCGGCTCAGCGGGCATCATCCACCTCCAGCCTGGTCAGCGCTTGGGCGACCGCCTGTTGCACCTGCCCCAACGGCTCCGTTGCATCGATCACGACAAAGCGCTGCGGCTCGGCGGCCGCTCGTTGCAGATAGCACTGCCGTACCCGCTGGAAGAACTCTTCCGCTTCGGCCTCGAACCGGTCCGGTGCGCCGCGCCCCCGCGCCCGCGCCATACCCTGTCGAGGGGGCAGATCCAGCAACAGGGTGAGATCGGGCCTGAGCTCACCCTGTACGAGGCGTTCCAACTGGGCGATGGGGGCCAGATCCAGGCCGCGCCCACCCCCCTGATAGGCATAGGTGGCATCGGTAAAACGGTCGCACACCACCCAGGCACCCCGCTCCAGGGCGGGTTTGATCCGGCGCTCGATATGCTGTGCCCGGGCGGCGAACATCAACAGCAACTCAGCCAGCTCGGCCACCGGCTCCTCCCTTGGGGCCAGCAGCAGCTCCCGGATCGATTCCGCCAGCGGGGTGCCGCCCGGCTCCCGGGTGCGAACCACCTCCACCCCACGATGGCAGAGGTGTTGCTGGATGAACTCCAGCTGGGTGCTCTTGCCTGCCCCCTCTATCCCCTCGATGGTGATAAATCGGCCCGTGCTCATCTGTGGCTACTCTCCGGGTGATGAGCGGTAGTCCGCTCGCCGCTGCAGTTGGTACTGTCGCACGGCACGATTGTGCTGCTCAAGCGTATTGGAGAACCGATGGGTTCCATCCCCCTTGGCGACAAAATATAGCGCTTCCCCCTCCGCTGGGTGCAACGCCGCGCGTATTGCCTCCCGCCCGACCAGTGCGATGGGGGTCGGTGGCAGCCCATCGATCAAATAGGTGTTCCAGGGGGTGGGGCGGCGCAGATCGGCACGGGTGATGCGCCCCGCGTAGCGCTCCCCCATGCCATAGATCACGGTGGGATCTGATTGCAGCCGCATCCCCCGCTGCAGGCGGCGCACGAATACGCCGGCGATTTTGCCGCGCTCTTCCGGCACGCCGGTTTCCTTTTCGATGATCGAGGCCATGATCAGCGCCTCATAGGGTGATCCGTAGGGCAGCCCCTGGGCGCGCTCCTCCCAGGCCTGGTGCAGAAACTGCCGCAGCAGATCATGGGCCCGCCGCAGCAGCTGGAGGTCGCTCATCCCCCGTTCGAAATGGTAGGTTTCCGCCAGAAACAGCCCCTCGAGCGCCTCGGCATCGCTGCCCAGATGGGCCAGCAGCTGCGCCTCGCTCATGGTGCTGGCGCGCTGCTCCAGCACCTCGTTGACTCGCAGCGCCGCCTGCAGCTGGCGAAACGTCATCCCCTCGATGATGGTGAAACTGTAGGCGATGGTATCGCCGGCCAATACCCGCTGCAGTAGTTGGCGCAGGCTCATCCCCGGCGCCACGCGATACTCGCCCGCCTTGATCCGGGTGATGGCGGGGTGGAGTTTTGCCTCTATCCGCAACCAAAGGGGATCATCGATCAGCCCCTGTGCCGCCAACTGTTGGGCAAAACGGCCAAACCCGGTGCCTTTGGCGATCAGCAGAGAGCGCTCCGCCTCCAGTGCCAGGGGCTGAGCCAGCTTCCGTTGCTGCAGCTTGTAGCCGTAGCCCAGGGCCGCGATCCCGGTGATCACGAACACGATCAGCAGTAGTACGACTTTCTTTACCATGCGATCATCCGTTGCTGCGGCACGGCCAGCCGTTGGGCCACCCACAAGGCGAGCCCGAGCTCACGCCGGTCTGCCCGGAGCGATCCCGACAGGCCGGTGTCGACCTCGTCATCAGGCAGGCAAGCGGTGCGATGAACAACGGGGGAGCACTACTCCCCGGTCTCTCAAAGTCGGTTGAACACCAGCGTGCCGTTGGTGCCACCGAAACCGAACGAGTTGGACATGGCCGCTTCGATGCGGCAACTCTGGGCCCTATGGGGAACATAGTTCAAGTCACATCCTTCGGAGGGGTTATCCAGATTGATGGTGGGCGGTGCGACCTGATCGCGCAGTGCCAACACGCAGAAGGCCGCCTCGACCGCACCCGCCGCCCCCAGCAGGTGACCGATCATCGATTTGGTCGAGCTCATTCTCACCCGGCTGGCAGCGGGGCCCAGGACACGCTTGGCCGCGTTGGATTCGGCCACATCCCCCGCCGGGGTGGAGGTGCCGTGGGCGTTGATATAGTGAATCTTGTCGGGGCTGATGGCCGCATCCCTGATCGCATTTTGCATCGCCAGCGCCGCGCCGGCGCCATCTTCTGGCGGGGCCGTCACATGGAAGGCATCATCACTCATGCCGAAACCTGACAGCTCGCAGTAGATATGGGCGCCCCGCGCCTTGGCGTGTTCATACTCCTCCAGTACCAGAACGCCGGCGCCATCACCGAGCACGAAGCCATCACGGTCGCGATCCCAGGGGCGGCTGGCCGCCTGCGGGGCATCGTTACGGGTCGACAGCGCCCGCGCCGCCGAGAAGCCGGCCAGGCCCAGCGGGGTGGTGGCCATTTCGGCACCACCTGCCACCATCACGTCAGCATCACCGTACTGAATGATCCGCATGGCATGGCCAATGTTATGCGTGCCCGTGCTGCAGGCGGTGGTGATCGCAATGTTGGGGCCGCGCAGACCGTACTTGATCGCCACATTGCCCGCAATCATGTTGATGATGCTGCCCGGCACGAAAAAGGGGGACACGCGGCGCGGGCCACTGCGGTTGAGGGTATCGTGGGTTTTCTCGATCATCGGCAGGCCACCGATGCCGGAACCGATGGCGCAACCGATCCGGTGGGCGTTGGCCTCGTCGGCTTCGATACCGGCATCCTCGATCGCCTGGGCCGCGGCCACCATTCCATACTGAATGAACAGATCCATCTTGCGCCCCTCTTTGGGGCTCATGTAGGGCTCCAGATCAAACCCCTTGACCGAGGCGGAGAAGCGGGTTGGAAATTGAGACACGTCAAAAAAATCGATGGGGGCGACGCCGCTCTTGCCGGCCAGGATATTGCTCCAGGTCTCCTCGACGCTGCTGCCTACGGGCGTGAGCAGGCCGATACCGGTCACAACAACTTTTCTGCGAGACATCCTACCTACTCCTCCAGCCAACGCAGTCCTGTACAAAAGAAAAGCCGCACTATATTCGCATATAGATGCGGCTTTTCGGCTAATTCGGTCGGGATTGATTACTGATGAGCGTTGATGTAATCGATCGCCAGCTGAACAGTCGTGATTTTTTCAGCTTCTTCATCGGGAATCTCGGTCTCGAACTCCTCCTCCAGCGCCATTACCAGCTCAACAGTGTCCAGGGAGTCGGCACCCAGGTCTTCGACGAAGGAAGCAGAGTTAACGACTTCTTCTTCTTTGACGCCCAGCTGTTCAGCGATGATTTTCTTGACGCGCTCTTCAATGTTACTCATATCTCTTCCTATTTTCTTCTCAACACCATCACATCGCAGGATGCGACATGGACCTTTTATAAACCCCATTACGCTCTGGCAACAAGCGTGACGGTCCCGGTTTCAATTACCGTCAGCTGACGGCCAATTATCAACAAATCGACGGAAAAAACAAATTTTTATGCTGGCCGCACCCACCTCGATCAGGCCATGTACATCCCGCCGTTGACGTGGATGGTATCACCGCTGATATAGGCTCCGCCATCGCCCGCGAGAAAACCCACCACGGCGGCCACCTCTTCCGGCTGCCCGAGACGGTTCAGCGGGATCTGCGCCTGCAACGTCTGTCGGTGTGGCTCGGCCAGAGCCGCCGTCATATCGGTATCGATGAATCCGGGGGCGACGCAGTTGACCGTGATGTTGCGTGAACCGACCTCGCGCGCCACGGCACGGGTGAACCCCTCCATACCAGACTTGGCGGCCGCATAGTTGGCCTGCCCGGCATTACCCATGGAGGCGACCACCGAGCTGACACTGATGATGCGCCCCCAGCGGGCTTTGCTCATGCCGCGCAGACACCCCTTCACCAGGCGGTAAACGGAGGTCAGATTGGTGTTCAGCACCGCATCCCACTCGTCCTCCTTCATCCGCATCAGGATGTTGTCGCGGGTGATGCCGGCGTTGTTCACCAGAATTTGAATCGTGCCGTAATCGGCCTGAATCTGTTTCAGCACGGCCTCGACGGAGGCGGCGTCGGCCACGTCCAGCACCAGGCCACGTCCCCGGTTGGCCAGCTCGGCCAGGTAGGCGCTGATCGTATCAGCCCCTTTTTCACTGGTTGCCGTGCCGATCACCAGCGCCCCCTGCGCCGCCAGATTGACCGCGATCGCCCTGCCGATACCGCGGGTTGCGCCCGTTACCAGCGCCACTTTTCCTGCAATACTCATTCTGCCTTCCCACTCGTCTGAATGCTCATTCCAGCGCCTTTTTCAGACCCGCCGGATCGCCGATCGACCCTCCGGCGAGCGTCCGATCGATCTTCCTGTTCAAGCCGGTCAACACCCTGCCCGGTCCGCACTCGATCAACGTGGTAACGCCATCCTCGGCCATCTTGCGGACCGAAGCGGCCCACAGTACCGGGCTGTAAAGCTGCTGAATCAGGTTCTGTTTCAGGCTCTCCAGATCGGCGGGCCGCTCAGCGTTGACATTCTGCACCACTGGAATCTGCGGCATCTGCCACGTGATCGCCGCCACCGCCTCGGCCAGCCGGGTGGCCGCAGGGCGCATGAGAGCGCAGTGAGAGGGTACGCTGACCGGCAGCGTGAGCGCGCGTTTGGCGCCAGCCGCCTTGCACGCTTCGATGGCGCGTTCAACGGCGGCCTTGTCGCCGGCGATCACCACCTGTCCCGGACAGTTGTAATTCACAGGAGATACCACACCGCCCGCGGCGGCAGAGTGACACGCGGTTGCGACGGCCCCGTCATCCAACCCCAGGATCGCCGCCATGGCACCGCGGCCGGCCGGCACCGCCTGCTGCATATACTCGGCCCGCTGCCTGACCAGGCGCACCCCCTGCGCCAGGCTGATCGCCCCGGCACAGACCAGGGCCGTGTACTCACCGAGGCTGTGGCCGGCCATCACCGCCGGCTGCGCCCCCCCCTGCTGCTGCCACAGGCGCCACAGCGCCACGCCCGCCGTCAACAGCGCAGGTTGAGTGTTTTCGGTGCTGTTCAGCGCCTGCTCCGGGCCATTTTGGCTCAGATCCCACAGGTCGACACCCAACACTTGCGAGGCCTCCGCAAAGGTTTGCTCAATGACGGGAAAATCCGCGGCCAGCTCGGACAGCATACCCCGCTGCTGCGACCCCTGACCGGGAAAAATGAAAGCGAGCGATCGTGACATGGCTTCCCCATTCCTGCACACAGATGACCGGGCCCCTCGATGCGATCGCACAAGGGTATTCGAGGGGGGGAGTGTACAACATTTCGCGCCGATTAGAACGTGTCGGCGCCGTCGTCGCGGGTCTGGAGATAACACTCGAGCTGTTCACTGATCCGCTCCGGCACCTTCATCTGCGCCTCGGACACCGCCTGATCCAGAGCGTAGCCAAAACAGGTGCGGTTGGCACCACCGTGGCTTTTGATCACGATCCCCTGCAGCCCCAGCAAACTGGCGCCATTGCGCCGGCCCGGATCGAGCTGTGCCTGCAGTTCCCTCAGTACCGGTCGGGCCAGCAGCGCCAGCAGGCGGCGGTAGAGATTGCGGCTGAAGCTGCGGCGCAGCTTGCGGCTGATCAATCGGGCCAGCCCTTCGCTGCTTTTGAGCGCTATATTGCCGACAAAACCGTCACACACCACCAGATCTGCCCGGCCAGAAAAGACGCCATCGCCCTCGATGAAGCCGACATAGTTGAGCTGACGCTGTTCTGCCAGCAGGCGGGAGGCCAGCCGTACCTGCTCGTTGCCCTTGATCTCTTCCGCGCCGATATTGAGCAGCCCCACCCGGGGACGGGCGATCCCTTCCACCGCCTCGATCATGACCGACCCCATGATGGCAAACTGCAGCAGGTGGTTGGCGGTACAGTCCACATTGGCACCCAGATCGAGTACATGGCAGTGGCCGTGCAGGGTTGGCACCGCCGAGGTGATGGCGGGCCGGTCGATGCCGGGCAGGGTGTGCAAAATGCTGCGCCCCAGCACCATCAGGGCGCCCGTATTGCCAGCGCTGACACAGGCGTCGGCACGTCCGTCCGCGACGGCCTGCAGGGCAAGATACATGGAGGAATCCTTGCGACGGCGCAAGGCAAGCGCAGGTTTCTCATCCATGGCGACCACGGCTTCGGCATGGGTAATGGCAAGACGCTGGCGCTCGGATCGAGCGTAACGGGCGACCAGGGGGGCTATCTGCTCCTGCCGGCCAACCAGAAGGATCTGGAGGGAGGGGTGACGCCGCAGGGCATCGATGGCGGCGGGAACGGTAACGCGGGGACCGAAATCCCCGCCCATTGCATCAACTGCGATGCAATATGCCTGGGTCAAACTTATTCGTCATCCTGAGCGATGACTTGACGGCCGCGGTAAAAGCCGTCGGCGCTGACGTGGTGACGACGGTGTACTTCACCGGTGGTTGCGTCTACCGCCAGCGTCGGGCCGCTCAAGGCATCGTGTGAACGACGCATATCGCGCTTCGACCGAGACTTTTTGTTCTGCTGTACTGCCATGGTATATAGCTCCTGATTTAACGCTGATCGGCCTTTTCTTTGAGCTGGGCCAATACACTGAAAGGGTTTGGTTTTTCTTCCCGCGTTCGGGCCGTCACCGGATCACCGAACGAGGTCTGGATACTGCAATCATCGTGCAGCGGCACGAGCGGCAGGCTCAACATCAGCTCATCCTCGATGACCGGCAGCAACTCGATCTCATCCGTCTCCATGATCAGCGGATCATAGCAACGGGGTAAACTCTGTGCCTGTGCGTCGGTGAGCGCCACGGCGAGATTGAGTGTTGCATCGATCTCGACGCTGACCGACTCCAGGCAGCGCTGGCAGGTCATGCGCACACGGCCATGGGCCCTGCCGCTGATGACACGCAGGCGCTGTTCATCTCTGGCAAAGCGGATCTGAACCGCGACGGCTCCGCTATCATCCAGCAAGCAGGAAGCCAGCCGAGGCATGTCAGCCACCCGAGCCGAGCCGCTGAATTCAGCCTCCCGCTCCGCCAGTTTGCGAGGGTCGACTCGCTTCGGTAATGGATCGTACGACATAGGCGCGCAATTCTAGGCCCAGAACCTCATTCTGTCAAAGAAAATGGGGGTTCGAGGGGGTTGATTTTGGGTTACCATGGGCGGGTCACGCTGCTTTTCACCACCGCGCAAGGATAACCGATGCTGCCCAATCTCGTGCTCGCTTCCAGCTCACCCTGGCGCCGTCAGGTACTCGACAAACTGGGGCTGCCCTATCGCGGCAAGCACCCCGACATCGATGAAACCCCGCTTCTGGCGGAGGCGCCCGCCGATCTGGTCGCTCGTCTGGCGCTGGAAAAGGCCCAAGCAATAGCCCCCACCTTCAAGGACGCGCTGGTGATCGGCTCAGATCAGGTGGCGGTGCTGGAGGGGCAGATCATCGGCAAGCCCGGTACCCATGCCCGTGCCCGCCGCCAGCTGCAAATGGCGGCGGGGCGCACGCTGAGCTTTTTGACCGGCCTTTGCCTGCTGAACACCACCACCGGGCGGGCGCAGCGGGCGGTGGTGCCCTACCATGTACACTTTCGCCCGCTCAGCGAGGAGCTGATCGAGGGGTACCTGCAACAGGAGCAGCCCTACGACTGCGCCGGCAGCTTCAAGTCGGAGGCGGGAGGGATCGTGCTCGTGGAGCGCCTCGAGGGGGACGACCCCAACGCCCTGATCGGGCTGCCGCTGATCCGGCTGGTCCGAATGCTCGAGCAGGAGGGGGTCAACCCGTTTCAGGTTTCAGCGTAACGCGGGCCCGGCGCGCAACCCCAGCTCCAGCGCCAACCGTTTGGCAACACCGACACCGAGCCGCTCGATGATCCGATCCAGCGGTTCCGGGCGCACGGTGTAATCCACCAGTTTCTCCACCCCAACGATCTCCCGCGCTACCATGGAGGTGCTGCCCAGGCCGTCGATCAGACCCAGATCGAGCGCCTGCTCCCCGGTCCAGACCAGCCCCGAAAACAGTTTGTCGTCCTCTTTGAGCCGCTCGCCCCGCCCCTGTTTCACCTGCCGGATAAATTGCTGGTGGGTGGTTTCCAGCACCGTTTGCCAGAACTCACGCTCCTCTTCTTTCAGCGGGCTGAACGGGTCGAGAAACGCCTTGTTCTCGCCGGCGGTCATGGTGCGGCGCTCAACACCGAGCTTGTCGATCAGCTCCACGAACCCGAAGCTGGCTGAGATCACGCCGATGGAGCCGACCAGACTGGCCTTGTCGGCGTAGATCTCATCCGCCGCCGCGGCGATATAGTAGGCCCCGGAGGCGCCGATATCGCTGATCACCGCATACAGTTTTTTCTGCGGATGCAGTTGTCGCAGCCGCTTGATCTCGTCATAGACATAGCCGGCCTGAACCGGGCTGCCACCGGGGCTGTTGATCCGCAGCACCACTGCCCGGCTGCGCTCCGCCTTGAAGGCTCGGCGCAGGGCGCTGATGATCGCATCGGCGCTGGCTTCCTCGCCCTCCATGATCGGCCCGTTGACCTCGATGACGGCCGTATGCGCCTGCGGTACCACGCTGTCCGCTCCGAAGCGGCTGCCAGACCAGAACAACCACAGCAGCGCAAACAGATAGATGAAGGTCAACAGCTTGAAGAAGATCCCCCAGCGGCGCGCGCGCCGATGCTCCACATTCAGGTTGTTGACCACCTTTTCGATCAGACGCCACTCCCGCTGGGTGCTCGGGCGCTCTGATCTCATCCCCTCGCTCTCGCCGGGTTCGCCCCAATGATTGTTACTCACACTAATCCCTCAACTGATTTGGTTGTCCTGCAGGTGATCAAGCCACTGTTCCAGTTCCGGGAAGTGATGCAGCTCCCGGACCGGCCTGAGCGCCTTGAGCCTATCGATATGATGGGCCCCGTAGCTGACCGCAACCGTGTCGATGCCGGCGCGGCTACCCATCTCCAGATCGTATTCGGTATCACCGATCATCAGCGCCTCCTGTCGCGCCACGCCAGCCTGCTCGAGAATCTCATGCAGCATCTGCGGGTCTGGCTTGGAGGAGGTTTCATCCGCGCAGCGGGAGAGTTCGAACAACCACCCCAACCCGGTTTCAGCCAGGGCGCGTTCGAGCCCGCGCCGACTTTTCCCGGTCGCGACCGCCAGGCGATACCCTTTTTGCCGCAACCCTTCCAGCGTTGGCCGCACCGCGGGAAACAGCTCCGTCGGTGTCGCGTCGGCGACAAAATAATGGTGCGCATAGCGCTGGCTCAGCGGGGCGATGATCTCCTCCCCCGAGGCGGGAAACAGAATGTTGAGTGCCTCGGGCAGGCCCAGCCCGATAATATCCCGCGCCGCCGCTTCGGTGGGCAGCGGCAGCCCAAGATCCCGCGCCGCGGCGCGGAGGGAGGATACGATCCGCCCGGTGGAGTCGATCAGGGTACCGTCCCAGTCAAAAATCAGCAGCTTGTACAAGCCAGGCTCCTCGAGGTTACGCGGTGGGGGTTCGGGGCCGCCGCGCTTGTGCCGATCACGCCGGCGCGGTGGCTGTCAACATCCGTTGCCAAGCGGCGGCTCTCGATTCTAGCAGAGCCCTTGGCGGCAGTGCCAGGCGCTCGAACCGGGCGTGCCCGCCCACGGCATGGGGCATGGGGCATGGCAGGAGAGATGGGCCCGCCCCCGCGACGCTCAAGCGTGGCTGACCGCGATGATGCGCACATGGCTGTGTTTGCCATCCGGCAGGCGCCAGTCGATGGTCTGCCCCACTTTCAACCCCAGCAACGCCGATCCGATCGGCGCCACGATCGAGATGCCATCTTCACGGGTCGCCACCTGATGCGGATAGCAGAGGGTGCGCTGGAAGGTTTTGCCGCTCTCCTCCACCTTGAAGGTCACGGTGGAGTTCATCCGTACCACGTCCTCCGGCAGCTGTTCGAGTGGTACGATCTCGGCACGCTCCAGCTCCGAGCGCAGGCCATCCAGCGCCGGATTGTCCCGGTGCTCTTTCCGCTCCAGCATCGCTTCCAGTTGGTCCATGTCCTTTTCGGACACTTTGATTGCAGGCAGATCAGCCATTTTCAACTCCATCATGGTAACAACAGGGTGTACCGGGCGTCGGCGACATCCCAGGGGTTGGGTACACCCGATAAAAAGGGATCGGTGGTAAAAGCGGGACGCCCCTACCCCGCCGGAACCCGCTGCTGCACCCCCGGCGGCATCAGCGGAGCGAGGCGATCGAGCGCTGCATGATAAATGGTGCAAAATCGAGAAGGCGCCCGCGAGGGGCGCCTTCGGAAGCAATAATCAGCCACTGGCCATCAGCCAGCGCTCCATTGTCAACGGTTTGCCGCCCTGAACGCAAGCCTCTTCAGGTATCGGCGCCCACGGATGGACGTCGCCGGACCCAGTTGCGATAATGCCGCACCGATCATTGAGCGCGGCCAAGTCGAGGGGTTACCCCAAGGCGAGGGCCCCCCGCTGGATGATCACCACCCCGCTTCGGGAGAGGTGTGGCGCTGGCGATTTCGCGCCGCCGACGGGCAGCCTCATCCCCGCGCGGATGGCGCGCTCACCCCCGCATCCGGGCCGGCGGGGCCGTCCGCTCCCGGTCACCTTGAAATGCTACGGGATGCCATGCAACTGTTTCAACGACTGAGCTGGTTCTTTCGGGAACACTGGCGCACCTATTTGGTAGCCTTGCTGCTGCTGACGCTGGTTGCCGTACTCAACCTCAGCATCCCCTGGCTGGTGGGGCGAAGCGTCGACCATCTCGCCGCCGGCGACGATGCGGGCCACAGCCGCACCCTCTGGCTGCTGTTTGGCTGCGCTCTGGCGGTCTACGGGCTACGTTTCACCTGGCGCCAAATCCTGTTCGGAACCGCCTATCGGCTGGGTAACCTGCTGCGCAGCCGCTTCTACCAGCGCCTGACCCGGCAGGGGGACGCCTTTTTCGCCAGCCACAACACCGGCGACCTGATGGCGCGGGCCACCAACGATATCGATGCGATCGAGATGGCGGCGGGCGAAGGTATCCTGTCAGGATTTGATGGCCTGCTGACCTTTGTGCTGGTGATGATCATGATGGTGGTGATGATCGACTGGCGGCTGACCCTGATCGCGCTGCTCCCCTTTCCCGTGATGGCGTTTGGTTTCCACCGCCTCTCCAACCGGATCCACCACCAGTTCAACGAGGCGTTGCAGCAGTTCTCCGCGCTGAATGATCGTACCCAGGAAGCACTGTCGGGTATTCGCATGATTCGCGCGTTGGGGCGGGAGCAGCAGGAGTTCGAGGATTATGCCGCCATCACCGCCCGCGCCGCCAAGGCCAACTATGCGGTGGCCCGCAGCGAGGCGCTGTTCGATCCGCTGATCTTTCTCTGCATGAGTGGCTCGCTGTTGCTCACCCTGGCCGGTGGCAGTTGGCTGATCAGCAGCGAACAGCTCAGCATCGGCGAACTGACCGGCTTTACCCTCTACCTCGGCCAGCTGATCTGGCCCATGTGGGCGTTCGGTTGGCTGCTCAATATCATCGAACGGGGCAGCGCCGCCTGGAAACGGGTGGACGCCACCTTACAAACACCCGACTCCATCGAAGATCGGGGGCAACGACCGGTGCGCGAGACCGGGCTGGAGGTGCAGGGGCTGAGCTTCACCTACCCCGGCAGCCACACCCCCGCGCTGCAGGAGATCAGCTTTGAGCTGCCGCCGGGCGGCCGCCTCGGGATCGCCGGTCCGACCGGCGCGGGCAAGACCACCTTGATCAAGCTGCTGATGCGCTATCGGGAGGCGGATGATCCACAGCGGTTACGGCTCGGTGGCCACCCTATCGCGGACTACCCCCTGCAGGCCCTGCGCGGTTGCTTCGCCTGGGTGCCCCAGGACCCCTTTCTGTTCAGCCTGACGGTGGCGGACAATATCGCCCTGAGCCAGCCGGATGCCAACCCGGCGGCGATCCGCCACGCCGCCTGGCTGGCGGCGGTGGATGAGGATATCGAGCGGCTGCCCGAGGGCTACGACACCCCGGTGGGCGAGCGCGGGGTGACCCTCTCCGGCGGCCAGCGCCAGCGGGTTGCCCTGGCCCGCGCCCTGCTGGCCCCGGCCCCGATTTTGGTGCTGGATGACTCCCTCTCGGCGGTCGATCTCGATACCGAGAAACGGATCTTGCAGCGCCTGCAGCACGCCAGTGAACGGCGCAGTCTGATCGTGATCAGCCACCGTCTGAGTGCGCTGCAGGGGTGTGACACCATCCTGGTGCTGCAACGGGGCCATCTCGACGAGATCGGCACCCATGAGCAGCTTCTGGCCGCGGATGGCTGGTACAGCCGCATGTGGACCTATCAGCAGATGGAGGAGACAACCGATGTCGCTCACTGAGCGTAACCAGGCCCGGCGCGCCTTCGCCCTGCTGTTC
Organism: Pseudomonadota bacterium; assembly: GCA_034189745.1. GTDB lineage: Bacteria > Pseudomonadota > Gammaproteobacteria > Pseudomonadales > Balneatricaceae > Marinobacterium. The sequence goes on from JAXHUI010000020.1 coordinate 19,019, forward strand.
GATTATATTCGCCGTGACCGTCCGCTGCTGGTCAAGGCATTGATTCTACTGGTATTGGCCACCGCCGCTGACGTGACCGGCCCGCTCCTGACCAAGGTCTATATCGATCGTTATCTGCTGCCGGACAAGCTGCGCTGGCCGCCCGTTGCCATGCTGCTGGGCACCTACCTGCTGGTACAGCTGCTGGCCGCCTGGCTGCGATTTCATCAGACCATGAAATTTACCGACATGGCACTGCTGGCGGTGCAGGATATCCGCGAACGGGCGTTCCAGCGGGCCCTGCATCTGCCGCTGCGCTGGTTCGATCGGGCGATCACCGGGCAGATCGTCAGCCGTATCACCAATGACACCGAGTCGATCAAGGATCTTTATGTCCAATTCCTGTCGGTGGTACTGACCAACAGCGTGCTGCTGGTGGGTATTCTGATCGCCATGGCGCTGCTCGATCCCCTCCTGATGCTGATCGCGCTGCTGATGGTACCCGCGGTGATCGGGTTGATCTGGCTCTATCAACGCGCCAGCGGCGCGGCGGTCTCCCGCCAGCGGCAGTTGCGCTCGGAGATCAACGGCTTGCTGGGCGAATCGATCAGCGGCATGGATGTCATTCAGGCCTCCGGCCAACAGGAGCGGTTCATCGGCCGCTTTGAAACGCTCAACCGGGCCTACTACCACTCGCGCCTGCAGACCATCCGCATCAGCGCGGCCCTGTTGCGACCGGCCATCGATCTGATGAGCGTGCTGGTTCTGCTGGCCGTGATCTGGAGCTTTGGTCTGCAACCGGTGGAACAGACCCTCGAAATCGGTGTGCTGTACGCTTTCATCAACCTGTTGGGACGCTTCACCGAACCGTTGGCGGAGATCACCCAGCGGTTCAACCTCTACCAGCAGGCGATGATCGCCGGCCAGCGGGTGCAGGCACTGCTGGATGAAGCGGAAGATCCCAGCCTCAGCCAGGGGGGCAGCGGCACCATCACCCGGGGGCAGGTCCAGGTGCGCCAGCTCGGCTTCGGCTATCAGCCGGATCAGCCGGTTCTGCGCGGGATCAGTTTCGACCTTGCGCCGGGCCAGTTTCTCGGCATCGCCGGCCCCACCGGCAGCGGCAAAAGCACCCTGCTGAGTCTGCTGCTGCGCTACTACACCCCCGATCGGGGGGAGATCCGCATCGACGGCCACCCGCTGCAGGCGCTCAGTAACGCGGCGCTGCGCGCTGGCATCGGCCTGATCCCGCAGGAGCCGTTCATCGTGGCGGGCAGTATTCGTGACAATATCGATATGGGGCGTGGCCTGACGGATGCCGCCATCGAGCAGGCCGCGGCCCAGGCCCACCTGCTGCCGCTGATCCGGCAGCTGCCGGAGGGGATGCACACCCCATTGGGAGAGCGTGGCACGCGCCTTTCGACCGGCCAGCGTCAGCAGCTGGTCATCGCCCGGGCGCTGGCGGGCTCCCCCCGCATTCTGCTGCTGGATGAGGCCACCGCCAGTGTCGACAGCGAGACCGAGCAGGTGGTGCAGCGGGCCCTGCATGAACTGCACGGCAGGGTGAGTCTGATCGTGATCGCCCACCGCCTCTCCACCATCCGTGAGGCGGACAACATTCTGCTGCTGGTCAACGGTGAGATCGTCGAGTCCGGCCCGCACCGGGCCCTGATGCAGATTGAACAGGGGCGCTATGCGAGGTTATACCGCCTGCAGCAGCAGGCGGCGCGGGTAGAGGACGCCGAGCAGCACTCGGCGAAGGCGGGGTAGCGCTTTCGCTCAGAATGCGTCAGCGGGAATTCTGACCCATCCCTCCATCAAAACACGGGCGCTGCGGCTCATGATCGCTTTGGTGGCCCTCCAGTCGCCGTCGACCTGCTCGACCGCCGCACCCACCCGCAGGATACCGGATGGGTGACCGAAGGTGACCGACTCACGCGCACCGCCCCCGGCGGCCAGATTGACCAGCGTGCCCGGTATGGCCGCCGCGGTGGCGATCGCCACCGACGCCGTGCCCATCATGGCGTGGTGCAGTTTGCCCATGGAGAGCGCGCGCACGCACAGGTCGATCTCGCCGGCCTTGATCGCCTTGCCGCTGGAGGCGACGTAATCCGCCGGCGGGGCCACGAAGGCGATTTTGGGGGTGTGCTGGCGATCGGCGGCCTCCGACGGGTCGGTGATCAGCCCCATCCTGACCGCGCCATAGGCGCGCATGGTTTCAAACCGCGCCAGGGCCTCGGCATCGGCGTTGATATCCTTCTGCAGCTCGGTGCCGGTGTAACCGATATCGGCGGCGTTGACGAAGATGGTTGGAATGCCGGCATTGATCATGGTCGCCTTGAAGGTGCCGACACCCGGCACTTCCAGCTCGTCCACCAGATTGCCGGTGGGGAACATGGAGCCTTCACCATCGGAGGGGTCCATGAACTCGACCACCACTTCGGCCGCTGGAAAGGTCACCCCATCCAGCTCGAAATCACCGGTCTCCTGCACCTGACCGTTGCTGATCGGAATGTGGGCGATAATGGTTTTCTGAATGTTTTTCTGCCAGATGCGGACGGTGCAGCTGCCGTTTTCCGGCACCCGTTCGGGATCGATCAGCCCATGGCTGATGGCGAAGGCGCCCACGGCGGCGGTCAGGTTGCCGCAGTTGCCAGACCAGTCGACGAACGCCTTGTTGATCGCCACCTGGCCGAACAGATAATCCACATCGTGATCGGGCCGTTCACTTCGTGCCAGAATGACAGTTTTCGAAGTGCTGGAGGAACCCCCTCCCATGCCGTCGATCTGCTGCCCGTAGGGGTCGGGGCTGCCGATCACCCGCAGCATGATCTTGTCACGGGCCTCGCCCGCCACCTGCGCCGCCTCCGGCAGGTCGGTGAGGCTGAAAAATACACCCTTGGAGGTACCGCCACGCATATAGCTGGCCGCTATTTTGATCTGGGGAACACTGGACATTGAAACGCTCCAAAACAAGTCGGTTTACGAAAGGCCGTTCGCATAGGAAAAAAGGGGGGCAGCCCCCATCCTTGGGGGGGCGAAGGCGCCCGCCCCGGCCGGGAGGTGGCGGAGCCAGCCGCAGGCCGGGGCCACTTCCCGTCGTGCAATCAGGCTGCGCCCTCCGCCTCCAGGAACTCCTTGGCGAACTGCTGCAACACCCCGCCGGCGCGGTAGGTTTCCAGCTCGGCGGCGGTGTCCAGACGACAGATCACCGGCACCTCCACGGTCTCGCCGTCGCGGCGGTGGATCACCACCGTCAGCTCGCCGCCCGCGGTGATCTCCCCTTTGACATCGAAGGTTTCGCTGCCGTCGATGGCGTAGGTGTGGCGGTTCTCCCCTTCACGGAACTGCAGCGGCAGCACGCCCATCCCCACCAGGTTGGTGCGGTGGATCCGCTCGAACCCTTCCGCCAGAATCGCCTCGACCCCGGCCAGGCGCACCCCCTTGGCGGCCCAGTCGCGGGAGGAGCCCTGACCGTAGTCGGCCCCGGCGACGATGATCAGGTTCTGCTTGCGATTCATGTAGGTTTCGATCACCTCCCACATGCGCATCACCTTGCCTTCCGGTTCCAGCCGCGCCAGGGAGCCCTGAATCACCTCGCCCTTTTCGTCCCGGACCATCTCGTTGAGCAGTTTCGGGTTGGCCAGGGTGGCCCGCTGCGCGGTCAGGTGATCGCCGCGGTGGGTGGCGTAGGAGTTGAAGTCCTCCTCCGGCACGCCCATTTTCGCCAGGTACTCGCCAGCGGCACTGTCCGGCAGGATCGCGTTGGAGGGTGACAGGTGGTCGGTGGTGATGTTGTCGCCCAGAACCGCCAGCGGGCGCATGCCGGTGAGGGTGCGCGGTGCCGCCAGGGCCCCTTCCCAGTAGGGCGGACGGCGGATGTAGGTGGAGTTGGGGCGCCAATCATACAGAGGGCTGGCCGCCTGCACGCCCTTGTCCAGGTTGAACATGGGGATGTACACCTGTTTGAACTGCTCCGGCTTCACATACTGCTCGACGATGGCGTCGATCTCTTCGTCGGAGGGCCAGAGATCCTTCAAGGTCACCGGGTTGCCGTTGGCGTCCTGGCCCAGGGCATCCTTTTCGATGTCGAAACGGATGGTACCGGCGATGGCGTAGGCCACCACCAGCGGCGGCGAGGCCAGGAAAGCCTGTTTGGCATAGGGGTGGATGCGGCCATCGAAGTTGCGGTTGCCGGAAAGCACGGCGGTGGTGTACAGATCGCGCTCGATGATCTCCTGCTGGATTTTCGGGTCCAGGGCGCCGGACATGCCGTTGCAGGTGGTGCAGGCATAGCCGACGATGCCAAAGCCCAGCTTTTCCAGCTCCGGCAGCAGTCCGGCCTCTTCCAGGTAGAGGCGCGCCACCTTGGAGCCCGGCGCGAAGGAGGTCTTGACCCAGGGCTTGCGGATCAGCCCCCGTTCGTTGGCCTTTTTCGCCAACAGGGCCGCGGCCACCACGTTGCGCGGGTTGGAAGTGTTGGTGCAGGAGGTGATGGCGGCGATGATCACCGCCCCGTCCGGCAGTTTACCTTCCGCTTCCGCCTTGCGCGCCTCGGCCAGTTTGGCTTCATCGGCGATGCCACGCTCATGCAGTGCACTGGTGGGCAGGCGCCGGTGCGGGTTGGAGGGACCGGCCAGGTTGCGCCCCACCGAGGAGAGATCGAAGCGCAGCACCCGCTCGTACCGAGCGTTTTTCAGGGCGTCGGCCCAGAGGCCGGTGGTGCGGGCGTAGTGCTCGACCAGGGCCACCTGCTCCGGCTCACGACCGGTCAGCTTCAGGTAGTCGATGGTCTGCTCGTCGATATAGAACATCGCCGCGGTGGCGCCGTATTCCGGCGTCATGTTGGAGATGGTGGCGCGGTCGCCGATGGTCAGGGTGGCGGCGCCTTCGCCGAAGAACTCCAGATAGGCGCCAACCACCCGCTCCTTACGCAGAAACTCGGTCAGGGCCAGGACGATGTCGGTGGCGGTGATCCCCGGCTGGCGTTTGCCCACCAGCTCGACGCCGACGATATCCGGCAGCCGCATCATCGAGGGGTGACCAAGCATCACGGTTTCCGCCTCCAGGCCGCCGACGCCGACGGCGATCACCCCCAGGGCGTCCACATGGGGGGTGTGGGAGTCGGTGCCAACACAGGTGTCCGGGAAGGCGACTCCGTCGCGCGCCTGGATCACCGGCGACATCTTCTCCAGATTGATCTGGTGCATGATGCCGTTGCCGGCGGGAATCACGTCCACATTCTCGAACGCGGTCTTGGTCCATTCGATGAAGTGAAAGCGATCTTCATTGCGGCGGTCTTCGATGGCGCGGTTCTTCTCGAACGCCTGCGGGTCGAAGCCGGGCGCCTCCACGGCCAGGGAGTGGTCGACGATCAGCTGGGTCGGCACCACCGGGTTGACCTTGGCGGGATCACCGCCCCGCTCGGCGATCGCATCGCGCAGGCCGGCCAGGTCCACCAGCGCGGTCTGGCCGAGGATGTCGTGGCAGACCACCCGCGCCGGATACCAGGGGAAATCCAAATCCCGGCGCCGTTCGATCAGCTGTTTCAGGGAGTCGGTCAGGATCTGCGGATCGCAGCGGCGTACCAATTGCTCGGCCAGGACCCGTGAGGTGTATGGCAGGGTGTCGTAGGCACCGGGCTGGATCGCCTCGACCGCCTCACGGGCGTCGTAGTAGTCCAGATCGGTGCCGGGCAGTGGCTTGCGGTGTTGGGTGTTCATAAGTACGGCTATCCATCGGTCTGTTCAAGGGCACGGTGCGGCGGCTGGAAAAACAAACCGCCGCACCCGGGGATGATGGCAACGAATCGGCTCAGGGGCGCTGTTCGATCGCAACCCATTCGGCCGACTCGGGGCCGGTGTAGTCAGCGGATGGACGGATGATGCGGTTGTTGGCACGCTGCTCCATCACATGCGCCGTCCAGCCGGAGACCCGCGAGCAGACGAAGATCGGCGTGAACAGCTCGGTCGGGATGCCCATGAAGTGGTAGGCGGAGGCGTGGAAGAAATCGGCGTTACAGAACAGTTTCTTTTCCCGCCACATCACCGCTTCAACGCGCTCGGAAACCGGAAACAGCACCGTGTCGCCCACCTGTTCGGCCAGCTTTCTGGACCACTCCTTGATGATCGCATTGCGCGGATCACAGTCGCGGTAGATCGCATGGCCAAAGCCCATGATCTTCTCCTTGCGCTCCAGCATCCCCATGATCGCCGCTTCCGCTTCGTCGGGCGATTTCCACTGCTCGATCATCGCCATGGCCGCCTCGTTGGCGCCGCCGTGCAGCGGCCCCCGCAGAGCACCGATCGCCGCGGTGACGCAGCTGTGAATATCGGACAGGGTGGAGGCGCAAACGCGCGCGGTAAAGGTGGAGGCGTTGAACTCATGCTCAGCATAGAGAATCAGCGAGGCGTGCATCACCTTGACATGGAGCGGATCGGGCTTTTTGCCGTGCAGCGTCCAGAGGAAATGCTCGCCGATGGAGTCGGCGTCGGTCTCGGTGTCGATCCGCTTGCCGTGGTGGACGAAGTTGTACCAGTAGTTGATGATCGACGGGAACACGGCCAGCATGCGGTCGATATGATCGTGCTGCTCGGAGAAATCCTGCTCGGTTTCCAGATTCCCCAACATGGAGCAACCGGTGCGCATCACATCCATCGGGTGCGCCTCCCGGGGGATCTGCTCGAGCACCGCTTTCAGCGCCGCCGGCAGACCACGCAGACTTTTCAGCTTGGCCTTGTAGCCATCCAGCTCCGCCTGGTTGGGCAGCTTGCCATACAGCAGCAGATAGGCCACCTCTTCAAACTGGGCGTTGTCGGCCAGATCCTTGATATCGTAGCCACGATAGGTCAGGCCGGCGCCGCTTTTGCCGACGGTGCACAGTGCGGTTTCACCCGCAGACTGCCCACGCAGGCCCGCGCCAGCAAGTTTCTTTGCTTCTGCCATCTGTCTCTCCTTCACTCTGTTGGCGGGAGATCGAAGCTCCCGTTCACCCGATGTGGTTACTTGTTCTTGCCTTGTGCGAACAACGCATCCAGTTTCTGCTCGAAGTCGTGGTAGTTGAGAAAATCGTACAGCTCCATGCGGGTCTGCATGGTATCCACAACCGCTTTTTGGTCGCCATCTTCCAGCAGGTGTTGGTAAACATTCAGCGCTGCCTTGTTGGCGGCACGGAACGCCGATAGCGGATAAAGCACCATGGTGGCGCCGGCCTCGCCCAGCTCCTGTTTGTTGAACAGCGGCGTGGCGCCGAACTCGGTGATGTTCGCCAACAGGTGGGCACCTTCGATGCCGTTGGAGAAGGCGCGATAGTCATCCAGCGTGTGCACGGCTTCGGCGAAGATCCCGTCGGCACCCGCTTCGAGGCAGGCCTGGGCGCGTTCCACCGCCGCATTCAACCCCTCCATCTGGAACGCATCGGTGCGCGCCATGATGAAAAAGTGATCATCGGTGCGGGCGTCCACGGCGGCCTTGATCCGGTCGACCATCTCCTCCAGGGAGACGATCTCCTTGTTGGGACGGTGGCCGCAGCGTTTTTGCGCGATCTGGTCTTCGATATGGACGGCGGCCGCGCCCCCCTTGATCATCTCTTTTATGGTGCGGGCGATGTTGAACGCGCCGCCCCAGCCGGTATCGATATCCACCAGCAGCGGAGTTTCGACGGCGCTGGTGATGCGACGCACATCCTCCAGCACATCATTCATGGTGGTCATGCCCAGATCGGGCAGGCCGTAGGAGGCGTTGGCAACGCCACCGCCAGAGAGGTAGATCGCCTGGTGCCCGACGCGGGTCGCCATCATCGCGTTGTAGGCGTTGACGGTACCCACGATCTGCAGCGGCTTGTTTTCAGCCAGCGCCTTGCGAAAGCGCGCGCCCGCCGTCATGTTTTCAGCCATGTTTATCCCCTTCAGGTTTGGTCACTGTAGTGAGTTTGTCTTCAATGTTGCGTCGTGCGGCGCTGATATGACGCCGCATCAGCATCTCGGCCAGCTCTTCATCCCGCGCCTCGATGGCATCGATGATCTGGCGATGCTCCTTGAGCGCGCGGTTGGGGCGGGAGCTGGACATGCTGAACTGGTAACGGTACATCCGTACCAGGTGGTACAGATCATCGCCCAGAAGCTCCAGCAGTTTGGCGTTTTTACTCCCCTGTACAATGCGGTAATGGAAGTCGAGATCCCCCTCCTTCTGGAAGTAGGAGCGGCCCTCGCGCTGCTCGATGGAGGTTTCATGCTCATCCAGCAGCTGCCTGAGGCTTTCAATCTCGTCAGCGGTCATGTTCCTGGCGGCCAGCCGGCTCGCCATCCCCTCCAGCGCTTCCCGCACCCGGTAGATCTCGATCAGCTCGTGCGCGCTCAGCTTAACCACCCGGGCCCCCACATGCGCCTTGCGCTCGACCAGGCGCCACCCCTCGAGGCGGCGAATCGCCTCGCGCAAAGGGCCGCGACTGACCCCATAGGTTCTGGCCAGCTCGGGTTCGCTGATCTTGTGGCCCGGCGGAATATCCCCCTTCACGATGGCCGTCACGATCTGACGGCAGACCCGATCAGCCAGAGTGCGGGCTTCAGGTTCGAGCGGTATCACTTTGGGATATCCGGTTTTTTCACTCACGCCTGCTACAACCTCTGGTCAAGATTGTCGACAATATGTTCGGGAATAACGATACTCACGCCCCAAAGGGTCGTCAACCATATCTGGCTGAAAAATTGTCAACATCAGACAAAAGTCCAAGAGCTTTCCGGGTGTGGGCGCGGGCAGGTTTTCAAGCGGTGGAGCGGGGTCGACACAGGGGGTGATGGTGGCGGGTCGGAGCAGAGGGGGCTCAGCTCTCCCCCTCCATCTGCGCCAGGATGCGATTACGCAACTGATTGAACGCTACGCGGTCTTCATCGCCCACCGCGGCGGCGACGGGGATCGCTGCCCGCATGGCATCGACCGGGCGTCCGCTGATATGCAGCTCATAGTGCAGGTGTGCGCCGGTGGAGCGGCCGGAGTTGCCCGACAAGGCGATCTTCTGCCCCCGGCTCACGGTCTGCCCCTTGCTGACCAACGCCTTGCTCAGGTGCAGGTAGCGGGTACGGTACTTCTGACCGTGCTCGATGACGATGTAGAGGCCGGCGTAGGGGTGTTTTTGCACCCGAGTGACCACGCCATCGCCGGTTGCGACAACGGGGGTGCCGACCGGAGTGGCGAAGTCCGTGCCGTTATGGGGCCGGATTCGACCGGTGACGGGATGTTTGCGCTTGGGGTTGAAACGGGAGCTGAGGCGGTACTTGCGCTGGGTCGGGTAGCGCAGGAACGCCCGCGCCAGACTCTCCCCATTCAGATCATAGTAGTGGCCATCGAACATGAAGGCGGTCAACTCCCGGGCACGGTTGATGATCCGCAGCCCTTCCAGCCGGGAGTTACCGGTCGGCTCGCCATCGACGAACTGGCGGGCCCGCACGACCTGAAACAGATCACCGGCGCGCAGGTCGCGGCGGAAGTTGATTTTGTCCTGCAACAGATTGGAGATCCGCTGCACCTCCAGCGCGCTGAGCCCGGCCTTTTTGGCGGCCACATAGAAGCTGCCGTTGATTTCACCGGCGATCAGCTCCTCCTTCCACTCACCCTCGATCAGGCGCTCGTCGTATTCGAAGCTCTCCTCTCCGACCCGGCTGAACACCACCTGATGGGCCGGGCTGAAGATCAACTCCAGTTGCTCCAGTGTGTCGCCGCTGAGTCGGAACGCCAGCTGATCACCGGGCTGGAGCGTATCCAGTGCCAGAATCGAGGCATCGCTCTCCAGTACCTGGTACATCTGTTTTTGCGCAACCCCCAGCCGCTCGAAGATGGTGCTCAGGGTATCGCCGGGGGCGATGGTATAAACAAAGTCAGCCGGTGGTTGCGTGGCCGTCGCGGTCGTTTCAGCCTCGGTTTCAGCCCCGCCGGCGGCATCAGCGGGCGCCTCGGTCACCGGAAGGGGTAACGCCAGCGGAGCCGACAGGGGCTGGTAGAAGTGTGCGCCGAGGGCGAGTAGAGCAACGGGCAACAAAACGACGAGGGCCAGAAGCAGACGTTTGGGTGGTGTTGTTTTCATACGCATCTCCTCTGTTGTGGCAACCGCCACTGCCGCCGGACCCTCAAAGGGTCAGGTCACGTAGGCTGGCATCGATGAAAGCCCGTTTCAGCTCCGCGTAGGTATCGACGGCGGGAAACTGGGGAAATTCTGCGATCACGTTGTCCGGGGCGTGGAACAGGATGCCAGCTTCCGCCTGGGTCAACATGGTGGTGTCGTTGTAGGAGTCCCCGGCGGCGATCACACGAAAGTTCAGCAGCTGGAGCGCCCGCACCGACTGCCGCTTGGGATCACGCTGGCGCAGGATGTAGTCGGTGATGCGGCCGGACCGATCCACCGCCAACTCGTGACACAGCAGGGTCGGGTAGCCAAGCTGCTTCATCAGCGGAGCGGCAAACTCATAGAAGGTATCAGACAGGATCACCACCTGAAACCGTTCGCGCAGCCAGTCGATGAACTCGCGCGCCCCCTCCAGGGGGGCAAGGCGGCTGATGGTGTGTTGAATCTGCGCCAGGGTCAGACCATGCTGATCCAGAATGCGCAGACGCTGCTGCATCAACACGTCGTAATCCGGGATATCCCGGGTGGTGGCCTTGAGCTCCTCGATGCCGGTTTCCTGCGCGAACGCGATCCAGATCTCGGGAATCAATACACCTTCAAGGTCAAGACAAGCCAGTTCCACGCAGGACGCCTCCGCTCGATTGATAGACTGCGCCACAATTTACCCTGTCGCCGCCCGGCTTTCAATGCTCCGGCAGCTCGAGGCCGGCAAACAGGGCGTCGATCTCATGCCGGTTACCGCACGCCTGGACCTGGCGCACCCGCTCCGGGGTCAGGTGTGGCGCGAACGCTTGGATGAAATCGTACATGTAGCCACGCAGGAAGGTGCCCTTGCGAAAACCGATTCGGGTCACGCTGTGCTCGAACAGGTGGCTGGCATCCAGGGCCACCAGTCCCTCATCCTTGCCCTGTTCAAATGCCATGGTGGCGATGATGCCGACCCCCAACCCGAGGCGGACATAGGTTTTGATCACGTCCGAGTCCACGGCGGTCAGGACCACTTTGGGTTCCAGTCCTCGATGGGTGAACGCCTCATCCAGCTTGGAGCGGCCGGTGAAACCAAACACATAGGTGATCAGCGGCCATTCGGAGATCGCCTCCAGGGTGAGTTCGGGCAGCTCGGCAAGGGGGTGCCCCACCGGGACGACCACGGATCGATTCCAGCGGTAACAGGGCAGCATGATCAGGTCATTGAAGTGGGAGATCGCCTCGGTGGCGATGGCGAAGTCCGCCGTGCCATCGGCGGCCATCTCGGCGATCTGCATCGGCGTGCCTTGATGGATATGGAGGGAGACCTCGGGATAGAGCTTGATGAAGTCATGGATGATATCCGGCAGGGCGTAGCGGGCCTGGGTGTGGGTGGTGGCGATCTCCAGCTTGCCCTTGCGCTCGTCACTGAACTCCTGCGCGACCTGACGGATCGCTTCACATTTCTGCAACACCTCTCCGGCGATGGCGAGAATCGCTTCGCCGGCGGGGGTCACCCGGGTCAGGTGCTTGCCACTGCGGGCAAACACCTCTACCCCGAGCTCATCTTCGAGTAGTCGGATCTGTTTGCTGATCCCCGGCTGTGATGTGTACAGGCTCTGGGCCGTGGCTGAGACGTTGAGGTCGTGTCGCGCAACCTCCCAGATGTAACGCAACTGCTGCAGCTTCATCGTTAAAACCCCTAAACCGTCCAGATTGGCATTCAATATAACGCGATAGCATAATGATGAGAAGCCAGCATGGGTTCGGGGTTGCTTTTCAGACCCGGTTTTTCAACCGCCGGTTCTCCTCTTCCAACCCCGCCACCCGTTTTTCCCATGTTTTCGCCCGCCCCTGGGCCTGCAGCAAAAGCTCCTCTTTCTCCTTGAGCTGACCGCGCAGTTGGTGTTCCCGCCGGCCACTCTCACTGTTGAGGACGACCAGTTTCTGGTTCAGCCGTTGCAGCTCCTCTTCCAGCTGCTGCACCCGCTCCTCCAGCCGCTTGCTCCGGTTGCTCTCGGTGAGGAGTTGCGCGTTCAGCTGGGCGAAATCCCGCTGCTGCTGGGCCTCCTGCGCCTGCAGCTTGCGCAACTCCTCGGTCTGGCTCTTGATCTGAGTGGCCTGGGTTTCCACCTTGACCTCGCGCCGGGCCAACAGCCCCTGTAGCTCATGTATTTCCCGGGTGAGCTCGCCCTCCCTGCGTCCGCTTTCATCGCGCAGCTTCTCCAGCACGTTGCGGTAATGGCGGGTATCCACCTCCACCTTGGCGAGCGCCTCCATCCCGTGGCGCTGCTCATCACGAATGCGCTGATCGAAGACACGCTTGGCGTCCTCATGCGCCTTGCGCAGGTGGGCCAGCTCCTGATCGGCATTGGAACGCAACTGTTCCTCCTTCTTGCGCAGCATGGTTTCGCTGCTCAGATTCTGGCGCAACACCTGAATTTCCGCCTCCAGCGCCTGGACCTGCTCCCGCGCCTGCTCCAGCTTGTAGGCTTGCTCTCGCTGGCGCGCCTCCAACTCGCCAACCTCGCCCTGGCTGCGGCGCAGGGCGTCATCACACTCCCGTTGAGCCTGATCCAGCGACGGATCGGGGCGCTGCAGCTGCAGACTGAGCTCGGTGTGCGCCTCCTGCACCGCTTGGTGCCAGATGCGGCTGAAGGTTTGTTTCATCACCTCCGGCATGTCGGGAATGTAGGTGTCACCCGCATCGAGGCGCACGCGCACCGGCAGCGCCTGCCACCACGCCTTCAGGCCTCTTTCGATCGCCTGGAGGGGGGTGTCGTGCGCCCCCAGGGCGGCCTGCATCCGCTCCGGCGTGGGGGCTTCGCCATCCAGAAGGCAACGGTCGGCGGCGGCAAACAGCGCCGCTTTCAGTTCGTTATCCATGCTCGCATCCTTTTTATTGCGGGTATTCAACGGCAAGTTGCCGCAGCGCTGAGGCGGTGGCGTCATCCAGGGGCGCAGCGACTCGCAGCGTCTCCCCCTCGGGCAACACCAGCTCCAGGCGCGCCGCGTGGAGCATCAGGCGCCGCAGACCAAGCGAGTGAAAACGGTCGTTGTGCTCATCGGGGGTATACTTGCTGTCGCCGACGATCGGATGCCCCGCAAACTGGGTGTGAACCCTGATCTGATGGGTGCGCCCTGTCAGCGGCCGGGCTTCCACCAGCGTAGCGAGATCGGCAAAGCGTTGCACCACGTTGAACACAGTGGTGGAGGGTTTGCCCGCGGGATCCACCCGCACGATGCGCTCGCCCGATTTGAGCTCCATCCGTTGCAGCGGCGCATCCACCCGTTTACAGCGCGCCGGCCAGCGGCCCACCACCAGCGCCTGATAGATCTTGCGCACCTTGTGCTCTCGCAGTGCGGCGTGAAGGTAACGCAACATGCTGCGCTTCTTGGCCACCATGATGCAACCGGAGGTGTCCCGATCAAGCCGGTGGACCAGCTCCAGAAAGCGACACTCGGGCCGGACCTGGCGCAGCGCCTCGATCAGCCCCAGGGTAACACCACTACCGCCATGCACGGCGAGCCCCGCTGGCTTGTCGAGCACCAGCAAGCCATCACTCTCGTACACGATGGCGTTCTCGAGATGGTGCGCCAACCCCTGCCCCACCGGCACCGCCTCGCCCCGCTGGGCGGTCCTGATCGGCGGTATGCGCACCCGATCACCCGATTCCAGCCGGGTGTCCGGCTTGACCCTTTTTTTGTTGACCCGGATCTCGCCCTTGCGAAGAATCCGATAGATCATGCTCTTGGGCACCCCTTTCAAGGCGGTACGCAGAAAATTGTCGACCCGCTGGCCGGCTTGATCCGCCTCCACTTCCAGATAACGGACGCGCTGCTGCTCGTGTTCTACTGTATACGTCATAAAGACGGACTGACTCTCGATTGATGCCCATGGGGTTAGCTGTTATATTCTACCGCTGCCGCAGGCGGTTGGCTTCAGTAATTTTGCAATCCATGCAGCCGGCCCCGCCATTTGATCAGGATGAGTGGCCGCTCATGACCCCGACCCACGGCAGACACTATGAGGCCCCAGCGCGGGGCCACCAACTTTTTCACGTAACGCTTTCACGGCCTTCGCCTGACAGGAAGGTCCAGTTGGAGGTGGAGACGCACGCTGACCAGGAACCTGCCGATACCATCAGGGCAGCCACAGCCAGAATCCATAACGACATGGGTCAGCGTTTCCTCCACCGCCGATAGGCTACACGCCGTTTGCGGTAGCTACCGGCAGCACGGCCAGATGCGGCTGCCGATCCAAAGACTGGACATCAGACCCGTTACCCCTCTGCTCGCGCAGGGCGTATCGCGTTGCGTTTATGAGAACGCACCCACATGAAGAGAATGCTAATCAACGCAACTCAGCCGGAAGAGTTGCGCGTTGCGCTGGTCGACGGCCAGCGCCTGTTCGATCTGGATATCGAATCCGACAGTCGCGAACAGAAAAAAGCCAACATTTACAAAGGCCGCATCACCCGGGTCGAACCCAGCCTGGAAGCGGCTTTTGTTGATTTCGGTGCCGAGCGCCATGGCTTCCTGCCGCTGAAAGAGATCGCCCGCGAATACTTCTGTAAACAGCCCGAGCGTGGCCAACGCCCCAACATCAAGGAGCTGGTCAAAGAGGGCACGGAAGTGATCGTACAGGTCGACAAGGAGGAGCGCGGTAACAAGGGTGCCGCCCTGACCACCTTTATCAGCCTTGCCGGGCGCTATCTGGTCCTGATGCCGAACAACCCCCGTGCCGGCGGCATTTCACGTCGCATCGAAGGTGATGATCGGGCCCAGCTCAAGGAGGCGCTCGCGGGGATCGATCTCCCCGACGGCATGGGGGCGATCGTGCGCACCGCCGGCATCGGTCGCAGCGCTGAAGAGCTGCAGTGGGATCTGGATTACCTGATCACCCTCTGGGACGCCATCAAAGTAGAGGTCAACCGGCGCCCGGCCCCCTTCCTGGTCTACCAGGAGAGTAACGTGGTCATTCGCGCCATCCGGGATTACCTGCGCGCCGACATCGGTGAGGTGCTGATCGACAACCCCAGCGTGTATGAACAGGCCATTCAATTTGCCCGGCAGGTGATGCCGAGTTTCGAAAATCGGATCAAGCTCTACCAGGAGCCGACGCCGCTTTTCAACCGGTTTCAGATCGAAAGTCAGATCGAAACCGCGTTTGAACGCGAGGTCAAACTCCCCTCCGGCGGCTCCATCGTCATCGATCCCACCGAGGCGCTGGTCTCCATCGATATCAACTCCGCGCGGGCGACCCGCGGCGGCGACATCGAAGAGACCGCGCTGCAGACCAACCTGGAGGCGGCGGAGGAGATCGCCCGGCAGCTTCGCTTGCGCGATATCGGCGGCCTGATCGTCATCGATTTCATCGACATGACACCGATCAAAAACCAGCGCGAGGTGGAAAACCGGCTGCGCGATGCCCTCAAGCTCGACCGCGCCCGCGTTCAGATGGGACGGATCTCCCGTTTTGGCCTGCTGGAGATGTCGCGCCAGCGGCTGCGCCCCTCCCTGAGCGAGTCCCGCGGCATGGTTTGCCCGCGCTGCCACGGTCAGGGCACCATCCGGGATACCGAGTCCCTGGCCCTGTCGATCCTGCGCCTGATCGAGGAGGAGTCCTCCAAAGAGCGCACGGCGCAGATTCGCGCCATTTTGCCGGTCACCGTGGCCACCTACCTCCTCAACGAGAAACGCCACGAAGTCCATGCCGCCGAGCTGCGCCACCAGGTACGGGTGGTCGTCGTACCCAACCCGAACATGGAGACCCCCCACTACGAAGTGGTCCGTCTGCGGGACGATCATACGATCGCCGGCAGCGATGATGCCAGTTACACCCTGCAGCCCGAGGTTGAACTGGAGATCCCCGACCCGGGGCGGGCCGCACCGGTCAAGCGTGAACAGGCGGCGGTGAAGGCGGTCATACCCGCAACCCGTGCGCCCCAGAACAAGGCCGAAACCGCGGCGGCGGCTGAGGAGACCACCTCACCCCAGGCACCACCGGCTGCTCCCACCGCTCCCAGGGAGACCGCCCCGGCCGCACCCGCCTCTTTTGGCGGCCGGGTCCTGTTCACTCTGCGCACCCTGTTTGGTGGTAAGGAGGAAGCCGCGCCAGAACGGGTCCAGCGCCAGCAGACCCCGGCCGAAACCCTGCCCGAAACACCGCGCGCTGCCGCCGCCAGCGGCTCCCGCGAGGAGCCTGCCAACCGCGAGAGCGGTAGCGACAACAAGCGCCGCGCTCGCATGCGGCGTGAAAATGACCGTCGCCGTGCCGGCGCCGAAGAGCGGCAGAGCCCGGAGGTGACCACGGAACGGCGGGAGGCCAGCCAGTCGCCGTCGGACGATGGCGGCAGCGGTGAGGGGGAGAAAAAAGAGCGTAGCGGTCGCAGCCGTCGCCGTCGCAGCCGTAACCGCCGCGATGACCACGCCCCACGCCAGCAGGATAGTGGCACCGCTGAAGAAAACCGGCGCGGCAGCGCCGCCGAGGAACACGACACGCCCGCCGCGCGGGCCGGTGGCAACGGGGAGAGCGATACACCCGCGGCGCAGGGCGACGACACCAACGGGGAGAACAGCCGCAGCCGCCGCCGGGGACGGCGCCGCCGCGGCGGCACACAACGGGGCGCCACCCGTACCCCACTGCCTGAAGCACTGCGTGATCCACGGGCCGAGGAGGAGATTCAGGGCCTGCTGGCTGAAGACAAGATCACCACTGCCACGCTGGCGGCCAACGGAGTGAGCACCGCACAGGAGCCCGAGGCGGTAACGGCCACTTCGACCGAGGCGGCGGCTCAGGATCAGGCGGAAGCCCAGAACGCCGCGGCCGCCACCGGTGGCGGCGAGGAGCCCACCCCCGCCGCACCGGAGCCCTCTCTGGTCACAGAAGCGCCTAGAAAAGAGCCTTCAGCGCCCAAAGAAGCAGCTTCAGTGCCGGAAAAAGAGCCATCAGCGGTGAAAAAAGAAGAGCCTTCAGCGGTTGAGGAAGAGCCCTCAGCGGGCAAGAAAGAGCCCTCAGCGGGCCAGGAGGAGCCTTCAGCGGGCCAGGAAGAGCCTTCAGCGGGCCAGGAAGAGCCTTCAGCGAGCCAGGAAGAGCCTTCAGCGGGCCAGGAAGAGCCCTCAGCGGGCAAGAAAGAGCCTTCAGCCGTCGAGGAGGTACCCCCGGCGACCAGGCAAGCGCCTGCCGCAGCCAATGAGCAACCCTCCTCCCCGGCAGGGGAGACTGCCGCTCCCGCCGGTACGGCACAGGAGGAGCCGGCGCTGAAAGAGGCCGCGACCAGCGCCGCGGGAACGAGCGGATCGGCGCACGAACCGGCCAGCGCGGCTGAAGCAACCGCCCAGCCGGATGCAGCGCAGTCGAGCGAACCGAG
>JAXHUI010000021.1:0-35972 GCA_034189745.1 Pseudomonadota bacterium
TGGGCTGAATGAAGGAGCGGGTAAAGTCCCGGTAGTCGCCGACCAGCTTGTCCCGAAATTCAAAAACGTCCATCAGGCTTTGTGCCTCCCTTGCCTTGTTATTAGCGCCCCGGCAGGCAGAATACTGTTGGCATTGAGCGATTCAGACTATTCTCTGGCAGTCTACCAAAGTTTCCCGAGGAGGAGAGTAGAGAAACCGAGTGTGCAGTTGGAGTTGCAGTTGAGAAATCAGGTTGTAATCAACTGCTCGTTTGTAGGTCGCGCCGTTCATCCATTCATTGCGGCCAACGACTGAACAGGTCAGACGGCGCTTCGCTCGGTGGCGGCAGCTCCTCACGACAGGCCTTGCCAGGATACCGGCGACCACCATAACCGGATCGGCTCGTGGCCATACGGATAAACGTGAACGGGCATTGTAATTCATTTGAAAACATAAGGATAAAAGCAAAATATCCGGTAATGGTTCACGTATTGGTGGCAATCGCGGGGTGCGCTGATCCGCCAGCCGGTGAGATTCGGCTGGCCGTTGAGCGCCATCTGGGGTAAACTTCCACGCAGTTACCTTCGATTACACCCATTACACCGCATATCGCCATCGGGCCATTCCGGCTTGCTGGTCTTCCCTGTTGTACTTCAAGAGATTAATGTTGCATGAGTTTTGCATCTTTGGGGCTGTCTGCTCCGTTGCTCAAAGCCGTAGCTGACCAGGGCTACGACACCCCCTCTCCGATCCAGCTGCAGGCGATTCCCGCCGTGCTGGCCGGTCGCGACGTGATGGCGGCCGCCCAGACCGGTACCGGTAAAACCGCCGGATTTGCGCTGCCGATGCTGGAGCGTTTGCTGGGCGGCAAGCCCGCCGGTGCCAATCAGGCCCGCGCACTGGTACTGACCCCCACCCGGGAGCTGGCCGCTCAGGTGGGGGAGAGTGTCGCAACCTATGGGGGCAACCTGAAGCTGCGCTCCGCCGTGGTGTTTGGCGGCGTCAAGATCAACCCCCAGATGCAGAAGCTGCGGGCGGGGGTGGATGTGCTGGTGGCGACGCCCGGACGACTGCTGGATCTCTACCAGCAACATGCTATCCGCTTTGATCATCTCGAGATTCTGGTGCTGGATGAAGCCGACCGTATGCTGGATATGGGCTTCATTAATGATATTCGCAAAATCATGGCGCTACTGCCGGCCAGGCGGCAGAACCTGATGTTCTCCGCCACCTTTTCCGAGCCGATTCGCAAGCTGGCCAAGGGGATCGTCCATGACCCGGTCGAGGTATCGGTCAACCCCGGTAACAGCACGGCGGACACCGTTCGGCAGTGGCTCAGCCCGGTGGATAAAAAGCGCAAGCCGGAGCTGTTGCTTGAATTGATCCGTCTGCATGGCTGGAAACAGGTGCTGGTGTTCACCAAAACAAAGCATGGCGCCAACAAGCTGGCCAAGTTTCTGGATGAAGCGGGTGTCAACGCCGCCGCCATCCATGGCAACAAGAGCCAGGGAGCGCGTACCAGGGCGCTGGCCGACTTCAAATCCGGGGCGATCGACGTGCTGGTGGCGACCGATATTGCGGCCCGCGGGCTGGATATCGATCAGTTGCCGCAGGTGGTCAACTTCGATCTGCCCAACGTGGCCGAGGATTACGTGCATCGCATTGGCCGCACCGGTCGTGCCGGAGCTTCGGGGCAGGCTGTTTCGCTGGTGTGTGCCGACGAGGCGGATCTGCTGTTCGCCATCGAGCGGCTGACGCGACAGACCATCGAGCGTCAGGAGGTAGAGGGCTTTACGCCCGTGCATCCGCTGCCGCCGGCCGGTACGCGACTGCCGCCGGCAAAGCGAGGCGGCGAGCAGAAACGGGGCCCGCGCAAGCCCAGGGTGGAGCACAAGGATGGTCAAAAACCGGCGGGCAGCGCACAGGCTCGTCGCCGTGCTCGGCGTCCGCGTGCGGTTGCCAGCGCCCATTGAGGTAGATGCCATGACGCCAAGCGCTGCCCCGGTTTTCCGGGGTGGCCTGCCCGAGCGATCCGTGGTGGTTGTACCCGGATAGCCATAAAAAAAGCGACCCGAAGGTCGCTTTTTTGTGATTCAGCGGCAAGCGTGAGCTTACAGCGGAACGATGTTCTCAGCCTGCGGACCTTTCTGGCCCTGAGTCACCTTGAACTCGACCTTCTGGCCTTCATGCAGGGTTTTGAAACCTGACCCCTGAATGGCGCTGAAGTGAGCGAAGACGTCCGGACCGGATTCCTGCTCGATGAAGCCGAAGCCTTTGGTTTCGTTGAACCACTTAACGGTGCCGGTAGTAGTAGACATGATGATCTATCCTAAATTTCAAATAGTTTTTTGCCAGGACGGTGTCGAGGCGGTTTTGCTCTAAAAGTTGCTATCTACCAGTGGATCTCAGGACGAGTTCTAACGACGAGGCAGGACTTCGAAATGGTCTGACGTAAAGATATGCGTTACTTTCAAGCTGAGATTCATTCTATATGATCATCTGGCCTTGTCAATCAAATTTGTGGTGCGGGGGAGATAAATTTCAGCATCGCCTTGTACTAAAAATACTGCCGAATGTACTTGGTATTGTTTATATGCTCATGCCGCTGGCACGCCAAGCGATCGGCATGAAAGAGCGATCGGCACGTTTTACGCGCTTCCAAATTGCGTATTGGGCCGGGCATGGTAGCATGGGCTTTTCCGCCATATCGAGCCCTGAAGCGCTATCTCAATGACAACGACCCCTTCCTTCGCCGAAACACTCGAACACCTGACCCGTCCGCCGCGTATCGCTCTTATCGGTGCCATGGATCAGGAGATCGAGCTGCTCAAAAACAGCTTGCACCAGATGACAACCCGCACGCTGGCGGGTTTTACCTTTTATACGGGCACACTCGACGGGGTTGAGGTGGTGGTGCTCAAGTCGGGTATCGGCAAGGTCAACGCCGCTATCGGTACCACGTTGCTGTTGCAGCAGTTCAAGCCGGACTGCGTTATCAATACCGGTTCGGCAGGGGGGTTCGATGCCGCGCTGGATGTGGGCGATGTCGTGATTTCGGATGAGGTTCGCCACCACGACGTGGATGTAACGGTGTTTGGCTATGAACCAGGCCAGGTGCCCGGATTGCCGGCCGCCTTTACCGCCGACCCCTTGCTGGCGCGCATGGCGGAGGAGTGCATCGCGCAGATGCCCCATGTCAATACCGTGCGCGGTTTGATCGCAACGGGGGATAGCTTCATGAACTGTCCGCAACGGGTGGCGAAAACCCGCGTGCTGTTTCCAGCCATAAAGGCTGTCGAGATGGAGGCGGCCGCCATCGCCCAGACCTGTCATCAGTTTGGTACGCCATTCATCGTGATCCGCGCGCTTTCCGACATCGCCGGCAGGGAGTCGAACCAGTCATTCGAGCAGTTCCTCGAGAAGGCCGCGCAACACTCCGCTGAAATGGTGATCGCCATCGTAAAACGGATCGCTGCCCGGGCTACAAACAACATCAAGAAATAGTGGCATCACACTGATATAAAAGGATAACGGTATGATCAAGTCGTTCCATCCCCCGGTGCGAACCCTCATGGGGCCAGGACCTTCCGATGTCAGCCCGCGTGTGCTTGCGGCCATGGCGCGGCCCACCATCGGCCACCTCGATCCCGCCTTCATCGGCCTGATGGATGAGATCAAGCAGCTGTTGCAGTATGCCCTGCGCACCGAGAATGAGCTGACCATGCCCGTTTCGGCACCGGGTTCTGCGGGGATGGAAGCGTGCTTCGTCAACCTGGTGGAGCCGGGCGACAAGGTGATCGTCTGCCAGAACGGTGTGTTTGGCGGCCGGATGAAAGAGAACGTCGAGCGCTTTGGCGGAATCGCGCTCATGGTTGAGGATGAGTGGGGCACGGCGGTCAGTCTGGAGAAGGTTCGGGCGCTGCTGGAGCAGCACGATGAGGTCAAGCTGCTCGCCTTCGTGCACGCGGAAACCTCCACCGGGGTCCGCTCCGATGCCGAGGCCCTTTGTCGGCTGGCACAGGAGTACGGTTGCCTGACCATCGTCGATGCGGTCACCTCCCTGGGTGGAATCGAGCTCGAGGTGGACCGCTGGGGGATAGACGCTGTCTATTCGGGCACTCAGAAGTGCCTGTCGGCTCCGCCGGGAATCGCGCCCGTCAGCTTCAGTGAGCGTGCGCTGGAAAGGGTGCGAGCGCGCAAGAGCCGTGTGCCCAGCTGGTTTCTGGATACAAAACTGGTGATGGGCTACTGGGGAGGGGGGCAAAGGCGTGCCTACCACCACACGGCGCCGGTCAATGCGCTCTACGGCCTGCATGAGTCTTTGCTGATGTTGCAGGAGGAGGGGGTCGAACAGGCCTGGAGGCGCCATCGATACCACCATGAAGCGCTGCGGGCAGGGCTCGAGGCGATGGGGCTTCGCTTTACGGTCGACGCGGCGGTGCGTCTGCCGCAACTGAACTCGGTTGCCGTGCCTAAAGGGGTCGATGAGGCGCGGGTTCGCGCGCTTCTGCTCGAGCGTTACGGCCTCGAGATTGGCGCCGGGCTGGGAGCTCTGGCGGGCAAGGTGTGGCGCATCGGTCTCATGGGCAACTCCTGTACACGGCGCCATGTCATGTTGTGCCTCGATGCGCTCGAAAACACGCTGTTCGAGCTGGGATCTGACATTCATATCGGCGTGGCGGCGCAGGCTGCAGCAGCGGCCTACGTCGAATGACGCCAACCGGGAGGTGAGTTTATGGCTACTGTTGCATTTATCGGCCTGGGCGTCATGGGGTTTCCGATGGCGGGGCACCTGGCCGCTGCCGGGCACGATCTCTGTGTGTACAATCGCACCCGCAGCAAGGCTGAACGCTGGTGCGCAAACCATTCCGGTCGCCTGGCGGCAACGCCGGCCGCGGCGGCCCAGGGGGCTGAGTTTGTCTTTACCTGTGTGGGGAACGATGATGACCTGCGCGAGGTGACACTCGGGGCGGATGGGATTTTGCAAACGCTTTCAACGGGTTCTCTCTTGGTTGACCATACCACAGCCTCGGCCGAGGTGGCGCGAGAGCTGGATCAGCAGGCAAGGGAACGGGGGTGCGCTTTTCTCGATGCGCCGGTCACCGGCGGCCAGGCCGGGGCGGAAAAGGGCGAGTTGAACATCATGGTGGGGGGAACCGAGGCTGACTACGGCCGGGTGTCACCGCTACTGAACGCCTATGCCAGGTCCCACCGTCTGCTCGGGGCGGTGGGCAGCGGCCAACTGGCCAAGATGGTCAACCAGATCAGCGTCGCCGGGTTGCTCCAGGGATTGGCCGAGGCGGTACACTTCGTCAAGCGCTCCGGGCTCGATGGCGAGGCGGTGTTCGATGTGATCCAGCACGGCGCCGCCGGATCATGGCAGATGGTGAACCGGCATCGGAGCATGCTGGAAAATCGCTATGAGTTTGGATTCGCGGTGGAGTGGATGCGCAAGGATCTGCGGATCGCGCTCGAAGAGGCCCGCCGCAACGGCGCCCGTCTGCCGGTCACGGCGCTGGTGGACCAGTTCTATGCTGACCTGCAAGCGGAGGGCGGGGGGCGCCTCGATACCTCGAGCCTGTTGAAAAGGCTTGAGAAGGGGGAGTGATCTACCGATAATGCCGCCTTTCGCCGGCGGGTAGAAGAAACCCGCACGACAACCACGACCGAGGAGCCGATCCCATGTTGAACATCGACAAGTACAGCCTGATCTCATTCGCACCGAGTGTTGCGATCATTGCGGCGATGCTGGCAATGACATTTTTTGGGGTGCGCTCGCTCAAGCGTGCGATCGCCCGGGATGCCGTTCGGGCAGAGGCGTCCCAGCGCAAATACAAGTAACAGCCGTGCTGACGACGCGGGTCGCTCGCGTCGTTTCACCACAGGCAGAGCAAGTCTCCAGTCAAGGGGGGAAGATGACGACCATCTACAGCCGGCGTCAGGCGGCCTCGGTTGTGCAACCGGCTGAGCGCGAGCGCCATCCGTTGCTCTCCGACAACGACATCAATACCATCCTGGTAAATGGCGCGCAGATCTCGCTCAGCAAACTGAAGCGGGCGCGCAGCTTCGATGCGCGCCTCTACTACTATGCGGAAATCGGTGTCTACCTCGAGGTGTCGCTTTCCCGCGGTGCGGGGATTCTCGATACCACCCGGGAGCAGCTCGAGGCCATCCACCGGGAGGCGACGCATCTGCACATGGACGCCAACAAAAGCCTGAATGAAGTCAGCTGAAACGCAACCAAATACGACGGTCGTTGCAGGCGCGACCGGGTTTGACAGCAAGGCTTTCCTGCGCCGGTTGACGCAGCGGCCGGGCGTGTACCAGATGTATGCCGCCGACGGAGAAATTCTCTACGTTGGCAAGGCCAAAAATCTCAAAAACCGGGTCAGCAGCTACTTTCGTTCCTGCGGGTTGAGCGTCAAGACGCAGGCACTGGTGGCGCGGATTCACCACATCGACATCACCGTCACCGGCAGCGAGACCGAGGCGCTGCTGCTCGAACAGAATTTGATCAAACAGCAGCGCCCCCCCTACAACATTCTGCTGCGCGATGACAAATCCTATCCTTACATTTTTGTCAGCGACCGCCACCCCTTTCCGGCGATCACCTTTCAGCGGGGAACAGGACGCAAAGAGGGGCGTTATTTTGGCCCCTATCCCAGCTCCGGGGCGGTCAAGGAGAGCCTGAATCTGTTGCAGAAGGTGTTTCGCATCCGCCAGTGTGAGGAGAGCTTCTTCCGCAATCGCTCGCGGCCCTGTTTGCAGTATCAGATCGAACGCTGCAGCGCACCCTGTGTCGGCCTGATCAGTGAAGCGGACTACCGCCGGGATCTCGACCACGCCAAGCAGTTCCTGCAGGGGCGCAACCACGAGTTGATGCAGGCGCTGGCGCGGGAGATGGATGAGGCCGCCGCGCGGCTGGAGTTTGAGCGCGCTGGCGCACTGCGTGACCAGATCAGCGCCCTGCAGCAGGTGCAGGAGCAGCAGTTCGTCAGTGGGCAAGGTGGCGATGCGGATGTGCTGGGGTGTGCGGTTCAGCCGGGAGGTGTCTGTGTTCACGCTTTGTTTGTACGCGCTGGACGAGTGATCGGCAGCAAGGTGTACCACCCGCGAGTGTCGATCGAGGATACGCCGGCGGAGGTGTTGTCAGCCTTTATCGCGCAGTTCTATCTGGGTGGCCCACGGGAGATTCCCGCCAGCGTGATCGTGCCGATGGAGCTGCCGGATCAGACCTGTCTCCAGCAGGCGCTGGAGCAGCGGCGCAAACGCAAGGTCGCCGTGGTCTCGCGGGTACGCGGTGATCGCGCGGGCTGGCAGCGGCTGGCGCAAACCAACGCCGAGCAGCAGCTGGGCAGCCATCTGGCCAGCAAGCAAAATATCTACCATCGCTATCTGGCGCTACAGGAGGCGCTGGGGCTGGATTCAACCCCGCAGCGGATCGAATGTTTCGATATCAGCCACAGCTCCGGGGAGGCCACCGTGGCTTCCTGCGTCGTTTTTGATCGGGAGGGCCCGAAAAAGTCGGATTACCGGCGTTTCAATATCGAGGGGATCACCGGCGGAGATGACTACGCCGCCATGCACCAGGCGCTGAGCCGGCGCTACACCCGTGTTCGCAAGGGGGAGGGGGTGCTGCCGGACCTGCTGATCATCGATGGTGGCAAGGGGCAGGTCGCACAGGCGATGGCGGTGATGGAGGAGCTGCAGATCGACGAGGTGCTGGTCGTGGGGGTGGCGAAGGGGCCGACGCGCAAAGCGGGCTTTGAGGTGTTGATCCGCGGGGATAGTGGCGAGGAGACCGTGCTCGCATCGGATTCACCGGCACTGCACCTGCTACAGCATATTCGGGACGAATCGCATCGCTTTGCCATCGCCGGGCATCGGGCCCGGCGCGCCAAGGCCCGGGGCAAATCGACCCTGGAGGGGATACCGGGCGTGGGGCCCAAGCGCCGGCGGGAGTTGCTCAAGCACTTCGGCGGCGTCAAGGAGGTGGAGCGGGCCAGTGTTGAAGAAATCGCAAAAGTCTCTACCATAAGCCGGACGCTGGCGCGGGAGATTTACACCGCGCTCCACCCCGATAGTTGAAGCAGGATCTGACGGGAACCTCGCATTTGGACACGATCAAACTACCCAATCTACTGACGCTGCTTCGTATCGTTCTGATTCCGGTCTTCATCCTGGTCTACTACCTGCCAAACGCCTGGTCCCCCTGGGTTGCCTCCGCCGTGTTCGGCCTGGCCGCGATCACCGACTGGTTCGATGGCTACCTGGCTCGAAGGCTCGAGCAAACCTCTCCCTTCGGGGCGTTCCTCGATCCGGTGGCAGACAAGCTGATGGTGGCCGCCGCACTGGTGATGCTGGTCGAGGCGTTCGCCTCCCCCCTGATCACGATTCCGGCGATTGTCATCATCGGCCGGGAGATCGTCATATCGGCGCTGCGGGAATGGATGGCCGAGCTCGGCGCGCGCGCCAGCGTGGCGGTATCGAGTATCGGCAAGATCAAGACCACACTGCAGATGGTCTCGATTTTGGTTTTGATCGCCATGCCGCTCTACAGCCCGCTCTCATGGTTGGGGGTTGTGGCGCTTTATGGCGCCGCGGCGTTGACGCTCTGGTCGATGCTGCTTTACCTGCGGGCCGCGTGGCCCCATCTGAGGGATGACATCTGAAGTAACTGGTTAATGTTCAAGCAAAATTTTTGCCGCATCCTGGTTGACAGCCGGCCGAATCTCTCTATAATACGCGCCACCATCGAGACGCGGGAATAGCTCAGTTGGTAGAGCACGACCTTGCCAAGGTCGGGGTCGCGAGTTCGAGTCTCGTTTCCCGCTCCACTCCCGATGGTGATGGCTGGATGGCAGAGTGGTCATGCAGCGGACTGCAACTCCGTGTACGCCGGTTCGATTCCGACTCCAGCCTCCATGATCTCCCCCCGCTTCAAGCGTTGCGCCGCCACCGATCGGTGGCCGTTGCCAACGGTTCAATGCCCGCAACGATCCCTCAACGCTCCCCAATCGGCTGCCTGCTCCTCCCGGCGCCAACGTCGCCGCGTTTGCTCCACTCCCACGTCATCTCCTGCCTGTTCCTGCTCGCTCAGCGGGCCATCATTTCCAGCGTTCGGGCGCGTAACTGAATACCGGCAGTGACCAGTGCCAGTATATGGCGGCCCCGCGCAGCAAAATGCCGCAAGCGAACGAGAGCAGCAGATTGAGATCGTGATCGACGCCGGTTTGCTCCAGCTGAAGATAAAGCAGGGCAACCAGCAGGGAGATACTGGCATAGAGCTCGTGGCGAAAAACGACGGGCACACGCTGGCACAAGACATCGCGCAGGATGCCGCCAAATATCCCGGTTATCATGCCGGCCATGACCACTATCGGTGTGCTGTAACCCAACTCCAGCGCCACATTGCAGCCGATGATGGTGAACGCGATGAGCCCCATGGCATCGAGCAACAGAAAAACCTTTTGCAGGTGGTGCATGAAACGGGCGAGAAAGATGGTAGCCAGGCCGGCCGAGACCGTGAGATAGACATACTCCGGGTGCTGCGTCCAGGAGACGGGGAAATGCCCCAGCAACAGGTCGCGGATCGTTCCGCCCCCCAGCGCCGTGATGAAGGCGATGACGCTGACCCCAAAGATATCCATATTGCGGCGCCCGGCAGCCAGTGCGCCCGACATGGCCTCGGCGGTGATGGCGATGAGGTAGATATAGGTGAGCACGTGTAAACCTCCCCGTTCGGGTGTTTATCCGCCTCTCCCTCTGTCCGGTTACCTGAGAGTTTGCACGTGCTGAACGTGTTGCCCCTTCGGTGGGTCAGTGCTGGCTGACCGCTCTCCAGTCGACGCGCGCTATGGGTGGTCGCAGTACCTGAGCCTGAGCGATTATGGGAGTTTGCGCCTTCGGCGGGGTGGAAAACCCTCTCTCCTGCGAGCGGGGCGATTATAGCGGTTGCCGCGGATAACACAACCGCCCCGGATCAGACGCGGCGTTTGATCTCACGCCTGAGGCTGGACAGATCCAGCCCGGTGTTGGCGGCGAGGGAGTCCAGGTCGTGGAAAGAGGGGGGGAGGCGGCGCTGTTCGAGTTTCTTTTCCTGCTGCTGCTCGATTCGCTGCAGCAGCATTTCCCGGGCTTTCTGTAGTTGTTCCGGCGCCAGACTCATCAAATAGGCAGGTAGTTCGGTTTCACTCATACCAATAGGGTTCCTGACACATCAGTGCCACTTTAGTGAATGTACGCTAACAAAACTAAACGGGCGTTCATTCAGCCGGTGTGAGGTAAATGGATGCCCTGCGGCCCATGATGTTAGGCCGGCGGCCGCCTGGAAGAGCAGGAACGCGGCGAGCAGTCCTGTGGTATCACGTAGCCGGATCTGTATAACGCCAGTGAAAAGACCGGTCTGTTATGGTCTCGAATAACTTTTGAAGGGTTTTACTGCCAACTGGTGCCCCGAACCGGACTCGAACCGGTACAGCCAAAGGCCGAGGGATTTTAAGTCCCTTGTGTCTACCAATTTCACCACCGGGGCGCGCGAACCGACGAAAATCAGTTCTTTTTAATCAATATGTTGAGCTTGCATTTTCCCGTTACCTGGAGGAAAAGTCAACTTGAAGCGGTTGTCGGCACCAGTCAATAAACCGCCGTGATAAACGGGCCTGGTCAGGTTGGGCAAGGTGGTGGATTGTTGCGCGGCGCCGCCGACGGTCTGGCGGCTGAAAATAATCGCCGCAGCGGGGCGCAATCGAGGTGGCTGGAGTTGCGTTGGCCTGCCACGGAGTGTTTAATTGGGCTCAGCTGATACATATCAATCAATACATATTGTGTACTATATGCCCAAAAAGAGTGATACCCACAGCCGGGTCATTGCGGTTGCCGACCAGCTCCTGGAGGAGGGGATCAGGCCAACCCAGCAGAATGTGCGTGAGAGGCTCGGTAGCGGTAGTCTGACAACGATCAATCGAGCCCTGAACGACTGGTGGCACACTCTCGCGCAGCGCGTCGCGCGCCGCAATGAGCACCCGGAACTGCCCGAGCCTGTACTGACGCTGGCCAATCAGGTCTGGGACCGGGCGCTGGCGTATGCCGAGCATCGGTACATGGAGCAAAAACGGGCGTTGGAACAACGGCAGCAGGAGCTGCTGCAGACGGTGCAGCAAAAGAGCAGCGGGGAGGAGAGGGCGCTGGCGGATGCCCAGCGGCAGAATGCCAGGTTGCTCGATCGCTGCGAGCAGCTGGCACAGGAGAAGCGAGCGCTGGAGCAGCGCCTATTTGAACTGGAGGAGCAGCAGTTGAGGCTTACCATGGAGCGTGATGCCGCGCAACGCGAACTACGTCAGCTGCACCATCTCGGCGCTGCTGGCAGTGGGCAGGCCGAGGAGATGATCGAGCTTAGGGTGCGCTCGCGAATGCAGGAGGAGGAGCTGCAACGGCTGCGCGAGCTGGGGGATCGCTTGAGTCAGGAGAATGCCCAGTTACGCAACCGGCTTAACAATTAGTCATCCATCTTGCCAACTTGCTCTCCTAATGAATTGATATTATGGAATTTTATCTGCCAAGTGACGCCAGTGTTCAGGAGGTGACCGAGCGCCTACGCGCCTGTGTGGCTGGCGATCAGGTAACCTGCTCCGACGAGGCGCTGTTCGAGGTTGCCAAGGCTGTGCTGGTGCGCGAGAAGCTGGCGGGGCTAACGATTCAGCTGCTGGATGGCGGCGATTATGTGCTGCGCACGGTTACCAGCCGTCGCCGGTGCGAGGTTGAAAAGCTGGACCGGTTCAACGACCGGCAGGAGGCGGTTTTGCGGGCCCTGGAGCGGGTGCTGGCCCATTGCGACAAGGAGGGGATTCGATTAATTGGATTCAGCGATGAGCTGGTTGCGGTGCCTGCCCACCTCGATAACGGCGCTTCGCTTTCGGCGGAGGCCGTGGATGTCGATACCTCCGGCGTTTATCGCGGTGCGGATAGCATCGAGATAACGCCGCTGGATCATTCCTGAATGGCTGGCGGGGCGCCTGCCCGGCGCCCATCGTGCAACGGGCGGAGCAGAGCATGAGCGACGATATCATCCGTATTTTGCTGGTCGATGATCATGCGATCGTCCGGGCTGGATTTCATCACATGCTGCTGAAAGAAAGCGACATGAAAGTTGTGGCCGAGGCGGAGACGGGCGATCGAGCCGTCGAACTCTACCAGACGCTGGCGCCGGACGTGGTCGTGATGGACCTTTCCATGCCCGCCGACGACACGACCGTGGGGGCGACCTCGACTGCCAGTGGTCTTGACGCCATCAAGCGCATGTTGAGTCTCGATCCTCAGGCTCGGATTCTGGTCATGACGGTCTGGGAGTCCTGCCCCTATCTGACCTGCGCAGCAAAAGCGGGCGCGCGAGGTTATGTCAGCAAGCGTTGTGCCGAGCGTGAGCTCGTCCACGCAATACGCGAGATTCATACCGGACGCTGCTATTTTTCTGACTCGGTCGATCATCACTCCGGCCAGCCACCGCGAACGACGTCTCCGCAAGCGCCGATTGCGCTGCTGACCCGTCGTGAACTCGAGGTTTTTACGCTATTGGCAGAAGGAAATAGCGTGAACGCCGTCGCCGAGGCCATGTGTCTCAGCCCGAAAACGGTGCATACGCACCGCGCCAACATCCTGCGCAAGCTGGGTCTGAGTAGTGGCTCTGAGCTGATCTACCTCGCATTGCACAGCGGCATCATCCACTCCTGACCGCCGCCAGCAAGTGCAGCCTTGCCTTGGAAACGGCACACCCGCGGGGTGGGCCGCCCGGGTGTAGTTATCGCCAGCTACAACTTCGCATAATGTATATTATGTTAAATTAGCCACCCAGCCGAACCTGCGTTGCCTCTCCGCGCCCGATCTCCCCCGATGTCCGATGTCCGATGTCCGATGTCCGATGTCCGATGTCCGATGTCCGATAAGTGATGACTGATAACTGATGACTTGCACTCGCCACCAATTCAGAGACAATGACTGCCCTTTCACGAGCTCAAGAGGCCGTTTTCCATGACGATCATAAACTTTACGCCGCTACCGGCCCTGATGGGAGGCGCCTTGATCGGCCTGGCGGCGGCGCTGCTGTTGTTTGCCAACGGTCGCGTGGCGGGAATCTCCGGCATTGCTGGCGGTATCGTCTATCCTGAGTCGCGCACGGATCTCGGCTGGCGGGTTCTGTTTGTCGTTGGCCTGGTGCTTGGCGGCTTTATCTACCAGTGGTCCGGGCTGGGCGCCGGGGTGCAGCAGATCACGGCGGTTGTCGATAAACCTGGGCTGATTGTCGCAGGCTTGCTAGTGGGCGTGGGTACCCAGATCGGTTCCGGCTGCACCAGTGGCCATGGCATTTGCGGTCTGGCGCGGCGCAGCCCGCGCTCGCTGGTGGCAACCCTCTGCTTCATGGGCAGTGCGATTGTGACGGTCTACATTGTGCGCCATCTTTTGGGGGGTGCGGCATGAGCTACTCCATGCGGCAACTATTGGCCGCGCTGGCTGCGGGCACGCTGTTTGGTTTCGGCCTCGGGCTGGCACAGATGATCGATCCCGCCAAGGTGGTCAATTTCCTCGATCTGTTTGGCCACTGGGATCCATCGTTGGCGTTTGTGATGGGGGGTGGGCTGCTGGTCAACGCTCTGTTGACGCCATTGATTTTGCGACAAAAGCGCCCTCTTCTGGCCGATTTTTTCCGGCTGCCGAGCAAAACCGAAATCGATCGACGCCTTGTCGTCGGGAGTATCTTGTTTGGCATCGGCTGGGGGCTTGCCGGTTACTGCCCTGGCCCGATGCTCACATCGCTGAGCTTTGCTGACGGTGACATCATCACCATAGTGCTCGCCTATGGTGTGGGCACATTCGCTGCCCGCTGGGCGTTGGCGCGCCGCGGGGGCTAGCGACAGCTTCGCGCCCGGTGGGCTCCACTCGCACCGCGCGATCGGCGCCGAAGGGGGTTCCACGGCCGGATGGCGCAGGCGGCGGCCGCCACCAATTAAACGAGATATGTATTTGGTATTAAAAATACACTCAAGCCGCAACCTCCGTTTGGTTGCGGCCTTTTCGCTTGGCACTGTAGACCGCCTTGTCTGCTCTGCTGAGCGGCGTATCGATTTCATGATCCAATGCTGTTATCACAGTTACCCCGATGCTGGTGGTGATCTGCAGTGAGTCGATGTCGTCGAACCGGATGGCGGCAACGGCCTGGCGCAGTCGCTCCGCCAGCACCCTGGCACCCTCGAGATCCGTGCCGGGCAGCAGCACGGCGAACTCCTCCCCCCCTATGCGGCCGATGATGTCGATCTGGCGCAGTTGCGCCTTGGCCGCTTCGGCGAAGGCCTTGAGCACTCGATCACCCGTGGCGTGACCAAATTGATCGTTGATCTGCTTGAAGTGATCGAGATCCACCATCATCAGTCCGCAGCAGGTATTGAACCTTTCGGCCCTCGCCCGCTCCTCTTCAAACCGCTCCATGAAGTAACGCCGGTTGGCAAGCCCGGTCAGTGGATCACTGGTGGCCAGTCGATGCAGCTCCTGCTCGCGCAGTTTCTGGCCGGTGATATCCTGCACCATTCCGATGGCGCGCAGAATGCCGGTTTCGTCATATTCAAAGTCTGCCATCTCCCGCACCCAGCGCACCTCGCCGGCCGCGAGAATGCGGTGTTCGAGATCGTAGGGCTCGCCGCGCATCGCCCCGTGCCAAGCGCTGTCGACCAGCTCACGGTCATCCGGGTGGACACGGCTGATGAACAGAGCGTAATCGGGGGTTTGCTCGGGTGGTATCGAGAAAATTCGGTAGGTTTCCTCCGACCAGGTCAGGGTCTGATCGGCAAAGTGATACTCCCAGCTGCCCACGGCACCTAGCCGTTGCGCCCGGCGCAGGCGCTGTTCGCTTTCCTTCAGGGCCTCCTCGGCGCGATGCTGTGCCGTTACATCCAGCAGCACACCATTCAACTGGTGGACCCCTTCTGCCGTGCGCGAGACCCGGCAGCGATCTTCTATCCAGCGCCACTGCCCGTCGCTGTGTTGCAGTCGGTAGCGCCGGCGAACGCCTTTGCTGGGCCATTGAGTCCAGTCGATCGTTTGCAGCACCTGCTCGCGATCCTGCGGGTGGATATGCTCGAGCCACCAGTTGCTATCGCCGATGATGTGTTTTGGATCATAGCCCAGCAGGTGCTTGAAATTGGGGGAGACGTAATCCAGCGCGGTGCCGGGAAGCCCCACGCTGTAGGTGACGACAGGAGAGTCGCTCAGCAGGCTATTGAGCTGGCGCTGGGCCGATTCGGCCTTTGCCGTGGCGGCGTTCACCCGCTGCTGCATCATCTTTCGCAGCAGGCGCAGCAGGTGGAGAAGTAGTAACTGGGTAAGCAGGTAGGCCGCCGTGGTCACTATGATCAGGTGCCGCTGTGCGCGCCGCTCCTCATGCCACAGCGGGGTGATATCCTGCCAGCCGGTGACCACCCCGGCGGGGGCGGCGGTGGCGCCCGCTGCTGTGCCACTGTACGCCTGCAATGGGAAGTGAGTCATGCTATACACCCGATCCTCCCAATGCAGCAGCTGCATCTGCGCCCCCGCCTGCCGGGCCAGCGCGTCGAATGTTACCCCTGAGCGCTGCAGCCACTGCGCGATCTCGTTTGACGTGGCGGCCTCGAGATAACAGCCGCAGGGGGACAGGGGTTCGGGCTTGAACTCCTCCCAAACTGTCTGTTCAACCTTCTTGCGGTCCAGCAGCAAGGCCAGCTCCACCTCCAGCATCGGGGCCAGCCGATTCAGTACACTGGCAACTGAGGCGCCCGCCTCGAGCGCCCCGACGTGTGCCTGCGAGCCATCCCGACGGGTATACCAGACCGGGGTAACTCCACGAATACCTGAATAGACTCGTCCGATCTCAAAGCCGCTCTGGTGTTTTTGGCTGCGATTGGTCGCTACGATGATGGGGCGGATGGATGAGAGATCGTCACCAAAACGATCCGGTGCATGTACGCGCAGATAGGAGGTTGCCGGCGGCAGGTGGAAGTGCAGTTGCCGCAGGGTGTGTTGCTCCTGCATCTTTCGCCATGCCGGTGCCACTCGCTCGAATAGCGCCTGTCGCAGCCGCGCCGTCTCTTCGCCGCCCTTGCCTCCTCCCTCTATCACCGCCATGCGAGCGCCACGGTAGAACAGTTCCTGAACCATCGGGTCGGCGGCCACCATCGACGCCAGCAACAGCATTTTGTGCTCCTGCTCATTCAGTGCCAGCATGAAACTCTGTTGCAGTGAGTCGGCCTTGCGTTGCAGCCGTTGCTGGAAGAGATGTTGACGCTCGTCCAGGTTGTAGAGAGTCATGCCAAAAAACATCGCCAGCAGCAACAGGCTGGAGATGAGCACTAGAGCGCGAAAGGAAATGGTTCGCATAACCGCCGCTGGGCCTCGAAGAGTATCGTTAAGCAGACAGTCTATCAGATGGGGCACCTGCCACCAGATCGCACCGAGTCGGCCTCCTGTGAAAACAGAAAGGGCCACCCGCTGGCGGCCCCTCCGGTTCCCCGCTCAGCCGGGTTGATCAGCCGTGGTGAACCAGACCATGGCTGTCCATGATCCCCTCGATTTCAGCCAGGCTGGCCGGGTCGTCGATGGTGGACGGTACGCTGTACTCCAGACCGTCGGCGATCTGGCGTAGCAGTTTGCGCAGAATTTTGCCGGAGCGGGTTTTGGGTAGGCGCTGCACCACAATGGCGCGGTTGAAACAGGCGATCGGGCCGATCTCCTTGCGCACCATCGCCACCAGCTCTTTCTCCAGCTCCGCTTCGTCGATATCAACGCCATCCTTGAGCAGCACCAGCCCGATCGGCACCTGCCCTTTGAGAGCGTCGTTGACACCGATCACGGCGCACTCGGCCACCGCGGGGTGATCGGCAACGATCTCTTCCATCTCGCCGGTGGAGAGCCGGTGGCCCGCCACGTTGATCACATCATCGGTGCGCCCCATGACGAACACATAGCCCTCCTCATCCTTGTAGCCGCCATCGCCGGAGGTGTAGTAGCCGGGGAAGTCAGACAGGTAGCCGGCGCGGAAGCGCTCATGGTTGCCCCAGATGGTGGGCAGGCAGCCCGGCGGTAGCGGCAGCTCGATGGCGATGGAGCCTTGCTCGCCCGGGGGTAGGCGGTTGCCCTCTGAATCCAGAATCTGCACGTTGAAGCCGGGCACCGGCAACGTGGCAGAGCCCGGTTTGGGCGGTTTCGGCTCGATCCCCATCAGGTTGGCACAGATGGCCCAGCCGGTCTCGGTTTGCCACCAGTGGTCGACCACCGGCTTGCCGGTTTTCTCCACCGTCCAGTAGTAGGTGGGCGGATCGAGCCGTTCGCCGGCCATGAAAATGGTTTCCAGGCTGGAGAGATCGTACTTGGCGATCTCTTTTGCGTCTGGGTCTTCCTTCTTGATGGCGCGAAACGCCGTCGGCGCGGCAAACAGGGCTTTGATCTGGTACTCCTCGCACAGCCGCCAGAAGGCGCCGGCGTCCGGGGTGCGTACCGGTTTGCCCTCGTACACGACGGTGGTGGCCCCGGCCAGCAGTGGCGCATAGACAATGTAGGAGTGCCCCACCACCCAGCCAACATCGGAGGCGGTCAGGAAGCGGTCTCCGGCATCGAGGTTGTAGATCGCTTTCATGGAATAGTTCAGCGCGGTGGCGTGGCCGCCGTTGTCACGCACCACCCCCTTGGGTTTGCCGGTGGTGCCGGAGGTATACAGGATGTAGAGCGGGTCGGTCCCCTTGACCGGGACACACGCAGCGGGCTCGGCGCTGGCCATCGCCTCCTGCCAGTCCAGATCACGGCCGGCGATCAGGCTGGCTTTCGCCTGCGGGCGCTGCAACACAATACACTTTTCGGGTTTGTGCGCGGAGTGCTCGATCGCTTCATCCAGCATCGGCTTGTATTCGATGACTCTGGAGACTTCGATGCCACAGGATGCCGTTACCACCACCTTGGGCTCGGCGTCATCGATACGCACCGCCAGCTCATGGGGCGCAAAGCCGCCAAAGACCACCGAATGGATCGCACCCAGCCGGGCGACGGCGTACATGGCGATCAGCGCTTCCGGGACCATCGGCATGTAGATCACGACCCGATCACCCTTCTCGACCCCTTGCGCCTTGAGCACCCCGGCAAACAGCGCCACCTGATCACGCATCTCCCGGTAGGTGAGCTGCCGCTTGGTGTTACTGACGGGGGAGTCGTAGATCACGGCGATCTGATCGGCGCGGCCCGTTTCCACATGGTGATCGAGCGCCATGTAAGCGGTATTCATTTCGCCATCGGCAAACCAGCGATCGATTCCGTTCTCATCCTTGGAAAGGATGGTTTCGGGCTGTTTGAACCACGGCAGGTCGGCCGCCTTCTCGGCCCAGAAGGCTTCCGGATTTTCAATCGATTGGGTGTACTCTGCATGGTAGGACATCGCAGCGGCCTCTCACTCTCGGGTTGATGAACGGCTCAGGAGGTGTGGTTGGTATTATTCTGTTGACAGTCCCTGAAGCGGTATGTCGACACTCTAGCGAAAGTTCCCGCTGAGTAAACTACGACGAAAGGCGCAAATCGCTTCTTTGCCCGGGCCACAGGGCGCGAAACGCGAGCCTGTGCCATGTTGCAACTCAGCGCTGGATATCTGCCGTGACCGGGACAACGGAGCGCAACCTGTCGACATGGGGCGCTCGCAAAAAACCCGCTCAGCGGCTGCCGGGCGGGTTTCTCCCTTCGAGGTCGCGTTACATATCGCTGCTCTGCACCGGGATGGCCGATTTTATATCGGTGAGCCGGTTACGCGCACGCAGCTCGTCATCATCGACGCCAACGCCGTTGTCCGACCTGGCGTGTTCGAAGTAACACAGGGTTGGTTGGTGACGTTCCGCCTCCTGCTCGTCCAGTTGGACATAGGAGCAGATGATCAGCAGATCGCCCTTCTGCGCCTTGTGCGCGGCCGCTCCATTGACGGAAATGACGCCACTGCCATTTTCAGCCGTGATGGCATAGGTGGTGAAGCGCTCCCCGTTGTTGATGTTGTAAATATGGATCATCTCATATTCACGAATACCGGATTTCTCCAGCAGCTCACCATCGATGGCACATGAGCCTTCGTAATGAAGCTCTGCGTGGGTAACGGTTACCCGATGCAGCTTCGCTTTCAAGAATGTCTGCAGCATACTGAAAACCTGCGTCTTCTCTCTGTATGACCGGCGCACCGGTACTTATTAACACTGCTCTCTGGTATCGGGGCGATACCGGGACCCGATGCGGCCATCCCCTCCCCTTCGCTCGGCGGGCAAAGCGACCCCACAGGTTCCGGTTGGAAGTCTGAGGGTATCAGGGGGGGTGGACCTCGAACGGGCCCGAAAAAAACAGTGATCTGAAAAAGCGGAGGCATTCTAGCACGTCTGTTCCAGATTATAAGTGCAGGCGGAGGAAAAGTTGGCCAACGGGACAATCTCAAAATTTTTTCAATCCGCCATGACCCGCTCGCCGAGAAAGCCCCCTTCGTTTGGACTACAATGGCGCCCCTTCAAATGTAAAGGCGATGGATCTACCCGTGAAAAGAAGCGACCTGCACACCCAGCTCAGCCAGTTGCTGAACCAGCGTATCCTGATGCTCGATGGCGGCATGGGCACCATGATTCAGGCGCGCAAGCTGGCCGAGGCAGATTATCGTGGCGAGCGCTTCGCCGACTGGCAGCTCGATCTCAAAGGCAACAACGACCTGCTGGCGCTGACCCAGCCGGAGTTGATCCTCGAGATCCATACCGCCTACCTCGAGGCGGGGGCCGACATCATCGAGACCAACACCTTCAACGCCACCCGCATCGCGCTGGCGGACTACGCCATGGAGGCGTTGAGCCGGGAGATCAACCTGGCCGCCGCCCGTCTGGCGCGCGCCGCGGCCGACAAGGTGACGGCACAAACCCCGCAGCGCCCCCGCTATGTGGCCGGGGTGCTCGGCCCAACCAACCGCACCGCGAGTATTTCGCCGGATGTGAACGATCCCGGCTATCGTAACGTGACCTTCGATGAGCTGGTGGAAGCCTACACCGAGTCGCTCGATGGCCTGATCGAGGGGGGGGTCGATCTGATTTTGCTCGAAACCATTTTCGATACCCTCAATGCCAAGGCGGCGATCTACGCCATCGAGCATTATTTCGAGCAGCACGCTCAGCGCCTGCCGGTCATGATCTCCGGCACCATCACCGACGCCTCCGGGCGTACCCTCTCCGGCCAGACCACCGAGGCGTTCTGGAACTCGGTGCGCCATGCGCGCCCGATCAGCATCGGCCTCAACTGCGCGCTGGGGCCAAAGGAGTTGCGCCAATATGTGGAGGAACTCTCCCGGATAGCGGATACCTACGTCTCGGCCCACCCCAACGCTGGGCTGCCCAACGCCTTTGGCGAGTACGACGAGACCCCCGAGCAGATGGCGGCGGAGATCCGTGAGTGGGCGCAATCCGGCTTTGTCAATATCGTCGGTGGCTGCTGCGGCACCACCCCGGAGCATATCCGCGTAATTCGCCAGGCGCTGCTCGATCAGGCGCCACGGGAGATTCCCGAGCTGGCGGTGGAGTGCCGCCTCTCCGGTCTGGAGCCGTTGAACATCGGCGCCGACACCCTGTTCGTCAACATCGGCGAGCGCACCAACGTCACCGGTTCCGCCCGCTTTCGCCGCCTGATCAAGGAGGGGGACTACGAGGGCGCGCTCGAGGTGGCTCGCCAGCAGGTGGAGAACGGCGCCCAGATCATCGACATCAACATGGATGAGGGGATGCTGGACGCCGAGGCGGCGATGAACCGCTTTCTCAACCTGATCGCCTCGGAGCCGGATATCTCCCGGGTGCCGATCATGCTCGACTCCTCCCGCTGGAGTGTGATCGAGGAGGGGCTCAAGCGGATACAGGGCAAGGGGGTGGTCAACTCGATCAGTCTCAAGGAGGGGGAGGAGAACTTCATCGCACAGGCGCGCAAGGTCCGCCAATATGGGGCCGCCGTGGTGGTGATGGCGTTCGATGAGGCGGGTCAGGCCGACACTTATGAGCGCAAAATCGAGATCTGCGAGCGCTCCTACCGCGTACTGGTGGACAAGGTCGGCTTTCCACCGGAGGAGATCATCTTCGATCCCAACATCTTTGCCATCGCCACCGGTATCGAAGAGCACAACAATTACGCCAACGACTTCATCGAGGCCACCGGCTGGATCAAGCGCCACCTGCCCTACGCCAAGGTGTCCGGTGGTGTGTCCAACGTCTCTTTCTCATTCCGCGGCAATGACAAGGTGCGGGAAGCGATCCACTGTGTCTTTCTCTATCACGCCATCAAAAACGGCATGGATATGGGAATCGTCAACGCCGGCCAGCTGGCGATCTATGACGACCTGCCGGCGGATCTGCGCGAACGGGTCGAAGATGTCGTTCTCAACCGGCGCCCCGATGCCACCGAGCGGATGCTGGAGCTGGCGGAAAAATACCGCGGTGGCGCGTCTGAATCATCGGTCAAGCAGGATCTGGAGTGGCGCGGCTGGGAGGTCGACAAGCGCCTTGCCCACGCTCTGGTGAAGGGGATTGCGGACCATGTGGAAGCGGATGTGGAGGAGTGTCGCCACCTGTATGAGCGTCCACTGCAGGTGATCGAAGGCCCGCTGATGGAGGGCATGGGGATCGTGGGCGACCTGTTTGGCGCCGGCAAAATGTTCCTGCCCCAGGTGGTGAAATCCGCCCGGGTAATGAAAAAGGCGGTCGCCTATCTGATGCCCTTCATCGAAGCGGAAAAGGCCGACAACGCCAGCAGCTCCGCCGGCAAGGTGATCATGGCCACCGTGAAAGGTGATGTGCACGATATCGGCAAGAATATCGTCGGCGTGGTATTGCAGTGCAACAACTTTGAAATCGTCGATCTGGGTGTCATGGTCCCGGCGGAAAAGATCCTGCAGGCCGCCCGCGAGCACAACGCCGATATCATCGGCCTCTCCGGCTTGATCACCCCGTCACTGGATGAAATGGTCCATGTGGCAAAAGAGATGCAGCGCCAGGGGTTCACCCTCCCACTGATGATCGGTGGCGCCACCACCTCCAAGGCGCACACGGCGGTCAAGATCGAACCCAACTACAGCAACAATCAGGTGGTCCATGTCACCAACGCCTCCCGCTCCGTGGGCGTCGCCTCATCGCTCTTGTCTGATACAAAAAGGGCTAACTTTATCAAAGCGATAAAGGAGGAATATCAGGCGATACGCGAACGCCATGCGGCGCGTCAGAACGAGCAGCGCCGCGTCCCCCTGGAGGCCGCCCGCGCCAACCGCCAGCCGATCGACTGGAGCCGGTACACGCCGGTGGCGCCGGCCAGGCCCGGCATCCACGTGTTCGAGGAGTATGATCTGGAGGAGTTGAGCCACTATATCGACTGGACCCCCTTCTTCCAGGCCTGGGAGCTGGCCGGACGCTTCCCGCGCATTCTCGAGGACGACGTGGTGGGAATAGAAGCACGCAAACTGTATGCGGATGCCCGGCAGATGCTGCGCGAGATCATCGAGCGCAAAAAGCTGCGCGCCCGCGGTGTCATTGGCCTGTTCCCGGCCAACAGCTATCACGCCGATGACATCGAGATCTACACCGACGAGCAGCGGGATCAGGTGTGCATGCGGCTGCACCACCTGCGCCAGCAGACGCAAAAGATCGAGGGGCGCTACAACCACTGCCTGAGTGACTATATCGCCCCCCACGATTCGGGCGTCGCGGACTACATCGGGGCGTTCGCCGTCACGGCGGGGATCGGCATCGATAAGATGATCGCCGAGTATGAGGCCGATCACGACGACTACCACAGCATCATGGTCAAAGCGTTGGCCGATCGCCTGGCAGAAGCCTTTGCTGAATGCCTGCACAAGCGGGTGCGCACCGAGTTCTGGGGCTACGCGGCGGATGAACAGCTCGATAACGACGCCCTGATCCGCGAGCAGTATCAGGGTATCCGCCCCGCGCCGGGTTATCCCGCCTGCCCGGATCACACCGAAAAGGCCCTGCTGTGGGAGCTGCTGGATGTGGAGCACAACGCCGGCATGGTGCTGACCGACAGCTTTGCCATGTTGCCGACGGCGGCGGTGAGCGGCTGGTATTTCAGCCACCCTGAAGCACGTTATTTTGGTGTGGGCAAAATCGGCGAGGATCAGGTCGAAAGCTATGCCAAACGCAAGGGGATGAGCAAGGCGGAGGTGGAACGCTGGCTGGCGCCCAACCTCGGATACGAGCCGGAACAAAACTGAAGCGCCGCGCTTCGAGCCGCCGTCGCGACCAGGCCGAGCGGCGCTGGCGCAAGGTTCGGACCGGGGCAAACTGAAGTGGCCGTATGCCCGGTGACGTTAGCCCTAAGTCGAGGCTGTCCGGGTATCAAAAACCCCCTTCAGCCTTTATAATTTGTAACCGAATTACAAAAGCGCCAGGCTCATTTCAACCGCGCAGGGAGATGATCCATCGCCCGAACGAGCCCTTGGTAATCCAGCCATAAATCATTTCGGGGAAAAACATGCCTACACCATCGAAGATCACCTACACCCTGACGGATGAAGCTCCGGCACTGGCAACCGCCTCACTGCTGCCGGTCATCCGTACCTTCACCTCCACCGCCGATATCGAGGTCGAGCTGAGCGATATCTCTTTGGCCAGCCGTATCCTCGCCACCTTCCCCGAGCGCCTCACCCCCGAGCAGCGCGTTGAAGACGGTCTGGCCTATCTGGCCAAATTGACCCAGGACCCCAACGCCAACATCATCAAGCTGCCCAACATCAGTGCCTCCGTTCCCCAGCTGCGCGCCGCCATCAAGGAGCTGCAGGAGCAGGGATACGATCTGCCCGAATATATCGAAAACCCGCAGACCGAAGAGGAAAAAGAGATCAAATCCCGCTATGCCGGTGTGCTGGGTAGCGCGGTCAACCCGGTGCTGCGTCAGGGCAACTCCGATCGCCGTGCCCCGGCCGCAGTCAAGGCGTATGCGCGCAAGCATCCCCACTACATGGGTAAATGGAGCAAGGCTTCACGCTCCCACGCCGACTACATGCGCGGTGGCGACTTTTTCTCCAGTGAACAGTCGGTCACTCTGCCGGAAGCGACCGATGTGCGCATCGAATTCATTCCCAAAAACGGTGGCCAACCGGTGCTGAAAAAGGCATTGAGCCTGGAAGAGGGCGAAGTGCTGGACGGTATGTTCATGAGTGCCAAAGCGCTGGATGCGTTCCTCGAAGAGACCCTGCAAGATTGCAAGGAAGCCGGTATTTTGTGGTCCCTGCACATCAAGGCAACCATGATGAAGGTGTCTCACCCGATCGTGTTCGGCCACGCCGTGCGGGTGTTCTACCGCGAGGTGTTCGACAAGTACGGTGAGCTGTTCGATCAGCTGGGGGTCAACCCCAACAACGGCATGAGCAGCGTTTACGAGAAGATCAAGTCCCTGCCCCAGTCCACTCAGGACGAGATCGAAGAGGCGATCCACGCCTGTTACGAACACCGGCCGGAAATGGCGATGGTCGATTCCGTCAAGGGGATCACCAACCTGCACATTCCATCGGATGTGATCGTCGATGCCTCCATGCCGGCGATGATCCGCAACTCCGGTCAGATGTGGGGGCGCGATGGCAAAACCAAGGACACCAAGGCGGTCATGCCGGAGTCCACCTACGCCCGCATCTATCAGGAGATGATCAACTTCTGCAAGACCAACGGCGCCTTCGATCCCACCACCATCGGCAGCGTGCCCAACGTCGGCCTGATGGCGATGAAGGCGGAAGAGTATGGCTCCCATGACAAAACCTTCGAAATCGATGTGGATGGCACCATGCGGGTGGTGAAAGCGGATGATGGCACCGTTCTGATGCAGCATGAGGTGGAACAGGGTGACATCTGGCGCGCCTGCCAAACCAAAGATATCGCGATTCGCGACTGGGTCAAACTGGCGGTCAACCGTGCCCGTCAGTCCGAAACCCCGGCCATTTTCTGGCTGGATCAGGAGCGTGCCCACGACCTGGAGCTGACCAAAAAGGTCGAAGCGTACCTGAAGGAGCACGATACCGAAGGGCTGGATATTCGCATCATGTCCTACAACGAAGCGATCCGCCTCACCATGGAGCGGATGATCCGCGGC
Organism: Pseudomonadota bacterium; assembly: GCA_034189745.1. Taxonomy (GTDB): domain Bacteria; phylum Pseudomonadota; class Gammaproteobacteria; order Pseudomonadales; family Balneatricaceae; genus Marinobacterium. Next base: position 25,130 of record JAXHUI010000021.1, read on the forward strand.
AAGGACACCATCTCGGTAACCGGCAACGTGCTGCGTGACTACCTCACCGATCTGTTCCCGATCATAGAGCTCGGCACCTCCGCCAAGATGTTGTCGATCGTACCGATGCTGGCCGGTGGCGGCATGTATGAGACCGGCGCCGGTGGCTCGGCACCGAAGCATGTGCAGCAGCTGATGCAGGAAAACCATCTGCGCTGGGACTCGCTGGGTGAATTTCTGGCGTTGGGGGTATCGCTGGATGAGCTGGGTATCAAGCACAGCAATGCGCGGGCTCGGCTGCTATCCAAGGCACTGGACAAGGCAACCGAACAGGTGCTGGAAAACGGCAAGTCCCCTTCTCGCAAGGCGGGCGAGCTGGATAACCGGGGGAGCCACTTCTACCTCGCCCTCTACTGGGCGCAGGCGGTCGCCGCGCAGACCGAGGACGCCGAGCTGGCGGCCAAGTTCAAGCCGCTGGCGGATGCGCTGGGCCAGCACGAGCAGGCCATTCTGGATGAGCTGAACGCGGTACAGGGCAAACCCGCCGATCTGGATGGCTACTATCACGCCAATCTGGATACCGTGTTCAAGGTGATGCGCCCGAGCGCCACCTTCAACAGGATTCTGGAAGAGTTCAAGCGCTAACGCGCACCCAGCAGAAAAACCCGGGCTTGCCCGGGTTTTTTTGTCGCTTGCCGCAGGGCTGCGGCGCCGCCCTCGCCTACCCCGGCGGGAAACGAACGGGTCAGATCTCGATCCGCTGCCATGCGGCCGGCAGCGCCGCGGCAGCTTTGGGGCTGGTCACCACGGCCAGGCTCCCCTTTTCGGGCAGCAACCAGGTGGTTGCCACCCGCTCGAGGTCATCCAGCGTGACCGAAAGGATACGCTGGCGAAAGGCTTGACGCACTTCAGGCGTGCGGCCGAACAGACTGCTGAGATAGGTGGTTTTGGCCTCTCCGGCCGGCGAACCGGGCTTGTCCATGGCGCTGATCACACCGAGGATCGCCTCCTGCAGCCGCTGCGAATCCCCCCCGGATCTGAGTAGCCACTCCAGTGCATGGTCGAAATCATCCAGCGTCCCTTCGATGCGGGGATCCCGGTAGGAGAAGAAGCGGAACACCGCATCGCCGTTGTCCTGCCCCGCTCCCGCGCCGTAGGCTCCCCCCTTTTCACGGATGGCACGGTGCAGATAGCCGTTGCGCAGGTAGTCTCCCAACACCGTCAGAGCCGCCGCGTCCGGGTGGCCGGTGGGCACCGTGGGGTAGACCTTGGCGCAGAAATTCACCTGAGTGCTGGTCAGCCATAGCTGCTGTACGGCGGAGCGGGTTCCAGGCAGTGCCAGCGGCCTGAAATCGGTCCCACTCGGGACCACACCCCCCGACCAGAACTGCGCCAACTGTTGCCGCAAACTGTCGCGGTGCTCCTCTTCACCCACCAGCAGGAAACGGCGCGGCGCCGACTGCATGCGCCGATGCAGCGCCGCCAGCTCCGCCGCCAGGGCGATCGATGCGCCCTCCTCCTCCAGGCTGCTGTCCAGCTGCTTGCTGAAGCGCACCCCGGCCAGGCCGCGGGTGCGATGGGATAGCTGCGCCACGGGACTGAAACCGGCGCTTGCCGCCAGCATCGCCAGGGTGTGCCCTGAGCCGGTGATGCTCTGTTCGCGCCGGCTACGCTGCTGCGCCACGATTTCACGGATGCGGGTGGTTTCATCAAAGCGTGCAGCAGCCAGGGTTTCTGCCATCAGTGCGATCAGTTTTTCACTGTTGATGGTGAGAGCCTTGCCGGAGAGAACCAGGTAACCACTGACCTGCTGCTCATCGTCGACGCTCCCCCGCAGGCTGGTGTAGGCGTGCAGCCCCCCGGTCACCTGGCTTTGATAGGCCTGATTGGCACGGTAGTCGCGTTCACCACAACCCAGCTCCGTCAGGCAATAGGTGTATAGCGGCAGCAACGACTGCTCACGCTCACTCAGTTCAGGCAAGTCCAGAATCACCTGTTGGTATACCAGGCCATTGGTACCGGCGGCGAACCAAGTTGTCTGCAGTGGGTTTGTGGACAGCTCGCTGGCGGTCGGGAGGTTAAGTTCCGCCGGCACATCTTCAAGCGTGACGCAGGGCAGGATACTGTCATCATCAACCTGCTGCTGGCGTGCTTCAAGCGCCTCGCTCCGGGTGATGATCGCTTGCTTGTCGGCTTCACTCAGGCCGGCCCGGATCTGCTCCAGCCGTGCCGCCTCGGCCGCATCGCGGCGTGCCGCCAGCTCGGCATCCGGGCGCAGCGTGAGACGCACCCGGTGGGGGTTGTCCAGCAACCAGCGGCGCACCAGCTGCGGAATGAACGCCCGATCCTTGATCTGCTCGCGCAGCCGCTCCAGGGCGGGGTCGATATCCAATAGAGCGATCGGGTCGCCGCGGTGAACAGCAGCCGGCATGGCGGAAAGAATCAACTGCAGCCCAAACGGATAGCTGTCACCGGTAATTTCGCGCTGGCTCAACTCCAATTGGTGGAGCTGGGCTTCGACCATTGCCTGGGGCACCCCCTCCTCTGCAACCTGTTCCAGCGTGTCGATCACCAGCTGCTCGAAGGCGGCGGCCCTGTCCGGCTCGCTGCCCTCGAGGCCACACATGAAACTCATTTCGCGGTTGTCATCCTCCAGCCCACACAGTGGCGAGGGGGCGCTGCCCAGGTTGGTTGATTCCAGTGCCGCCCGCAGCGGGGAGCTGGAGTTGTCCAGCAGAACGCGGCTGAGCAGGTGGGCCCGCATCAGCTGATCCAGGTCGATGGAGCGCGGCAACAGCCACCCCATGACGTGGTGGGTGGCACCCGACAGATCCGGCTGCTCCAGCGCGTAGGCCTCCTCGACGCGAACCGGGGCGAAGTAGCGCTTCTCATCGGCCACGCTCAGCAGCTCATCCCGGCGTTCGAAGCGGGCCAGCGCAAGCGCCTCGAAGCGCTGCTGCAGCGCTTCGACCGGCAGATTGCCAAATGTCATGAAGACCGCGTTGCTGGGATGGTAATGGCTGCGGTGGAACGCCCGCAGTCCGGCATAGCTGAGATCGGGGATGCAGTCCGGCTCGCCGCCGCTGTTGTAATGGTAGGTGGTGGTGGGAAAGAGGTAGCGAGTCAGGGTTTGCCACAGGGTGGCCACCGGCGAGCTCATCGCTCCCTTCATTTCGTTGTACACCACCCCTTTGTAAACCAGCGGGCTCTGCGGGTTGGTGGTCTCTTTGAACTCGATGCGGTGGCCTTCCTGAGCAAAATCGAGCGGATCGAGACGGGCGAAGAACGCCGCATCCAGGTACACCTCCAGCAGATTGAAGAAATCCTTGCGGTTTTGGCTGGCAAAGGGGTAAGCGGTCCAATCGCTGCTGGTAAAGGCGTTCATGAAGGTGTTGAGCGAGCGGCGGGTCATCATGAAAAACGGGTCGCGAACCGGGTAGCGCTCGCTGCCACACAACGCGGTGTGTTCCAGAATATGGGCCACGCCGGTGGAGTCCTGGGGCATGGTGCGAAACGCCACCAGAAACACATTTTCATCATGCTCCGAGGCGATATGGTAGTGCAGCGCACCGGTTGCAATATGCTCGTACTCCGCCACCTCGACGGCGAGTGAGCCGATCCTCTTATGGCGCAAAAAACGGAATCCGGGATGACAGGTTTCGGTGTGCATAGTGGGCCTTGTATCGGAAGTTACGAGGTATTCACTGCATTGTAACCATTCTGGATCACCATTACAGTTCAGCCCGAACGGCTCCCGCCTGCTGCAGCGCCGCATTTTGCTGCCATCAGATAACGACTCGTTCGGAGCTGACCGGTGGAACGCCTTGTTGTTCCGGCTTGTTTGAGCAGTTCAGGTGGTTGAATTTTTTTGTGCGGTGCACAAAAATGGGCTTGACACCCATCCCGGCGGGCACTAGAGTAACCCCATTGCTGCACTGCACAAAGCTGCAGCTGGGTGCTGTAATCGTTGTTAAGATTTTGTAACCGTTGCATTTAGAGGTGACACATTATGTACGAGAATATGAAAGACAAAATGAAGCCGGTCATGGATATGGCTGAAATCAACAAAAAGACTACCGAAAAGCTGATTGCATTGCAGTCTGCCTACGTGTCTGAGTTTGTCAATGCCAGCCTGAATCAGATGAAGACGCTGTCTGAATCGCGCGATCCCAAGACCGCACTGGAGCTTCAGGTCAAATACCTCAAGGAGATCGAAAGCAAACTGAGCGACGTGGCGGAGAAAGAGATGGGCGCTCTGCTGGAAGCCAGAGAGCAACTCACCGAGCTGGTCGAGAAAAGCGTGGCCGAAATCGGTGACCTGAAGGATGTTCCCTTCATGGCTGAACTGCAGAAGTTCATGAAACCGATGGATATGGCCGGCAAAGGCACCAAGTAATTCGTCCGATCGGGCTCGTGCCGAGGCGCGGGCCCGGGCATGGCAGCGCGGCCGCCGCTTTGACAGCAGCGGATATGTAGACCTAGACTGTTACCCGTGCTGTATTGCTCCGCAGCGAAAACGCTGCAGTCGGTTTTTGTACCGTTATTAAAGGTGAGTGATTATGACTGCGTATGACAACATGTTGGAAGAGATGCAGGACAAGATGAAGCCTGTCACCGAGTTGGCTGAAGTGAACAAGAAAGCCGTTGAGAAAATTTTCGCCCTGCAGTCCGGCTATTTTGCCGATTGCATCAATGCCAGCCTGGCTCAGGTCAAGGCGCTGACCGAAGTGAGGGAGCCGCAGCAGGCCCTGGAGCTGCAGATGGGTTTCATCAAACAGCGGGAAGCCAAATGGACTGAGGTTACCAAGGAAGAACTGGCCGCACTGAATGAAGTGCGTGAACAGATCTCCAGCCTGTTCGAGCAGAGCCTGAACTCACTGCAGGACCTGTCGCTGTTCGATCTGACCAAACTGGATCTGCCCGATTTTGGTCTGAAACAGTTCGACCTGAGCAAGTTCGACCTGAGCAACTTCATGCCGAAAACCGCCGCAGCCGAAAAGCCGGCAGCCAAACCCGCTGCACGCAAAGCCACTTCCGCTTCCGCCGCCAGCACCCCGGCCGCATCCTGATCCGGCCCCCTCTGCGCTGTATATCAAATGACCGCCCCCGCGGTCATTTTTGTGCCTGCCCGCAGCGTTTATCTGGCAAGATCGGGCAAATCGCCCCTGAGCCCCATGGCAAACGCCATTACCCGGTTGCGTGCCGGTGGTAGATGGCCGGCCAGTCCGAGCCCGGCATTTCTTAGCAGTTTGAGTGGCCCGATCTCATTGCTGAACAGGCGGTAGAATCCATCCATCACTTGCATCATCAGAAGATTGTGGTGCCGGCGCTGTTTTTCGTAGCGTTGCAGTACACTCAATTCACTGATTGATTCGCCGCACTGTTGCGCTCCAAGCAGAAGCTGCGCCAGTGTGGCCGCATCCAGCAGGCCAATGTTGACCCCCTGCCCCGCCAGCGGGTGGATCATGTGCGCGGCATCGCCGACCAGCACGACCCCCTCGCGGCCATAGTGGTGCGCATGCTGACGCCGTAACGGAAAACTGGCGCGCCCCTGAATCTCGACGATCTGGCCCAGTTCACTCGGAAACACAGCCTGCAGCTGTTGCAAAAACGATTCATCGGGCAGCGCCAACAACCGTTTGACCGCGTTGGGGGTGTTGTACCAGACCAGGGAGGCGTTATGGCCGCTCAATGGCAAAAAGGCCAGCGGCCCGCTCGGGGTGAACTGCTGCCAGGTGATCTCCTGCTGGCCATAGGCGGTGGTGACGCCGGCGACCAGGGCATGTTGCTCGTAATCCCACTGGGTCACGCCGATGCCGACCGCCCGGCGTACCCGTGAGTCGCCACCATCCGCCGCCACCACCAGCCGGCCCACCAGTTCACGGCCATCCTCCAGCCGCACCAGCGTTGCCGCCGGCGCATAATCGATCCACGCGGTGAGGGCGGGTGAGATCAGATCGATGTTGTCGAATCGCTTCATCCGCTCGAGCAGGGCGATCTGGATCAGGCGGTTTTCAACGATGTGGCCAAGGTGATCGTAGCCGATGGCGGCGGCATCAAATTCGGTGGCGCAAGCCGCGCTTTTCTCCCACACCTTCATCCGCCGATAGGGGCAGCAGCGCCGGGTCTGAATTCCCTCCCAGGCACCCACATTGTGCAGGAACCGCTCGGAGGCGATGCTCAGCGCGGATACCCGCAGATCATGGGGCTGGGTGGGTTCGAACGCGGCGGGCAACTGGCGCTCCAGCACGGCCACCGAAAGCCCGGAACCGCCCAGGGCGCAGGCCAGCGCCGATCCCACCATGCCACCCCCGACAATCAGCACATCATAGCGGGTTTTCATCAGCAGGCTCCTTCAGATCGCGATGCACGCCAGTATACTCCTGGCGTTGCGCGCTCCCTTGCCGCAGATCAAACCGCCCTGCCGCCGGGGTCTGAAGATGAAACACCCCGCCGGCAGGGCCCGGGGTGGGCAGGTCCGTGGCAGCGTCACAGCTCGGTGATCCCCCCCATGTAGGGCTTTAGCACCTCGGGTACGCGCACGCTGCCCCGTTCGGTTTGGTAGTTTTCAAGCACGGCGACCAGTGTCCGGCCGACGGCCAGGCCGGAACCGTTCAGCGTGTGTACCAGCTCCGGCTTGCCGGTTTCCGGGTTGCGCCAGCGTGCCATCATGCGGCGCGCCTGGAAGTCACCCATGTTGGAACAGGAGGAAATTTCCCGGTATTTGCCCTGCCCCGGCAGCCACACCTCGATGTCATAGGTCTTGGCGGCGCTGAAGCCGAGGTCGCCACCGCAAAGGGTGACGACCCGATAGGGCAGATCCAGTTTCTGTAGAATCGCCTCGGCGTGCCCCGTGAGGGCCTCCAGTGCATCCCAGGAGTTATCGGGTTCGACGATCTGCACCAGCTCCACCTTGTCGAACTGATGCTGGCGGATCATGCCGCGGGTGTCACGCCCGGAGGCACCCGCCTCGGAGCGGAAACAGGGGGTGTGGCAGGTGTACTTCAGCGGCAACCTTGCCGGATCGAGGATCTCGTCGCGCACGGTATTGGTAACCGGGACCTCAGCGGTGGGGATCAGGTAGTAGTTGCGCTCGCCCAGTGGCGTGCGAAACAGATCTTCCTCGAACTTGGGGAGCTGGCCGGTGCCGAGCAGGGAGTCGGCGTTGACCAGGTAGGGTACGTAGATCTCTGTGTAGCCATGCTCGGCAATGTGGGTGTCGAGCATGAACTGGGTCAGGGCGCGGTGCAGGCGGGCGATCTTGCCTTTCATCACGGCAAAACGGGAGCCGGTGATCTTGGCTGCGGTTTCAAAATCCAGCTCCTGGTTTTGCTCCCCCAGCGTAACGTGGTCCCTGGGTTCAAAACTGAACTGCGCCGGAGTGCCCCAGCGGCGCAGCTCGACGTTGTCCGCCTCATCCGCTCCCGCCGGCACCGATTCATGCGGAATGTTGGGTACGCCCAGCAACAGGGCGTCGAGGGCGCTCTGCACCTGGCTCAGCCGCTGTTTGGCCGCATCCAACTGCTGCCCCAGGTGTTGCACCTCAGCCAGCAGGGGCTGGATATCTTCGCCGGAGGCTTTCGCCTTGCCGATGGTTTTGGAGCGGGTGTTGCGCTCATTCTGCAACGCCTCGGATTCGGTCTGGATCGACTTGCGCTGATTTTCCAGCTCGATAAAGCGTTGCAGCGGAAATTCAAACCCCTTTTTTTTCAATAGGTCTGCCACTGCCTCGGGGTTGGCGCGTACCAATTTTGGATCCAGCATGAGAGCAAATTTACCTTGTGTCGTCAGTTGTCAAAACAGGCGGGTCAACCACAATCCGGCACCCAGTGCGGCTATGCACAATAGAACGCTCGATGATATATAGATCAGGGCGGACATTATATTCCCCTCGCTGAGCATCGCTACCGTTTCCAGGGAAAAGGTGGAAAAAGTGGTGAAGGCACCGAGAAAACCCACCATCAGCAGGGGGCGCAGATCGGGCGGCAGGCGCCCTTTTTCCAGGATCAGGACGAAGCAGACCCCCATCAGAAAGGAACCCAGCACATTGATGCTCAGGGTGTTGATCGGTATGGGCTGGCCCGCATGGTCGAGCCGGCCACTGAGCCAGTAACGCGCCATGGCCCCCAGGGCACCGCCCAGCGCCACCGCCAGTAGATGGATCATTGCGTACTCCTGCGGTAACGCCGGCGGGGGCTGCGCTGATCCTGCTCCCGCAAGCGCTGCAGTTTCTCGCGGATTTTGATCTCCAACCCGCGCGGCTGCGGCTCATACCAGCGTTGCTCGGCCAGGGCTTCCGGCAGGTAGCTCTCCCCGGCCGCATACGCCTCCGGTTCATCGTGCGCATAGCGGTATTCCCCACCGTAGCCGAGGGATTTCATCAGGCCGGTGGGGGCGTTGCGCAGGTGTTCCGGTACCGGATGGGAGCCCTCGCTCCTCACCTGGGCCAGGCACTGGCTGAACGCCTTGTAGACCGCGTTGCTCTTGGGTGCGCAGGCGCAGTAGATCGCGGCCTGGGCGATCGCCCGCTCCCCTTCGGCGGGGCCCACCCGTTGAAAGGCGTCCCACGCGGCCAGCGCCACCTGCATGGCGCGGGGGTCGGCATTGCCAATATCTTCCGATGCGATCGCCACCAGCCGGCGCGCCACGTAGAGGGGGTCGGCACCGCCATCCAGCATACGGCAGTACCAGTACAGCGCCCCATCCGGCGAAGAGCCGCGCACCGATTTGTGAAAGGCAGAGATCATGTCGTAGAACTGGTCGCCCCCCTTGTCGAAACGCCGCCCGTTCGCCTGCAGCACCTCGTGCAACACCGCCTCCGTGACCTGGTGGCTGCCATCCGCTTGCGGCTGCGCCAGATCGGCGGCGATCTCGAGCAGATTGAGGGCGCGGCGGGCGTCGCCATCGGCCACCGCCACCAGCCGTTGCAGGCACTCGGGGGCAATTTTCAACCGCAGTGAGCCGAGCCCCTGCTCGCAATCGCTCAGGACACGTTCGATCACCTGCAGCAGCTCATCGGTTTGCAGCGGGCGCAACAGGTAGACCCGCGCCCGTGACAGCAGTGCATTATTCAGCTCGAAGGAGGGGTTTTCGGTGGTTGCGCCGATGAAGATCAGCGTGCCATCTTCCACATAGGGCAGAAAGGCATCCTGTTGCGACTTGTTGAATCGGTGCACCTCATCCACGAACAGGATGGTGTTGCGCCCGCTCTGCGCCTTTACCTGGCGTGCCTCCTCCACCGCCTGGCGGATCTCCTTCACCCCTGAGAGCACCGCCGACAGGGTCATAAAGTGGGCATCGACCTTGTGCGCCACCAGCCGTGCCAGTGTGGTTTTGCCCACGCCGGGTGGCCCCCACAAAATCATGGAGTGGATCAGCCCCTGATCCAGCGCCTGGCGCAGCGGTTTGCCCGTTGCCAGCAGGTGGCTTTGACCGGCGTACTGCTCCAGTGTTCGTGGCCGCACGCGGGCCGCCAGGGGCTGGTAGCCGGAGGGGGGGCTGGCGAACAGATCCTGCATCAGAGGCCCGGGTCCTCGATCAGGTCGACCCCCGGCGGCGGGGTGAAAGCAAAAATCCCCGCTGGCAGTTTCGGGTCGTACTCCAGCTCGTGCAGCACCAGCAGGCTGCGCTGACCCAAACTGTCCTCCAGTGACAGCTCGCTCAGCCGCCGCTGCTCGAACCGCAGTCGAATACGGGCAAAGGTGTTGTGTTCGGGCTGTAGCGGTCGTAACTCGAACACGGTGGTGTCCGGCGCGTTGTCGTCGATGCGGCTGATGCTGAACTGCTGCTGTAACTCATCGATCTGACCGTTCAGTATCAGGGCCGGGGCGCTGTTGCCCTGCTGATCCGCGGGCCGGCGCGTCACCTGCTCCAGGTCTGGATCAAAGATCCAGATCGATTCACCGTCACAGACGATCTGTTGCAGGAACGGCTGTTCCGTTACCCAGCGAAAACGGTTCGGGCGGGCGACATAAAAGTAGCCGGTCGACTCTTCGGCGCGGTCTCCGTCGCTGCTGAGGGCAAACTGGCTGAACTCGGCCCGGGCCGACTCATAGCCGGAGAGGCGCCGTTGCAGATCATCCGCCGGTGTGGCAGAGGCACTGCCCAGGCTCATCCAGAGCGCCAGCGTGAGCATAACTTTTTTCACCATTTCAGTTCCTCGGTGGTGGCGGTGCCAACACTTCGCGCTGGCCATTGCTGCCCGCTGTGGAAACAACCCCGGTCGCTTCCATGGTTTCGATCATGCGGGCCGCGCGGTTGTAGCCGATCTTGAGCTTGCGCTGCACGCTGGAGATGGAGGCCTTGCGGGAGTCGGTGACGAACGCCACCGCCTCATCGTAGAGGGGGTCCTGTTCATCATCGAACGAATCCCCACCGCTGCCATCGCCTCCCGCCGGGTCGGACAGATTGACGTCGATGTAGTTCGGTTCACCCAACTGCTTCCACTGCTCGACCACTCGGTGGACTTCATCATCGCTGACAAAAGCCCCATGGACCCGGTTGGGTATGCTGCTGCCGGCCGGCACATAGAGCATGTCGCCGTAGCCCAGCAGGCTCTCGGCACCCCCCTGATCGAGGATGGTGCGGGAATCGATTTTGGAGGAAACCTGAAAGGCGATCCGGGTGGGAATGTTGGCCTTGATCAGGCCGGTGATCACATCCACCGAGGGGCGTTGCGTCGCCAGGATCAAATGGATTCCGGCCGCCCTCGCCTTCTGTGCGATGCGGGCGATCAGCTCCTCCACCTTTTTGCCCACCATCATCATCATGTCGGCAAACTCATCGATCACCACCACGATGTAGGGCAGCGGCTCCAGCATCGGCGCAGGCGTATGGGCTGCCGGAAGATGAGCCGGCGCCGATG
>JAXHUI010000022.1:0-33070 GCA_034189745.1 Pseudomonadota bacterium
AGCTCTCAGGGTAGACTTGGTCATGGCGTATCACCTTCTGTTGATTGAGATCTTGGTCGTGATCAGTCAACAGGATACGCCATCCTCCTATCTCCCCGTACACCAGAAATCACCATAACTCATGCCAAGGCGTTCCCCGTACGCACGGGGATGAACCGTCGATCTCATTCACAGAAGCCGTCGCCGCCGTGCGTTCCCCGTACGCACGGGGATGAACCGTGTAAACAATGGCAAAACCGCTGCACGCCGCAGCGTTCCCCGTACGCACGGGGATGAACCGGAAGTGGACAGGAATAAATTCTGGACGCTGACGCGTTCCCCGTACGCACGGGGATGAACCGTGTGGGCACGGGGTCGGCTGGCTTAAGCCAAAGCGTTCCCCGTACGCACGGGGATGAACCGAACCCAGGCATCGGACGAGTGGAGCAGATCAAGCGTTCCCCGTACGCACGGGGATGAACCGTACACAAACACAACAACAACACCGGACGGAGGGCGTTCCCCGTACGCACGGGGATGAACCGGTATTCATCTCCATCGAAAACGTGAACATATCGCGTTCCCCGTACGCACGGGGATGAACCGGTTAGCATCATCAAGACGACACTTCTGCAAATGCGTTCCCCGTACGCACGGGGATGAACCGCGCGGCTGCAGGATGCACAGCGGACGATTGACGCGTTCCCCGTACGCACGGGGATGAACCGGTACTTGAGCCAGTTCCGGATCGTGCGGGTGCGCGTTCCCCGTACGCACGGGGATGAACCGAGCTGATCAATGACTGCATCATGCGCTGGAGCGCGTTCCCCGTACGCACGGGGATGAACCGCGCTGATAAACGGCGGCGGTGGATTCCAGCTGGCGTTCCCCGTACGCACGGGGATGAACCGTTTCTGTTTGGCACCGATGCGCGAGTGAATGCGCGTTCCCCGTACGCACGGGGATGAACCGGCGAGGTGTGCCAGCCACGGTTATTGTCGTTCGCGTTCCCCGTACGCACGGGGATGAACCGCGCTTGGAACAGACCTTGAACAACCGGCCGGGGCGTTCCCCGTACGCACGGGGATGAACCGCCTTCTATTTCGCAGGCATCCCAATAGCTCCCGCGTTCCCCGTACGCACGGGGATGAACCGTGTGCGGGCACTGTCACCGCCGCCGCCACAGCGCGTTCCCCGTCCGCATGGGGACGGCGCCCATTTTACCGTCGTAGGCTACGTGGTTACGGCCTGCAGGGAGATGACGTGGATTTTGAGTCACGGATTCAGATGTAGTGATAAAGCAGGTCAACTGCCCGATCACCGCGTGGGCCGGGTCGACCAGGGTCAGCTTCCATGCGGACACTTTGCCGCTACGTGCGCGGGTTTAAGTTTCGTTTAATCCTTGTTTGGTGATACTGGCGCCACTGAATGAAGGAGGTTGGTTATGGAATCAAAATCTGCAAACGCGGCGGCAACGCAACCGGCTGGCCAGGCTGACCGGATTCGCGTGTGGGATCCGCTGGTGCGTATCTTCCACTGGTCACTGGTGGGCTTTTTCACCCTCGCCTGGCTGAGTGCCGAAGAGATCCAGTTTCTGCATGAGTGGTCCGGCTATGCGGTGGCCGGACTGGTGGGCTTTCGCCTGATCTGGGGGGTGATCGGCACCCGTTATGCCCGCTTTACCAACTTTGTCTATCGGCCATCCACGGTGATGGCTTACCTGCGCTCGATGCTGACGCGCAAGCCCCGACACTACACGGGCCACAACCCCGCCGGTGGCGCGATGGTGGTGGTGATGTTGTTGATGCTGGCGTTGCTGACCTTTACCGGCATGGCACTGGTGGCCATCGAGGGGGGTGGGCCGCTGGCGGGAACCGTGTTTGCCACCTTCTCGGAGGGCTGGGTCAAGGATATTCATGAGCTGGTGGCCAATCTGATGCTGCTGCTGGTGGCGGCCCATGTGGCGGGGGTGATCGTCAGCAGTGTGCTGCACCGTGAAAATCTGGTGCGGTCGATGTTGACCGGAATGAAACGTCGCCACGCTGAAACGGAGGATCAGGCATGAAACGGTGGATGAAAGCGCTCGCTCTATCGACCCCTCTGCTGCTGGGAACCCAAGCGGTGCAGGCCGGGAATGCGGTTGATCAGCTGCTCGAGCGTTATCGCGATGCGGGGGTCACCCAGACCGATCCGGCCCAGGGCAAGGCGCTCTGGACCCGGGAGGTGGAGGGTCGCAGCTGTATCTCCTGTCATGCGGCCGATCCGCGCTTGGCGGGTAAACATCAGCGCACCGGCAAGGTGATCGAGCCGATGGCGCCGTCGGTCAACGCGGAGCGGCTGAGCGAAGTGAAAAAGATTCGCAAGTGGTTTTACCGCAACTGTAAATGGACCCTGGGACGGGAATGTACCGCGCAGGAGAAAGCCGATTTTCTGGTCTGGCTGCGTGATCAGTGAGTGAGGAGGTAACGATGAAAAACTGGTTGAATGGGTTGCGTTGGGGAACCGGGGTGATAACGCTGGGCGGAGCCCTGATGTTGGGTGGCTTTGGTCTGGTCGGCGCGGCCAACGGCTCCGGTGGCTGGGGCGAACGGGGCGAATCCGAGTACGGGGGGCGAGAGTACGGGGAGCGAGAGTACGGCGAGCGAGAGTACGGCGAGCGAGAGTCCGGGGAGGAGGGTGAACGGTTCGGTTTCCGGGGGCGTAACGCTGGCCGCACCCCGGACCCGCTCTACGTCGAAGAGTGTAGCGCTTGCCATATGGCCTATCCGGCCCACCTGCTGCCGGCTCGCAGTTGGCAGGCGATCATGAACGGGCTGGAAGACCACTTTGGAGAGAATGCGGCACTGCTGCCGGAGACAACGGATGAGATCACCGCCTATCTGGTGGCCAATGCGGCCGATGTCAATCCGGGGCCGCGCTCCGATCGCTTCCTGCGTGGCATCGCCCCGGATGCGGCGCCGCTGCGGATCACCGAGACCCGTTATTTCAAGCGCAAGCATGATGAGATCCCCAAGAAGAAGGTGGAGGGCAACCCCGAGGTGCGTAGTTTCAGCCAGTGTCAGGCCTGCCACGGTAAGGAGGCGGTGCGGGGGATTTTTGATGAGGATAGTGTGGATATCCCCGGCTATGGCAGATATGAGGACTGAAAACCGCACGTCGGTATAACCGTTGTCAAGGCCGGCAACCCGTCAGGGGGCTGGCCTTTTTTGCGCCTGCAATATGCACTGGCGAAGGAGGAAGGGGCCGCGCTGGGCGGGGACGTGTGGCCCACCCACCGACCCGGCGCACATTCTGCTCGGGGCCCTCGCCGGCCCGGCGTAACCCCCCCGTCGATCCGCGGCACGGGCGTTTATCCGGAAAACTCGGTTACAATGCGGCTTGAACAAGGATGCCGTTACGGATGGTCGCATGCTTCCCAATGAAAAAATACTGCTTGAAATTCACCGCTCCCCACTGGCGCTGTGGAGGGGCTCGTTGGATCTGTTCATTGCACTGGTGTTGCTCTGGGGCACGTTCAAGGCGCTGGAGGAGGTGCCGTTCTGGGACAGCTGGTGGCTGGTGGAGCGCTATCGGGAGCTGGCGACCCGGTTTTTGTGGCAGGGGGCGGGGATACCGGCGAGCTGGATTGCCACCGTGCTGGGCTTGCTGACGCTACTGGTTGGCGTGGGTGCCATGCGTCAGCTGGTGCGCGAGGCGAGCCGTCGCTATCGGGTCACCAGTTTGCGGGTGATCGATCGTCGCGGGGTGCTGGCTTGCGCCACCGATGAGCTCTATCTGCTCAGCGTGGATGGTGTCTCGCTGCGCCAAGGGGTACTCGCGCGCCTGTTGGGTCATGCCCACCTGCTCGTTGCCGGTCGGGGGAATAACCAGCTCGCGTTCACCTTTGTGCGTAACCCCAGCCAGGTGCAGGAAAAAATCGATCGCCTCGTGCTGGCCCGGCGAAGCCGACAGGGGGGTTGAATGAGCTCCCACCGCTCGCCGTCGGGCGGTGGGAGGAGAGCGCCGCTATCAGATCTTGCCAACCAGATCCAGAGAGGGTGCCAGTGTGGCTTCGCCCTCTTTCCACTTCGCCGGGCAGACTTCACCCGGGTGGGAGGCTACGTACTGGGCGGCCTTGACCTTGCGCATCAGGTCGTCGGCGTCGCGGCCGATCCCCTCGGCGGTCATCTCCACCGCCTGGATGATGCCATCGGGATCGATCAGGAAGGTGGCGCGGTCGGCCAGCCCCTGACCTTCACGCATCACACCAAAGTTGTTGGTGATGGTGCCGGTCTGGTCACCCACCATGTAGTAGTTGATCTTGCCGATGGTTTCGGAGGTGTCGTGCCACGCCTTGTGGGTGAAGTGGGTGTCGGTGGAGACGGAGAACACCTCAACCCCCAGTTTCTGCAGCTCTTCGTATTTGTCGGCCAGATCGCCCAGCTCGGTGGGGCAGACGAAGGTGAAATCGGCCGGGTAAAAGAAGAACACGGCCCACTTGCCCTTGACATCGGCTTCGCTGATCTCGACGAACTCGCCCGCCTTGAATGCAGTTGCTTTGAACGGTTTGATTGCGCTATTGATGATACTCATCTGTGTATCTCCCAGGCTTGATTGAGCGGATTGTGTTTCGTTTCTACGCCGCCATGGTAGGAGGTAATTTTTGCGGGGTGAAATTGATTGATGCTAATCTCATGATAGATTTTATCTATTGGGTGCGGTGCTGCAAAACGCCTCCCATCGGTTTATGCTGACCACCGATGGAGGGCTTCCGCCGGCGTTTGCGCCGCTCACCCTGTGCTCGCCGTGGAGCGGCCAGCCCGCCAGCGGTGCCCCCGGGATTGTTACATCAAACCAACCAGGGAGACGAATATGCAGACCAATCGTATCGGACTGGATAGCGATAAATCAAAGCAGCTGGCCGAGAAACTCAACACGCTGCTGGCCAGTTACCAGATTTTTTACATGAATGTACGCGGTTACCACTGGAATGTGCGTGGCTCCGCGTTCTTCGAGTTGCACCTGAAATTCGAGGAGCAGTACAACGATCTGCTGCTCAAGGTGGATGAGATCGCCGAGCGCGTGCTGACCCTTGGGCACCGACCGCTGCATGCGTTCAGTGCATACCTCGAAAACAGTGTGATCGAGGAGGAGATCAACGTGACCGAAGGCAAGCTCTGTGTCCAGGGGCTGCTCGAGGGTTACCGGCAACTGATCCACATGCAGCGTGAGGTGATGGAGCTGGCGCAGGAGGCCCAGGACGAGGGTACGGCCACTCTGATGAGTGATTACATCACGCAGCAGGAAAAAACCGTGTGGATGTTCAGTGCCTGGATGGGTTGATCAGCTTCCGTTGTAATCCTCCAGCGCTGCCCGTCGGGCGCGTGTGTAATCCACGATCGGAGCGGGGCGGCCCAGCTGCTGTCCCGCTCCGGGTTTGTGGCGCGCCTGCGCGGGCAAGCTGGCCAGCTCCGGTAGCCAAGTGGCGATGAAGCTCCCTTCGGGGTCGAATTTTTCGCTTTGCAGCTGCGGGTTGAAGATTCGAAAGTAGGGTGCGGCATCGGCGCCCACCGATGCACTCCAGCTCCACCCCCCGAGGTTGGATGCAAAATCTGCGTCGATCAGCCGTGACATGAAGAACGCTTCCCCTCGCCGCCAGTCGATGCGCAGTAGTTTGGTCAGGAAGTTGGCGACGATCATGCGCAGCCGATTGTGCATCCATCCGGTCGTCGACAGCTGTTTCATCGCCGCGTCCACGAGGGGATAGCCGGTCTCCCCCGCCTTCCATGCCGCAAAGGCGGTCTCGTTTTCCTGCCAGCTGATCCGTGCTTCCACCTCGGGCTTGAACGGCTCCAGCCGGCTCTGACCGGGGAACGCCACCAGCAGATGGCGGTAGAATTCACGCCAGATCAGCTCTCCGAGCCAGCGGCTCTCCAGCCAGCTGTCATCGCCGCATTCCGCCTGCAGTGCCGCCAGACACTGGCGCGCCGAGAGTGCGCCGATGCTCAAGGCAGGTGACAGGGCTGAGGTGCCGTTCAGGGCGGGATAATCGCGCCGCTGCGCGTAGTCGGGCTCCTGCTCACGCAGGAACCGCTCCAGCCGGGTCAGCAGTCGCTCTTGTTCAACGGGCCACAGGTTGCGGTCGTAGAGGCCGGCGTCGCCGGCACAGCCGGATAGGGTGACGGACGAAGTGATCCGTTTTCCGGCGGCGGGGGGTGCGGCAACGGGGGCGTGGTTGGTCTGCAGCAATCGGCGCCGCCAGGCGCGACTGAACGGGGTGAATACCTTGAATGGTCCGCCATTACCGGTCAGCACGCTGCCCGGTGGCAGGATCAGATCGCCATGGTGTCCGTGCATACGGACCCCCCCGGCGCGCAGCGCTTGGCCGACGGCGTGATCGCGCCGGCGCTCATCGAGGGGGTATTCGTAATTCAGGTGCAGCTCATCGACCTGCAGTGTTCGACACAGCTCCAGCAGTGCGTTGGGGCAGTCACGGAACCGCTGTAGCCGCAACCGAACCAGTGGGATGGAGCACATCGCCAGCTCGCCCTCGAGCCATGCCAGACGGTCATGCCAGTAAGCCATGCGCGTGGGCGATACATTATGCCGGGCCCACTGCCGGGGGGTGAGGCAGACCACCGCCGTCACCGGCGGGGCAGCGCAGGCGGCCGCCAGCGCCGGGTTGTCCGCAAGGCGCAGGTCATTACGAAACCAGACGAGTCGCATTCAGATGTAATTCCTCAGTCCCAGTTGATGGGGGTGGGGGTTCAGGTAGCTCTGTGTGCGAAGGTACTCCGAACCATGGCGCTTGAGGTGGTGTTTGAGCAGGGTCAATGGCACCACCAGGTGCAGCTGCCCTTGGCGGTACTGCTCAATCAGCTCAAGCAATTCCCGTTTGTCTTCGGCGTCGACCTCCCTTTTCAGGTATCCCAGCAGGTGTTGCAGGACGTTGGCGTGGGTTTTGCGGGTCGCCCTGTGGCCCAGGTGGTGCATGAAGCGATGCAGGTAGTGGCGCATCACCTGCTCCAGGGGCTGGTCATGGGCATCGGCCAGGTAGCGCCCCAGCTCCCGGTAGCCCGCGTAGTGGTGTGCCATCAGCAGGTATTTTTGCCGGCTGTGGAACTGGAGGATGGCGTGGTAGGAGGGCGCCGGTTCAACGTTGCTTTTCCAGTCATCGAGGGCAAACACCCGGGTGATGAAGTTCTCACGCAACACGGCATCGTTCATGCGCGCTTCCTCTTCCAGCGGCAGTGCCGGATTGAGCTGACGCAGAACGCGCACGAACAGTCCCTGGTCCGCGCCGTTGGGCATTCCGTTGGGGTGGTACACCTTGACCCGCTCCAATCCGCAGCTGGGTGATCCCTTCATCAGAATAAAGCCGCGCAGCATGGTGGCACACGCGGCAAAGTGGCTGCTTGCCGCCAGCAGGGCGTCGGTCACATCCAGTGCGGGGTCGTTGCTCCCCACGGCGCGTGGTCGCTCCTCCGCCAGGCCGACCAACCGGATGGGTTCGCGGGGAACCCCGAGGCCGGCGGCGAGCTCGGGGCAGAAGGGCTTGAACTCGAAATGCCCCGCTAGCTGATCGAGACAGTAGCGTGACTGTTTGTGGCCGCCGTTGTAACGCACTTTTTCGCCCGTCAGACAGGCGCTGATGCCGACCGGGATTTTCAGTTCAGAATGTATCGCCATCTGTGCTCCCTGATGGAAACGGGGTCTTCTTTCCATTGCCACACCTCCCGCCCCGGATGCGCCCGTTCAGTGCGGCGGCGCCAGTCGCCAACGGAGTGTTTCGCCGGCCCGTAGGGGCACGATGGTGTCTCGTCCGAAGGGCAGCTGCTCGGGCACCTGCCACGGCTGTTTCACCAGCGTGATGGTGTCGCGGTTGCGCGGCAGGCCGTAGAAGTCGGCCCCATGGTGGCTGGCAAAGCTCTCCAGCCGGTGGAGTACTCCCAGGGTCTCGAACAGTTCGGCATAGAGCTCGATCGCGGCGAAGGCGGTGTAGCAGCCGGCGCAGCCGCAGCTGTTTTCCTTCGCCCCGCGGGGGTGCGGCGCGGAATCGGTGCCCAGGAAAAACTTGTGGCTGGCGCTGACCACCGCGTCCTGTAGTGCCTGCTGGTGGATGTTGCGCTTCAAAACGGGCAGACAGAACAGGTGGGGGCGGATACCACCAACCAGCATCTGATTGCGGTTGTAGGCCAGATGCTGGAACGTGAGGGTCGCCGCTACGTTGTCCCCATGGGCGGCGACGAACTGGACGGCATCGCGGGTGGTGATGTGTTCCACCACCAGCTTCATGTCGGGGTGGCGGGCGGCCAGCGGCGTGAGGATTTCGTCGAGGAACCGTTTCTCCCGGTCGAAAATATCCACCGCCGGGTGGGTGACCTCACCGTGGACCAGCAGCGGCATACCGGCCTCTGACAGCGCCGCACAGAGCGCATCCAGCCGGCCCGGGTCGGTGACGCCCGCATCCGAGTTGGTGGTGGCGCCCGCCGGATAGAGCTTGACCGCGACGATATGGTCGCTGGCAGCGGCGGCGGCGATCATCTCCGGGGTGGTGCCGTCGGTCAGGTACAGCGTCATCAGCGGATCAAAGCCGCTCCCCTCGGGCCGCTGGGCCAGAATCCGCTCACGGTAGGCCAGGGCCTGCGCGGCGGTGGTGACGGGGGGGCGCAGATTGGGCATTACGATGGCGCGCCCCATCTGGCGGGCGCTGGCGGGTACGGTGTGCGCGAGCACCTCCCCATCTCGCAGGTGCAGGTGCCAGTCATCGGGGCGGGTGATCGTCAAACGTTCGCTCATAGAGGTGTCCAGGCCGATGGCAAAGAGCTCCAGTATAGCGGATCGGTCTTGGGTTTCGCACTGGAAGTGGAGCCGCGCGCCTTTTCGAGGTTTAATGGTGGATGTTTCGAGCCAACCGGATGGGTGGATCAATGTATAGCGAAGAAGATGTGCGCCGGCTGACCTGGCAGTGTCGCCGGGGGATGCTGGAGCTGGATGTGTTGCTGCTGCCGTTCATGCAGGAGGCGTTTGCCAACCTGGCACCGGCGGACCAGCAGCGTTTCGTGAAGCTGCTCGAGTGTGAGGATCAGGATCTGTTTGGCTGGTTCATGCAGCGAGAGGAGCCCCGGGATGAGGATCTGAAACGGATTATCAGGATCGTGCTTGCACGGGTTCAACCGGATTGAGCTGCAGCCGGGGCCGGGCATCAGGCTCCAGCTGCTGTGTCTGCTCCAGGGGGCGGCGGCGGAGGTGGCGCTGTGGCTGCTGCTGCCGGCCTGGGGGGTGCGCCTGCCAGCGATGCTGGCGCTGCTGCTGATCATGGTGTGGCTCTGCCGACCGTTGCTTCGGCCCCGGGCCGAGGAGGATGTGGCCAGGCTCGTCTGGCAGCCGGACTCGGCTGAAATGCGGGTGCGGACCCGGGCCGGGGTGTGGTACCGGGTGGAGCGGGTCCGCTTCAGCTGTTCTGTGCCGGAGCTGATCCAGGTGGTGCAGCTGTGCTGTGAGGGGCGGGCGCGGCCGCTCTGGCTGCTGATCACACCGGAGCAGATCAGCCGGCGCGAGGCGCGACGGCTGCATGTGGCGCTCAACTGGGCGGCTCGCCCCGAACCGCGTCGGGCCACTGAAAGTTAGCCGGCGCCAAAATGGTGTCGCTGCGTTCGGCCGCCAGCCGCGGGTAATCCAGCGTATAGTGCAGGCCGCGGCTCTCCTTGCGGCGGATGGCACAGCGGATGATCAGCTCGGCCACCGTGGCCAAGTTGCGCAGCTCGATCAGATCGGAGCTGACCCGGTAGTTGCTGTAATACTCGCTGATCTCCTGTTGCAGCAGCTCAATGCGGTGGCGCGCCCGCGCCAGACGCTTGTTGGTGCGCACGATCCCCACGTAATCCCACATGAAACGGCGCAGCTCCTCCCAGTTGTGCGAGATGATCACGTCCTCGTCGGAGTTGGTCACCAGGGACTCGTCCCAGGGGGGGATCGGCGGCAATTCGGCCCGGGAGTCGCTCCCGTGGGCGGCGATGGCCCGGGCCGCGGCCCGGCCTGATACGATGCACTCCAGCAGTGAGTTGGAGGCCAGCCGGTTGGCGCCGTGCAGCCCGGTGAAGGCGGTCTCGCCGATGGCGTAGAGTCCGGCCAGATCGCTCTGCCCATCGGCATCGGTGACGATCCCGCCGCAGGTATAGTGGGCCGCTGGCACCACCGGGATCGGCGCCCGGGTGATGTCGATACCCAGCTCCAGGCAGCGCTGGTGGATGGTCGGAAAATGGTCACGGATGAAATCCGCCGGCCGGTGGCTGATATCCAGATAGACGCAGTCGCAGCCCAGCCGCTTCATTTCGTGGTCGATGGCGCGGGCAACGACATCACGTGGTGCCAGCTCGGCACGCTGATCGAAACGGGGCATGAAGCGGGAGCCGTCCGGCAGCAGCAGCCGGCCGCCTTCGCCGCGCACCGCTTCACTGATCAGGAACGATTTGGCCTGGGGGTGATAGAGGCAGGTGGGGTGGAACTGGTTGAACTCCATGTTGGCAATGCGGCAACCCGCGCGCCAGGCCATGGCGATGCCATCCCCGGTGGAGCCGTCGCTGTTGCTGGTATACAGGTAAGCCTTGGCGGCCCCGCCCGTGGCCAGCACCACCTGTGGTGCCCGGAACACGCGCACATGGTTGTCGCGGATATCCAGCACATAGGCGCCGACGCAACGGTTGTGCGCCAGTTTCAGCTTGCGCCGCGTGATCAGATCGATGGCGACATGGCGCTCCAGCAGATGGATGTTGGCCGCCTCCCGGGCGCGGGCGAGCAGGGTCTCATGCAGGGCCCGGCCGGTGGCGTCGGCGGCGTGGATGATGCGGCGGTGGGAGTGACCGCCCTCCCGGGTCAGGTGGTAGCGCCCCCCCTCGCGGGTAAAGGGAACCCCTTGGTCGATCAGCCAGCGGATGCTGTCCGGCCCCTGTTGCACGATCCGGGTCACCGCATCGGGGCGGCCGAGCTCGGCACCGGCGCAGAGGGTGTCCCGGACGTGCGCCTCGATGCTGTCCCCTTCCTCCAATACGGCGGCGATGCCACCCTGTGCCAGCCAGGTGGAGCCGCTTTCGAAGCTGCCCTTGCTGAGCAGTGCGATCTGCAGGTTCTTCGGCAGCTGCAAGGCCAGTGTCAGGCCCGCGGCACCGGTGCCGATGATCAGCACATCGAAGTCCAGTGGGGGGCTCTGTGTCGTACTCATGGTCGGATTCCATATCTGTGGGATGAGCCTATTATGGGATCTCGTGGCGACAAGTGTAAGCGGGTTGCCAGGTTGAATTGCGATGGAACTTCGCCCTCCATCCGGGTTCACACCCTGTGCGAGCCCGCTCGAGACATGAGGTTGCAATGGATCCGCTGATCACCACATACTTTGTCGAACCATGATCTCCTCGCATCTGCAGGAAAAACAGTCACAACGACTTAAGGATACCGAGTGTCTAACGAGAGTCAGGCGGCCGCTGACCGGTTATTGGTCGAGCGGGTTCAGGCGGGTGACAAACACGCTTTCGATCTGCTGGTCAAACAGTACCAGCACAAGATCATCGGCTTGATCGGACGCTATGTATATGATCAACACGAGGCCCTGGATGTCGCCCAGGAGGTGTTCATAAAGGCGTACCGGGCGTTGCCCGGCTTTCGTGGCGACAGTGCGTTTTACACCTGGCTGTACCGGATCGCCATCAACACCGCCAAGAACCATCTGGTCGCCCGCAACCGCCGGCCACCGGACGTGGATCTGGATCTGGACGATGCCCAGTATCTGGGAGCGGAAAACGGGCTGCGCGATCTGGAGACACCGGAAAACGCACTCTACCGCGATGAGCTGGAGCGCGTCATCAAGCAGACGCTGGATCACCTGCCGGAGGATCTGCGCGTGGCGCTGACGCTACGGGAGTTTGAGGGCATGAGTTACGAAGATATAGCCAATGTCATGGAGTGTCCTGTTGGCACGGTTCGGTCAAGGATTTTCAGAGCGCGCGAGGCGATCGACAAAGCGATCGCGCCGTTACTCACCAACAATTGAGAGAGCAGATGACTGTAGTTTGCAGCCATGCGGGGAAACGCCATGCGAGAAGCGAATGAATCCCTATCGGCACTCCTGGATGGAGAGGTCAGTCACTTTGAGTTGCGCCGCACCCTGGAGCAGGTCGGGCAGAACCCGCAGCTGGGGCGCCAATGGCGGCGCTATCAGCTCGAGCGTGCGTTGCTCAAGCGGGAAACGGTCGCTGCCGTGGAGGTCGATCTCAGTGATCGGGTGATGGCCGCGCTGGCACAGGAGCCGGCTTATCACCCCGGGGTCGAGCGCGTGCGCAGTTGCGCACCCCCACCGGCGCCGGCCCCCCGCTGGTGGCGCTCG
Organism: Pseudomonadota bacterium; assembly: GCA_034189745.1. Taxonomy (GTDB): domain Bacteria; phylum Pseudomonadota; class Gammaproteobacteria; order Pseudomonadales; family Balneatricaceae; genus Marinobacterium. Next base: position 12,338 of record JAXHUI010000022.1, read on the forward strand.
CTCTCCAGCATGGCGGTGGCCGCATCGGTCACGGCGGCGGTGATTCTGGGAGCGGGTTCGTTCGGTGAGCGTGCCGACAGGGCGGCTCCGACCTACACCCTGCCGGGGGCCTCGGCCAGTGCCGACCTGATTCGAGCCCACCTGGGAGGGCGCCCGCCCGCACCCGTGGCCCGGTATGACTCACCCGAGGTGATTCGCCTGTCGGACGGGCTCGAACGCTACATCGATCAGCATCAGCATCTGCTCAGTACCCAAAAGGTGCCACACTGGACCACGCGCTGGTTGCCGGAGGGCTATGCCGCTGTTCGCCACGAGCTACTGCCCCACGGCGAGGTGATGGTGTTTGCCAATGCCCGGGATGCCTTCTCGGTCTTCGTGGAAGAGATCGGCCACCAGAGCATGGCCGCAGGGGTGGCTCAGGGTGATGGTTACATTGCGGTCGGCAAACGCCGCGGCGATCATTTCGTGACCGTGGTCGGGCAGATGCCGCTGATGATCGCCGACCGGATCGCCAGTGCGGTCGAGCCCGAGGGGCAACGATGATCGAGGAGCTCGCCACCGTCACCTGGAGCGGCCCGGGAGTGGCGCGGGTCGAAGCGGCCCGCATCAGTGCCTGCGCCCAGTGCAGCCGCCGCTCCGGCTGCGGCCAAGGGGCGCTGTCCCAGTGGTCGCGCGGGCGCAACGTCGAAATCGAGGTGCTCAACCCCGACAACCTGCCGCTCACCCCGGGACAGCAGGTGCTGATCGGGCTGGAGGAGGGCAGCCTCCTGCGGGCCTCGCTGCTGTTGTATCTGTTGCCCCTGCTGATGCTGGTCGCCGGAGCGCTGTTCGCCAGCGTTCTCGGCGCGGGGGAGGCGCTACAGATGCTGGTGGCGGCGCTGCTGCTGCTGGCCGGCTTCGCGCTGGTGCGTCTGCTGACCCGCAACACGGCTGAGCTGAGCCGTTATCAACCGGTTCTATTGAAAACCCTGTAATCGACAAAAGGTGAAAATCAGTGAAACGCATCAAAATCAGCCTTGGTTTCATGCTGGCCTGGCTTTGTGCCCCTCTGGTGAACGCGGCGGCTCTGCCCGATTTCACCGAGCTGGTCGAGAAGGTCGCGCCGGCGGTGGTCAACATCAGTACGGTCAGTCACAGTGAGCAATCGCTCTCCACCCCCTTCGGGCAGTTTGAATTTCACGGCCCTCGCGGCGAGGAGATACCGGACATTTTCCGCCACTTCTTCCGCGATCTACCCCAATTCCAGGAGGGGCCACGCAAGGCCCCCCACTCTCTGGGCTCCGGGTTCATCATCTCCAGCGACGGTTACATCCTCACCAACCACCATGTGATCAAGGACGCCGACGAAGTGCTGGTGCGCCTGAGCGATCGGCGCGAGTTGCAGGCGGAGGTGGTGGGTTCCGATGAGCGCACCGACGTGGCACTGCTGCGGATCGATGCGCACGACCTGCCGGTGGTGAAACGGGGGCGCTCAGAGAATCTCAAGGTGGGTGAATGGGTGCTGGCGATCGGTTCCCCGTTCGGGTTTGATCACAGCGTTACCGCCGGGATCGTGAGCGCCACCGAGCGCGCGTTGGCCAACGAGACCTATGTGCCCTTCATTCAGACCGATGTGGCGATCAACCCGGGCAACTCCGGTGGCCCGCTCTTCAATCTGGATGGCGAGGTGGTCGGCATCAACTCGCAGATCTACACCCGCTCGGGCGGGTTCATGGGGCTCTCCTTTGCGATTCCGATCGATGTCGCCATGGACGTGGCCGAGCAGTTGAAAAGTCAGGGCTTCGTCGAGCGCGGCTGGCTCGGCGTGATCATCCAGGAGGTCAACCGCGATCTGGCCGAATCGTTCGGGCTGGAGAAACCGGCCGGGGCGCTGGTGGCCAAGGTGCTGCCGGACAGCCCGGCGAAGCGTGGAGGGCTACAGGAGGGGGATGTGATCCTGAAGCTCAACGGCCGATCCATAGAGCTCTCCTCCGACCTGCCGCCGCTGGTCGGTCGCATCAAGCCAGGCCAGACCGCCCGCCTCGAGGTGATGCGCTCGGGCAGGCGCAGGGTGATCGAGCTGGAAATCGGTCGGATGCCGGAGGAGGAGCAGCAGGCGTCACGCACCCCGGGCTCGATCGAGACCGACCGGCTCGGGTTGGTGGTGGCCCCGCTGGAGCCGTCACTGAAAGAGAAATGGGGGATCGGCTCCGGCGTGATGGTGCAGCAGGTGATGGAGGGGCCGGGACTCCAGGCCGGCCTGGTACGCGGTGACGTGATCACCATGCTCGATGGCAAGCGGATCGAGACGGTGGAGCAGTTCGAGCAGGTGGTCTCGGCGCTGCCCAGCGGGCGTTCCGTGCCGATCCGTATCGTGCGCCGCGGCAGCCCCCTGTTCATCGCCCTCAAAATCGACTAGATCCGAACCCGCGCCCGGGGTGATCCCTCGGGTTTCTCAGGCTGCGTGGGTTGGCTTTCAGCCCCCTGTCCCTGCCGGGCTCGGCGGGGGGCTCAATCCAGAATCTTGCCGGGATTGAGCAAACCCTGCGGGTCCAGCGCCTGTTTGATCGAGCGCATCAACGCCAGCTCGGTTTCCGAACGGGAGAAGCGCAGCCATTTTTTCTTGTGCAGGCCGATGCCGTGCTCGGCGGAGACGGAGCCGGAGAAGTCGCGGGTTATGCGGTAGACCTCGCTCTCGATGGCGTGCTCCATGGTTTTACCGCCCGTCACCGGCCCGGTTACCAGATGCAGGTTGCCATCGCCCACATGGCCGAAGAACAAGTTGGTCAACTCAGGGAAACGCTCATCCAGGGTGGCTCGGAGCTGGTCGGCAAAATCGCCGATCCGGTTCAGGCTCACCGAAACATCAAAGTTGATGGTGGGTGCAAGGGTGGAGAGCATCTCCGCGACGCAATCGCGTAGGTGCCAAAACGCCTGAATCTCCCGTCCTGAGCTGGCCAGCACGGCGTTCTCCACCGTGCCCTGTTCGAACGCATCGATCATCAGTCGTTCAAATTGCGGGTAATCCTGTTCCGGCTGGCTGCTTTGAACGTCGAACAGCAGATAGTAGCCGTATTCATCAGCAAACGGGTCGGCGCGCTGGAGGGTCCGCAACGCAAACCGATAGTAATCGGGCCACATCAGCTCAAAGGCGCTGACCCGGCCGGAAAGGGCGGTCTGTGCCCGCTTCAGAAATTGCAACGCCTGATCGTAGCGGGCAAAGGCGATCAGGGCGGTGTTGGCGCCGCTTACGCCCGGGCTCAGTTTCAGCACCGCCCGGGTGATGATCCCCAGCGTACCTTCGGAACCGATGAATAACTGCCGCAGATCCAGCCCGGTGTTGTTCTTTTTCATCGTTTGCATCAGTTCTACCACTTGGCCGTCGGCCAGAACCACCTCCAGCCCCAGGACCAGATCACGCATCACGCCATAACGGATGACCCGGTTGCCGCCCGCGTTGGTGGCGATGTTGCCGCCGATCTGACAGGAGCCACGGGCGCCCAGATCGAGCGCAAACATCCAGCCTGCCGACTCGGCCCGTTCCTGAATGCTCTGCAAGGTGGCACCGGCCTGTACACGCAGGGTGCCAACGGTCGAGTCCACCTCTTCGATGGCACACATGCGCGCCAGTGAAAGCAGCAAGCAACCATCGGAGGGCACGGCACCACCGGCCAGCCCACTGAGCCCACCCTGAGGTACCACGGGGACACCGTGGCGGGAACAAACCGCCATCACCGCTGCCACCTGCCCGGTGTCGCGGGGGGTCACCAACCCCACGGGGGTCCCGGGGGGCTCATCGCTCCAGTCGCGCAGGTGTGCCGGTGGCACCTCCTGGTACAGGTCTCTGGCGTCGACGCACGTGGCCAGTTCAGCAAAAAAGTCCTTCAAAGCCGTGGTTGAGTTCATGGTACAGCCGTTGTCTTTGTGGTTGCATTTGGGGCCCCGCTCATGACCGGCGGCCACTGTTGGCCACCGTGGTCGCGGCGACGGGGCCAAGGGGATCCGGGCAGCGTGCCACTCGGGCTCCCTTTCGCATACCGGCGAGCGCCCGCCGCCATGGCGTGTTGCACGTCAGCCATCGATCAGGCCGCCAAGGCCCAGGGAGATGACGGGCAGATAGGTGATCAGCAGCAGGGCGGTCAGCATCACCAGCAGGAAGGGAACGGCACTGCGCATCACCTTTTCCAGCGATAGCGATGCCACTCGCGAGGCGACGAACAGATTGACGCCCACCGGCGGGGTGATCATACCGATCGCCAGGTTGACGATCATGATGATGCCGAAATGGATCGGATCGACACCGAGGCTGGTGGCGATGGGCAGTAGAATCGGCGTCAGGATGATGATCGCGGCCAGGGTTTCCATGAAGGTGCCGATGAGCAGCAGCAGGATATTGAGCAGCAGTAGCAGCAGTAGCGGGTTGCCGATGATCTGCAACACCCATTCGGTCAGCTGATTGGGAATACGTTCGATGGTCAGCACCCGACCGAAGATGGTGGCGGCTCCCACGATGATCATGATGGTGGCGGTCACCAGGGCGGAATCTGCCAGAATCTGGTAGAGCGATTTGAGGTCCAGCTCCCGATAGAGAAACAGGCCCACGATCAGGCCATAGAATACGGCCACGGCGGCGGCTTCCGTGGGGGTGAATACGCCGCCATAGATGCCGCCCAGAATGATTACCGGCACCAGCAGAGCCCATTTGGCGTCCCATATCGTGGCGAGGGCTTCGGCCACGGTGGGGGCGGATTCTTTCTGCCCCACCCCCTCGCGCCGGCTCACAAACCAGGCATAACCGATCAGGAACAGGCCGATGAGCAGGCCGGGAACGATCCCCGCCAGAAACAGGGCGGTCACGGAGATGTTGGCCGATGAGGCGTAGATCACCATCGGAATGCTGGGTGGAATGACGATGCCCAGGCTGCCGGCGGAGGCGATCAGGCCGCTGGAAAAAGCTGGCCGATAGCCGCTTCGGCCCATGGCCGGTAGCAGAATGGCCCCCACCGCCGCCACCGTGGCCGGCCCAGAGCCTGAAATGGCACCGAAAAACATGCAGGTGACCACGGCGATCACCGCCATGCCGCCATTGAAACGCCCGAACAGAATGTTGCCCACGGCCAGTAGCCGTTCAGAGAGGCCGCCCTGACTCATCAGGTTACCCGCCAGAATGAAGAAGGGGACCGCCATCAGGGGGAAGGAGTCGATCGAGGTCACCAGCCCCTGGGCGACGTAACTCGAGCTCACCTTGCCGCTAACTAGCAGTGCGGCGCTGGAGGCCAGGCCCAGGGCGATGGCGATGGGAACGCTCAGCAACAAAAATAGACCGAACAAGCCAAACAGGATCAGGGAGGTCATGGGGCGCGACTCCCACGGATGACGCGGATCTCCTGATGGATCGCCTGTAGTAGCCGCAGGGCGGTCAACGCCAGGCCAACTACCGGGGCGAGATAGACATACCCCATGGGTATCCTGAGGGAAGCGGATTGCTGGTTGAAGCGGAAAATCTTTTCCGTCATGGCGATCCCCTCCTTGATGACCAGACCGCAGAAGAGCAAAAAGATGAGGTAGGTCAAGATATTGATATAGCGGCCCAAGCGCGGTGGGAACATTTGGGTAACGGCATTCACCCGGATATGGGCATGTTTTTTCACCCCATAGCTGGTGCCGATCCAGGTCATCCAGATGAACAGGTAGCGGGCGAGCTCTTCCGACCAGGTGATGGAGGAGCCGATCACAAACCGCATGAAGATCTGGGCGATGATCAGCACCGACATGGCGCTGATCAGGCCAACCAGAAGGAGCTCTTCAAAGTAGTTGTCAACGAATTTCATGTTGCTGCCCTTTGCCGGTGGCCAGCCGGGCTGGCCGCCGGTGCGATTATCGAGCGGCCTCGATCACCCGGTTGACAAGGTCACTCCCCACGATCGCCTCGATGCGCTCGTACACCGGCGCCATCTTCGAGGAGAAGGTCTCGAGCTCTTCCGGCGTCAGTGTGGTGATGGTGACCCCCTTTTCTGCCAATTCGATTGCCGCTGCCGCGTCGGCCTTCTGGGCCAGATCACGCTGGTAGGCTTTGGCATCCTGAAACACCTGACGGAAGATCGCCCGTTGCTGGTCGGACATCCGGTACTGGAGCTCCGGGTTCATCAACACCACGAATGGGGAGTAGATGTGGTTGGTTGTGCTGATGTACTTCTGCACTTCATCGAACCGCATGTCCCGGAACAGGTTGATCGGCCCCTCCTGCGCTTCGAAGGTGCCCTGTTGCAGGGCGGTGTAGAGTTCGTTGAAGGCCAGTGGGGCGGGGTTGGTGCCCAGCTCACGCCAGGTCATCAGGTGGATCTGGTTTTCCATGGTGCGCATGTCCAACCCTTTCACATCCGCGGCGGTGTGAACGACACGACGGTTGTTGGTGAACTGGCGAAACCCGTTCTCCCAGTAACCCAGTCCCACCATGCCGACATTATCCAGACTGCGCAGCAACTCCTGGCCGATCTCGCCGTCGAGCACCCGGTAGACCTGCTCGCGATCACGAAACAGAAATGGCATGTCGAGGAGGTAAAACTGTTCGTTGAAGCTGGCCAGCGGTGCCGAGGAGACAAACACCAGGTCGATATTACCCAGCTGAATGCTTTCGATCAGCTCCCGCTCACCGCCGAGCTGGCCGTTGGGAAAAATCTGCAGGCCGATCGCCCCGTCGGTGCGCTGGCGCAGTTCTCTATCCATATACTCTAGCGCCAAGTGGCCGGTGTTGGTGGCAGAGGCGGCGTGGGCCGCCTTGATTACCAACTCGGGCTCGGCCTGAGCCTGAGCGAAGAGAAGAGTGATGGCCACCGCGCCGGCCAGGGTGAGTTTACTGCCAATCCGTAACAGTGTTTTCATGGTTGCCTCGTGTGGCTATCGTCGTTGTTTTGGATGCAGCCCGAGCAGCGCAGCCGGCTGGAGGCGGCCCCGATCGGTTGGATGCCCCGGCCGCCCTCCAACCATGATCGGGTTGCCATTCAGGCCCGGGCGGCCCGGATCATGGGCCGTTGGTAGTACACCCCATCGTGCGTTGGCCCGTCAAGGTGTGGATACCGGCTGCGGTTGACGGCGATCGCCAACCCGGACCGGATGAACGCGGCGTGCAGAGGCATGGGGGATGGAGCAATATCCCTGTGGGGGCGGCCAGGTCGTTGGGTTATCAGCTCGCTGGCGACAATAAAGCGCCTTCACGTTACAATGCGGCCCATCTTCGTTTTCCGCACTCGATGATTGCCGTCCTTACTGCACATGGGTGCGTACACATTCCGGGTTTCGATGCATGTCTAGCACTGAAAAAGTGAATACAATCAGTCATATCCGCAATTTCTCGATCATCGCCCATATCGATCATGGCAAATCCACCCTGTCCGACCGCATCATCCAGATCTGCGGCGGGCTGAGCGATCGCGAAATGGCGGCGCAGGTACTCGATTCTATGGAGCTCGAGCGCGAGCGCGGCATCACGATCAAGGCGCAGAGCGTCACCCTCGATTACAGCGCGAAGGATGGCAACACCTATCAGCTCAACTTCATCGACACGCCGGGGCATGTGGACTTCTCCTACGAAGTGTCGCGCTCGCTGGCGGCCTGTGAGGGCGCGCTGCTGGTGGTGGATGCGGCGCAGGGGGTCGAGGCCCAGTCGGTGGCCAACTGTTACACCGCCATCGAGCAGGGGCTCGAGGTGCTCCCGGTTCTGAACAAGATCGATCTGCCCCAGGCCGATCCCGACCGGGTGCGGCAGGAGATCGAAGAGGTGATCGGCATCGATGCCAGCCATGCGATCGCCTGCTCCGCCAAGACCGGCCTGGGGGTCGAGGCGGTGCTGGAGGAGCTGGTGCGGGTGATTCCGCCGCCGGAAGGGAAGGTGGATGGGCCGCTGCAGGCGCTGATCATCGACTCCTGGTTCGATAACTACCTGGGGGTGGTCTCCCTGGTGCGGGTGATACACGGTACCCTGCGCAAAAAAGACAAGCTGCTGGTCAAATCCACCGGCCAGGTGCATCAGGTGGACGCGGTGGGGGTGTTTACCCCCAAGCGCAAGGAGACCGAGCAGCTGCGGGCGGGGGAGGTGGGCTTCGTGGTCGCCGGGATCAAGGATATCCACGGCGCGCCGGTGGGCGACACGCTGACCCACGCCAAAACCCCGGATGTGCCCAGCCTGCCCGGTTTCCAGAAGGTTCAGCCGCAGGTGTACGCCGGCCTGTTCCCCACCAGCGCCGATGACTACGAGGACTTTCGGGAGGCGCTGGACAAGCTCACCCTGAACGATGCCTCGCTCTTTTTCGAGCCGGAAACCTCCGACGCGCTGGGGTTTGGCTTCCGTTGTGGCTTTCTGGGCATGTTGCACATGGAGATCGTGCAGGAACGTCTGGAGCGGGAGTATGATCTCGACCTGGTGACGACCGCGCCAACGGTGGTGTACGAACTGGAGTTGAACAACGGCCAGGTGGTGCAGATCGACAGCCCCTCCAAGCTGCCCGATCCCGCCACCGTGCGTGAGATGCGCGAGCCGATCGTGCTGGCCAACATTCTGGTGCCGGATGAGTACCTGGGGCAGGTGATCGGCCTCTGTGTGGAGAAGCGCGGGGTGCAGAAAAACATGCATTTTGTGGGCAAGCAGGTTCAGGTCACCTATGAGCTGCCGATGGCGGAGGTGGTGCTGGATTTCTTTGACCGCCTCAAGTCGGCCAGCCGTGGCTATGCCTCGCTGGAGTACAACTTCCAGCGGTTCCAGGCCGCCAAACTGGTGCGCCTGGATATCCTGATCAACGGTGAACGGGTGGATGCGCTGGCGGTCATTCTGCACCGGGACAACGCGGCACACCGGGGCCGGCAGCTGTGTGAAAAGATGAAGGAGCTGATCCCCCGGCAGATGTTCGATGTGGCGATCCAGGCCGCCATCGGTGGCAAGGTGATCGCGCGCACCACCGTCAAGGCGCTGCGCAAGAATGTGTTGGCCAAGTGCTATGGCGGTGATGTCAGCCGCAAGAAAAAACTGCTCTCCAAGCAGAAAGAGGGTAAAAAACGGATGAAGCAGGTGGGGCGGGTGGAGATTCCTCAGGATGCCTTCCTGGCGGTACTCAAAGTGGATAGCTAAGGCGGGCGTATGAATCTGGATTTCTCACTGATATTGGTACTGGTCACCCTGTTCTCCGGTGCTCTCTGGCTGCTCGATGCGCTGCTGTTTGCACCCCGGCGCCGGGCGCGGCTGGCGCAGGCGGAACAGCGTGCCGGCGCGCCACTGCCGCAGGAGCAGCGGGCCCGCCTGCTGCGCCAGCCGGGCTGGGCCGATACCGCTCGTTCCATGTTCCCGGTGCTGCTGGTGGTTCTGCTGTTGCGCTCCTTTCTGTACGAGCCGTTTCAGATCCCCTCGGGCTCCATGCTGCCCACGTTGAAGATCGGCGACTTCATTCTGGTAAACAAGTTTCATTATGGCCTGCGCCTGCCGGTGCTGAATAGCCGTTTTCTGAGCAACCATGATCCGCAACATGGCGATGTGATCGTGTTCCGCTACCCGGAAGACCCCAGCATCAACTACATTAAGCGGGTGGTGGGTGTGCCGGGGGATCTGATCACCTATCAGGACAAGACCCTGTTCATCAACGGGGAGCGGCAGCCGCAGCGGTTGATTGCGCGGCTGCCGCCAGCCCACCCGGAACAGCTGCTGTTGAGCGAAACGCTGGCGGGTAAACCGCACCGCATCTACCACGATCTCTATCGCCCGGTGATGAACGGCCAGTGGAAGGTTCCAGCGGGGCATTACTTCGTTTTGGGCGACAACCGGGATAACAGCCGGGACAGCCGCTACTGGGGCTTTGTGCCGGAGGAGCTGTTGGTTGGCAAGGCGGTTGCCGTATGGATGCACTGGGATGGCTTTTTTAGTCTGCCCGATTTCAGTGACCTGCGCCGCATTAACTAGAGGATGGAAGGATGAATAACGCAGCTACACGCTTTCAGCATGGGGCCTCATTCACTTCGGTGCTGGTCGGGCTGATCGTGGCGGGGATCTTCCTGAGCGCGGGGTTCAAGCTGTTTGGCCCCTACTGGGAGCACGCCACGATCAAATCGATCATCGCCGAAACGGTCGAAGATCCGGCGGAGCTGGCCCAGCCGGTGCGCGAGATTCGGCGCAATTTCGACAAGAAGTTCCTGATCAATCAGGTTTCATTGCCGGAAAGGGACGCCCTGCAGGTTCGATTGGAGGAAGGGATACTCTACTTCGATCTGGCCTATGAGGTTCGGGTGCCGATGTTTTACAACGTCGATGCCGTGGTCAAATTTGAAGACCATTATCAGGTGGTCAAGCCTTGATTAAACCAGCCGTTGAACTGGCCCGTAAACTGGGCAACCCCTGTCAAGATCCTGAACTGTTCGAGTTGGCACTGACCCACCGCAGCTGTGGCAAGCGCAACAACGAACGGCTCGAGTTTCTTGGCGATGCGATCTTGAGTTTCGTCATTGCCGATGAACTCTATGCCCGCTTTCCCGCCGCCCGAGAGGGGCAGATGAGCCGCCTGCGCTCCCGTGTGGTCAAAGGGGAGACGCTCTCCCTCATCGCCCGGGAGATGGGGGTCGGTGACTACCTGCGGCTGGGCTCCGGTGAGCTGAAAAGCGGTGGCTTCCGGCGCGATTCCATTCTGGCCGATAGCGTCGAGGCGATCATCGGCGCGGTCTATCTCGATCAGGGGGTGGAGGCGGCCCGGGCTTTCATTCTGCGCTGGTTCGCCCCCCATCTTCAGCAGCTGGATCTGAACCACACCCTCAAGGATGCCAAGACCCGGTTGCAGGAGTTTTTGCAGTCGCATCGTGTGGAGCTGCCCCACTATGAGCTGGTGTCGGTGGAGGGGGAGCCCCACGACCAAACTTTCCATATCCGTTGTGAAATAGCACTGCTGGATACCCCCACCGAAGGGCACGGCAGCAGCCGCCGTCAGGCGGAGCAGGAGGCGGCCCGGGCCGCGCTGGCGCAACTGGAGCAGGAGGTGGGCCGATGAGCGAAACGGCACAGCGGTGCGGTTATGTGGCGATCGTGGGGCGGCCCAATGTGGGCAAATCGACCCTGCTCAACCGGATACTGGGGCAAAAGCTGAGTATCACCTCGCGCAAGCCGCAGACCACCCGGCACCAGATTCTGGGGATCAAGACCGAGGGGGCGCTGCAGGTGGTGTATGTGGACACCCCGGGGCTGCACAAGGATGACACCGGCAAGGCGCTCAACCGGTTCATGAACCGCACCGCCTCCGAGGCGCTGCGGCATGTGGACCTGGTGGTGTTCATGGTCGATCGTACCGCCTGGACCGAAGAGGATCAGCTGGTGCTCGACAAGCTGCAATCGCTGCGCTGTCCGGTGATTCTGGCGCTCAACAAGGTGGACCGGTTGCAGGAGAAAGCGGCCCTGTTGCCCCAGCTGGAGGCGCTTGCGGCCAAGTACCCCTTCGCCGCGATCATCCCGATCTCGGCGGAGAAGGGGCACAACGTGGAACGGCTGGAGCAGGAGGTGGAAGCCCGGATTCCAGTGGGGGTGCATCTGTTTCCCGAGGAGCAGATCACCGATCGCAGCTCCCGTTTCGTCGCCGCCGAGCTGGTGCGGGAGAAGCTGATGCGCAATCTGGGCGAGGAGGTCCCCTACGGCACCACGGTGGAGATCGAAGAGTTCCAGCACGATGGCCGGGTGTTGCATATCAGCGCCCTGATTCTGGTCGAACGGGAGGGGCAGAAGCGGATCGTGATCGGTGATGGCGGCGCGGTACTCAAGACCATCGGCCGTGATGCCCGTATCGATATGGAAAAGATGTTTTCCAGCAAAGTGATGCTCAACCTCTGGGTCAAGGTCAAACGGGGCTGGTCCGATGATGAGCGGGCGCTGCAGAGCCTCGGTTACAGGCAGGAGTGATGCGCGATCGGGTCGATGCGGCGGCCGCCTATGTTCTGCACAGCCGGCCCTATCGTGAAACCAGCCTGCTGGTCGATCTGCTGACGCTGGAGCATGGCAAGGTCAGTGTGGTCGCCCGCGGTGCGCGCCGACCGAGTTCGCGCCTGCGCGCCACGCTGCAGCCGTTCCAGTCGCTCCAGGTCGGCTGGCAGGGACGCACCGAGCTGAAAACCCTGCGCCTGGCCGAGCCGATCGAGTCCCTGCGGCTGCCGCAGGGGGCGGCGCTGCTGTGCGGCCTCTACCTGAATGAGCTGCTGGCGCGCCTGCTGCGCCCGTTTGACCCCCACCCCCGGCTGTTTCTCTATTTTCGCTGTGCGCTGGATGAGTTGCGGCTGGGGCAGGATCTGGAGGGGGCGCTGCGCACCTTCGAGGGGCAGCTGCTCGAGCAGCTGGGGTATGGGCTGGATACGGGGGCTCTGCAACCGGGCCGGCGCTATCGGCTCGACCCGGAGCGGGGGCTGGTGCCTTCTGATCGAGGCGATGGCTACCCGGCGGAACATCTGTTGGCCATCGCCGCACACCGTTATGCCGACCCCGCCGTGCGGCGCAGTGCCAAGCGGCTGATGCGGAACCGACTGACACCACTACTGGGAGAGCGGCCCCTGCGCAGTCGGGAGCTGTTTCTCAAACGCAAGGGAGTACCAGATGAGTGAGCCTGATCGCCTGCTGCTGGGCATCAATATCGACCACGTCGCCACGCTGCGCCAGGCGCGGGGAACCCGTTATCCCGATCCGGTGCAGGCGGCGGCGCTGGCGGAGGAGGCCGGAGCCGATGGGATCACCGTGCACCTGCGCGAGGATCGGCGCCATATTCAGGAGCGGGATATCCACCTGTTGGCGCAAACTCTGCAAACCCGGATGAACCTGGAGATGGCGCTGACCGAGGAGATGCTCCTGCTGGCCGAGGCGGTGCGCCCGCCCCATGTCTGTCTGGTGCCGGAAAAACGGGCGGAGCTGACCACCGAGGGGGGGCTGGATGTGATCGGGCAGGAGTCTTCCATCCGGGGTGCGTGCCTGCGGCTGGCTGATGCCGGCTGCGAGGTGTCGCTGTTCATCGACCCCGATCCGGCCCAGATCGATGCCGCCGTGCGCTGCGGCGCCCCGGTAATCGAGCTGCACACCGGCAACTACGCCGACGCCCCCACCCTCGTCGCGCGCAGCGGCGAACTGGAACGGCTGCAGGCCGCCGCCCGCCACGCCTGGCAGCAGGGGCTGGTGATCAACGCCGGCCACGGCCTGCACTACCACAACGTGGAGGCGGTGGCCGCGATCCCGGAGTTGAATGAACTCAACATCGGCCACGGCGTCATCGCCCGCGCCCTGATGGTGGGGTTGAAAGCGGCGGTCGCCGAGATGCGCGCGCGGATGCTGGAGGCGCAGCAGCGGGTGCAAGCGCAGCGCGCCGCGCTGCGCGCATGATCTACGCCATCGGCACCGACATGGTCGAGATCGAGCGTATCCGGCGGGCGCTGGCCCGAACCCCGCGCCTGCCGCAGCGGATACTCACCCCCGCGGAGCTGAACGCATTTCAGCAGAGCGCCCACCCTGAACGGTTTCTGGCCAAGCGCTTCGCCGCCAAGGAGGCGGCGGTGAAGGCGCTGGGAACCGGCATAGGGCGCGGCATCAGCTGGCAGCATTTTTCCGTTCTCCATGATCCCCACGGCCGCCCCCGGCTGCAGCTGACGGGGGCGGCCGATGCGCTGGCCCGGCGGCAGGGGATCGACCGCTGGCACCTCTCCCTGAGCGATGAGCGAGCGCTGGTGGTGGCCTTTGTGGTGGCCGAGGCGGGCTGAGATTGCCGTTCTTCCCGACGGCTGATATTATCCCGACAGCAACAGTCAGGAATAAGAACACCTTCTTTTATACCCCTATTCCGTTTCACTCAGGAGCACTCATGGCCATCGAGTACCCCACCATCGCCGACTGCATCGGGCACACGCCGCTGGTCCGCTTACAACGTATTCCCGTCGCCAACGGCAACACCCTGCTGTGCAAGCTGGAGGGCAACAATCCGGCCGGCTCGGTCAAGGATCGTCCGGCGCTGAGCATGATCGAGCGGGCCGAGGCGCGCGGTGAGATCCAGCCGGGAGAGTGTCTGATCGAGGCCACCTCCGGCAACACCGGCATCGCCCTGGCGATGGCCGCCGCGATCAAGGGGTATCGGCTCAAACTGATCATGCCGGCCAACATGAGCGCCGAACGCAAGGCGGCGATGAGCGCCTACGGCGCCGAGTTGATCGAGGTGACCCGGGCCGAGGGGATGGAGCGGGCGCGTGATCTGGCGCTGGAGCTGCAGGCGGCGGGAGAGGGCAAGGTGCTGGATCAGTTTGCCAACGCCGACAACCCCGAGGCCCATTACCGCGGCACCGGCCCCGAGATCTGGCAGCAGACGCAGGGTAGGGTGACCCACTTTGTCAGCGCCATGGGCACCACCGGGACCATCATGGGGGTCTCCCGCTACCTGAAAGAGCGCAATCCGGCGATCCAGATCGTGGGGCTGCAGCCGCAGGAGGGAGCGCAGATCCCCGGCATCCGCCGCTGGCCGCCAGCCTACCTGCCCAAAATTTTCGAGCGCAACCGGGTGGACCGGGTGCTCGACATCTCCCAGACGCAGGCAGAAGAGACCATGCGCGCTCTGGCGCGGCGGGAGGGGATCTTCTGCGGTGTCTCCTCCGGCGGGTGCGTCGCCGGCGCGTTGCAGCTGGCCGAGGCGGTGGAAGGGGCCACCATTGTCTGCATTATCTGTGACCGGGGCGATCGCTACCTCTCCACCGGGGTGTTCGACCCGCCCCCCGGCGGCTGAGCCGGGTCGGGCCGGCAACGTTCTCGCACCGGGCGCCGTTAGAGACTAGAATGTGGCCCCATTCGGAGGGGCGCGCGCCGCTGCCGTGGCAGGCCCCATGCAGTCATGGTTGCGGGGCAAGACAGGAGTGGCGATCAGCCATGGTGAAGGTTCGAGAAGAACACCCGATACGAGCAGATGGAAGCGTTGATCTGGATCTCTGGCTGTTGCGGTTGCAGCAGCAGGTAGAGATCAGCGATATCGGCCAGATCCGCCAGGCGTGTCTGCTGGCCAAACAGGCGCGCGCGGCGGTGGCCGACGCCGAGGATCGCTGGTTTCACAGCACGGTGGGCAGTTTTCGCACCGGGCTGGAGATGGCCCAGATTCTGGCCGAGCTGCAGCAGGATCAGGAAACCCTGGTCGCGGCCATCCTCTACCGCTCGGTGCGCGAGGGCAAGCTCGCGCTGGAGCGGGTCCGCGAGCAGTTCGGTGACCCCATCGCCAATCTGATCGAGGGCGTACTGCAGATGGCCGCCATCGGCAGCCGCAAGAATCCGCGCGCCGATGATGGCGTCCTGGGCACCCGAACCACCCAGGTCGACAACGTGCGCAAGATGCTGGTGGCGATGATCGACGATGTGCGGGTGGCGTTGATCAAAATCGCCGAGCGCACCTGCGCCATCCGGGGGGTCAAAAATGGCGATCGCAAAAAACGCTATCTGGTGGCGCGGGAGGTGTTCGACATCTACGCCCCGCTGGCCCACCGGCTCGGCATCGGCCATATCAAGTGGGAGCTGGAGGATCTCTCCTTCCGCTACCTGAAGCCCAACGACTACAAGCAGATCGCCCGCCTGCTGGACGAAAAACGGCTCGACCGGCAGCAGTTCATCGACCAGGTGGTGGAGCTGCTGCGCCAGCGGCTGGCGGATGCCAGCATCGCCGCTGACGTGATGGGGCGCGCCAAACATATCTACAGCATCTGGCGCAAGATGCAGCGCAAAAACATCGATTTCAGCCAGGTCCATGATGTCCGCGCGGTGCGCATCCTGGTGCCCGAGATTCGTGACTGCTACAGCGCGCTGGGGATCGTGCACGGCCTCTGGCGCAACATTCCGCATGAGTTCGACGACTATATCGCCTCCCCCAAGCCCAATGGCTACCGCTCCCTGCACACCGCCGTGTTCGGGCCGGAGGGCAAGGTGCTGGAGGTTCAGATCCGTACCTTCGCCATGCACCGGGAGGCGGAGCTGGGGGTGTGCGCCCACCATCTGTACAAGGGCACGGACACCCAGGCACGCAGCGATGGTTACGAGGAGAAGATCGCCTGGCTGCGGCAGGTGCTGGAGTGGCATGACGATCTGGGCGAGAGCGAGGCGCTCGGCGACATGCTGCGCGGTGATGTGGTGGAGGACCGGGTGTATGTGTTTACCCCCGACGGCCATGTGATCGACCTGCCCCAGGGTGCCACGGCGGTGGACTTTGCCTACCGCGTGCATACCGAAGTGGGGCATCGCTGCCGTGGCGCCAAGGTGAATGGTCGTATCATCCCGCTCAACACGGCGCTGAAAACCGGCGATCAGGTTGAAATCCTCACCTCCCGGGAGGAGGCGCCGCGGCGCGACTGGCTCAACCGGAACTACGGCTTTGTTACCACCTCGCGGGCACGGGCCAAGGTGGCGCACTGGTTCCGCCAGCAGGCCAAGGAACAAAATGCCGAGGCGGGGCGCGACCTCATCCTGCGTGAATTCCGCCGCCTGGCGCTGGACCCGCAGGGGATCGATCTCAACCAGATCGCCCCGGCACTCAACTACAAGAGCGCGGAGGATCTGTGCGCCGCGCTGGGGGCGGGGGATCTGCGCCTGTCGCAGATCATCCATGAGGCCCAGCGCCAGATCGAGCCCGAGCGGCAGGCGTCCCAGCTCGATCTGGCGCTGCCGACCGGCCCGGCGGCCAAGGCGCCCCGCAGCGCCGGCAGCGGGATCAACATTCAGGGGGTGGATAATCTGCTGACCACCCTGGCGAGCTGCTGCAAGCCGCTGCCGGGTGATCCGATCATGGGCTATATCACCCAGGGGCGGGGGATCTCGGTCCACCACGAGGATTGCCTCAACCTGATGGCGCTGCGCGAGAACGAGCCGGACCGGGTGATCAACCTCGACTGGGGCGAGGAGCGCGAGCAGACCTACCCGGTGGACATGATCATCGAGGCGTTCGACCGTCCCGGCCTGTTGCGCGATGTGATGCTGGTATTGAGCAACGAGAAGATCAATATCCTGGCGGCCAACACCCTCACCGATCGCAACAACAACGTGGCGCGGTTGACGCTGACGGTCGAGATCCCCCGTCTCGAACGGCTGGGCCGGCTGATGGACAAGATCAATCAGGTGCCCAACGTGCTGGATGTACATCGTGAGCGCAGTGGAGCCGGGCGCTGAGCCACCGGCTCGAGGATCGGCTCCGGCTGATGGATCGGCTGCGCCACCGCAACGCCACGTTCGAGCGCCGCTTCCGCCATCGCAATCGCGCGCGGCCGATAGCGGCCGGGAGTGGGCCGCCTGAGTCTGGATCAGCTCGATCAGTGGTGGGATGGGGCCAAGCGCGAGGGGCTGTGAGCGCCACCCACCCCCGTTACGGCGCGATCTCGCCCGGGAGGTTATGCCCACGCCGGCAATCGGTTAGCATCGGGGGGGAGCTGCCAACAGAGGTGATCAGATGAGCGACCTGCACGAAGCGTTACGCGATGATGTACGGATTCTGGGCGAGAGCCTGGGCCGGACGATGGAATCCCACCTGGGGGGTCAGTTTCTCGACAAGGTGGAGCATATCCGCAAATTGGCCAAATCGGCGCGCCATGCCGAGGATGCGACCCAGGCCGCCCTGCGCAAGGCGCTCAGTGAGCTGAGTGAGGACGAGGTGTTGCCCATCGCCCGCGCCTTCACCCAGTTCCTCAATCTGGCCAACATCGCCGAGGAGCACCATCGGGTGCGGCGCCACTACGAAACCGAGGGGGACGAAGAGGGGGAGCTGATCGACAGCCTGCTCCAACGGCTGCAACGGGAGGGGCACGGCCCCGACGAGATCGCCGCCTGCCTGAGCGAGATGTGTATCGATCTGGTCCTGACCGCCCACCCCACCGAGGTCAATCGCCGCACCCTGATCCAGAAATACGATGCCATCGCCGAGCTGCTCAAGCAGCGCGACCGGGGGGAGTCGGTTCAGCCGCGCCTGGACCAGCTGATCAGCCAGATCTGGCACACCAACGAGATCCGCCAGCACCGGCCCACCCCGGTGGAGGAGGCCAAATGGGGGTTTGCGGTGATCGAACACTCCCTCTGGAGCGCCGTGCCGCGCTTTTTGCGCCTGCTGGACAGACGCCTGCGGGCCACCCTCGGCACGCCGCTGCCACTGACCTGCGCGCCGATCCGCTTTTCCTCCTGGATGGGAGGGGACCGTGATGGCAACCCCAATGTGACCGCCGAGGTCACCGCCGAGGTACTGCTGCTGGCGCGCTGGATGGCCGCCGACCTGTACGCGCGCGATGTGGACCTGCTGCGGGGCGAGCTGTCGATGCACGAGGCCAATGCCGAGCTGCGCCACGCCACCGGCAACCACCCGGAGCCCTACCGCGAAATTCTGGGGCGGTTGCGCGGCTGTCTGCAGGAGACCCGACAGGGGATCGAGGACTACCTCAAGGGGCGTGCCAGCGACCCGGAGCGGTGGATCAGTACGCTGGATGAACTGCTCAACCCCCTGCTGCTCTGCCACCGCTCCCTGCATGCGTGCGGCATGGGGTGCATCGCCGCCGGCGCACTGGAGGACCTGATCCGGCGGATCGCCTGCTTCGGCCTGACGCTGGTGCGGTTGGATGTGCGCCAGAACGCCGAGCGCCACACCGAGGTGTTCGATGCCCTGACCGAGTTTTACCAGATGGGCCGCTACAGTGAGTGGGATGAGGCGCAGAAGCAGGCTTTCCTGCTGCGGGAGTTGAACTCCCGCCGCCCTCTGCTCCCCCGCCGCTGGGCCCCCGCCGCCACGGTGCAGGAGGTGATCTCCACCTGCCGGGTGATCGCCGCCAACCCGGATTACAGCCTCGGCTCCTATGTGATCTCCATGGCGAGCCAACCCTCGGATGTGCTGGGCGTCATCCTGCTGCTGCAGGAGGTCGGTCTGGAGCGCAACATGCGGGTGGTGCCGCTGTTTGAGACGCTGGATGATCTGGACAACGCCCGCGGCTGCATCGAAAAACTGCTCCAGATCGACTGGTATCGCCGCTATATCGCTGGCCACCAGGAGGTGATGATCGGCTACTCCGATTCCGCCAAGGATGCCGGGCAGCTGGCGGCGGCCTGGGGCCAGTACCGCGCCCAGGAGGCACTGACGGAGCTGTGCCAGCGTGAGGGGGTGCGGCTGACGCTGTTCCATGGCCGGGGGGGGACCGTGGGTCGGGGCGGCGGCCCCAGCCACACCGCGATCCTGGCGCAGCCGCCGGGTTCCGTGGCGGGCAGCCTGCGGGTGACGGAACAGGGGGAGATGATCCGCTTCAAATTCGGCCTGCCCGAAATCGCCGTGCGCAACCTGACCCTCTACACCAGCGCGGTGCTGCAGGCGACGCTCAGTCCAGGGCCGCGGCCGGAGCCGGAGTGGCGGAGCTCGATGGACCGGATGGCCCAGGTCGGCATGACCACCTACCGCTCGCTGGTGCGCGAGGAACCGCAGTTCGTGGCCTATTTTCGCGCCGTCACGCCGGAGCAGGAGCTGGCCAAGCTGCCACTGGGATCGCGCCCGGCGAAACGCCGGATGGATGGCGGCGTGGAGAGCCTGCGGGCGATTCCCTGGATCTTTGCCTGGACCCAGATCCGTCTGATGCTGCCCGCTTGGCTCGGCTCGGGCGCGGCGCTGAAACAGGCCCGGGAGGAGGGCAAGGCCCCCCTGCTCTGCACCATGTACCGCCGCTGGCCCTTTTTCCAATCCTGGATCGATATGCTGGAGATGGTGCTGGCCAAGAGCGATGTCAACATCGCGGCCTACTACGAAAAACGGCTCGCCTCGCCGGAGCTGGGGGTGTTGGGTTCCAGTCTCCGGTCGCGTCTGCAACAGGCGCTCGAACAGGTGAAGGCGATCAAACAGGAGCAGCAGCTGCTGGAAGGCAACCCGGTGATTCGCCAGTCGATCGAGGTGCGCAACCCCTACATCGATCCGCTGCATGTGCTGCAGGCGGAGCTGCTGTTCCGCGATCGCAATCAGCCCGATCAGCGGTTGGAGCAGGCGTTGATGGTCACCATGGCCGGTATTTCCGCGGGGATGCGCAACACCGGCTAAGTGGCGCCGGGGGAGGAGGCTTGAACCCTGGGCGGGCTTTGCGTAGTCTCGCTCTTTTTGCCGACAACGGGGCGATAGGTGGGCAAGAGCCAAGGCTAATGTCGCATTGTCTGCCCGGGGCGGGAGCGGTTAGCCTCTTCTGCCGACAACCATAAAAAGTGGCCGCGACGATCCCGTCGACAGCGTTCGGGCGG
Organism: Pseudomonadota bacterium; assembly: GCA_034189745.1. GTDB lineage: Bacteria > Pseudomonadota > Gammaproteobacteria > Pseudomonadales > Balneatricaceae > Marinobacterium. Next base: position 32,568 of record JAXHUI010000022.1, read on the forward strand.
TTGGATCGAGCCAGAGTTTACAACAACGTTCAGGAGAGAAATTAGATGCGCATCATTCTGCTTGGAGCTCCGGGGGCCGGTAAAGGCACCCAGGCGCAGTTCATCACCGAAAAGTACGGCATTCCGCAGATCTCCACCGGGGATATGCTGCGCGCCGCGGTCAAGGCGGGCACTTTGCTGGGCAAGCAGGCCAAGGAGGTGATGGACGCCGGTGGCCTGGTATCCGATGAGATCATCATCGGGCTGGTCAAGCAGCGGATCGCGGAGCCGGATTGCGCCAACGGTTTCCTGTTCGATGGCTTCCCCCGCACCCTGCCCCAGGCCGACGCGCTGAAGGATGCCGGCGTCGTGATCGACGCCGTGGTCGAGATCGACGTGGATGATGCCGAAATCATCAAGCGGATGAGCGGTCGGCGGGTCCATCCGGCTTCCGGTCGCAGCTATCATGTGGAGTTCAACCCGCCGCAGCAGGCAGGGGTCGACGATCTCACCGGTGAGGCGCT
>JAXHUI010000023.1:0-32973 GCA_034189745.1 Pseudomonadota bacterium
CTGGTGCTGCCGCTGTTTGGACCGAGCAACCCGCGGGACGGCATCTCCCTGTTTGCCGATGGCGCGGTGGACCCGGTGTATCAGCTCGATGACGTGGCCAGCCGCAACGCCTTTTACGCGCTGCGTCTGATCGATACCCGTAGCCGTTTGCTGCAGGCGGAACGGATCATCAGTGGCGACAAATACAGCTTTGTCCGCGATGCCTACATGCAGCGCCGGGCCTACCAGATCAACGATCAGGCGATCGAGGTCGACTACGACAACGACTTCTGATCCAGCGGTGACCGGTTCCGCTATGGCGACTGTCGAGGTGCCGGTATTCGGGCCTCTGAATGGCTGACTAATGGGTTTACACCAGCAGCGGGTGCTGCTGCTTTCGGCATGCACCCAGACCATCGATCGTATCTTCGAGCTTTGTGAGCGGTGTGACCATCAGCGCTTGCGCGTCATCGTCTGTCGCGATCTGGAAGCGGCCCATCAGCAGCTCGACCACTACGACACCTCCCTGATCATCTTCGATCTCGCCTCCATCGGTAGCCTTCGGCTGATGGATGAGATGGCGCAGCGGATCAACCCCAAACCACTGATCGCCCTGGTTCGCGAGGGCACCGCGGAAAATCTGGTCGCTGCCCTGCGCAGTGGCGCCGACGATGTCTATGTGCCGGCTGAGCTGGATCACCACCCCGACCGGTTCGTGCACTCCATCGAGCGCCAGCTGAAGCGGGCCCGCTACATCGAGGAGGTTGGCAGCCTGCGTGACAGCCTCGAGCGCAGCCTGGATGAGCTGCGTGAGGACCAACACGCCGCTCAGCAGGTGCAGCAGAATCTGTTACCGGCCCGCCAGCAGTGGATCAACGGCATCGAGTATGAATATGTGCTCCAGCCCTCCCTCTTGCTCAGCGGCGATTTTGTCGATGCCTTTGCGATCAGCGACACCCTGAGCCTGTTTTACCTGGCCGATGTTTCCGGCCACGGCGCCTCCTCCGCCCTGGTGACGGTGCTTTTGAAAAACATGACTCACCGCCTGTTGCGCAACTATCGGCGCAACTCCAGCTTTGACATTCTCTCTCCCTCTGCCACACTGCACCGCATCAATCGTGAAATGTTACTGACGTCGCTGGGCAAGCATTTGACCATGTTCGTAGGGCTGATAAACCATGAAACGCAGATCTTGAGCTACGCCGTGGGGGGGCACCATCCCCTGCCGATTTTGCAGCAGGGGGGGCAGGTACGCTATCTGGCTGGCCGGGGAATGCCGCTGGGGTTGTTCGAGCGACCGGTGTTCGACGAATTGAACTTCGCGCTCGATCCACAGTTCACGCTGACCCTGTTCTCCGATGGGGTGCTCGAGGTGCTCGATGGTGCGACACTGGCAGAGAAGGAGCAGACGTTGCTTGGTTTGTGCAGCGCAAAAAAATATGGGTCGCCGGCGGAGTTTTTGCAGAGTATGATGCCGGCCGGACGGGGACACCCCGATGATGTGGCGATCATGACGGTACGCAGAGAGTCCAAATGAGTGATGGAGCGATCTACTACGCCTGTTGCGCCGGGCACTATGTGCTCAAATTTGTCGGTGATGTGCGCCTGACGCTGTGTTCGACCATTGAGCGCCATCTGGAGTCGGTGCTCGAGCGCGAGGAGATCTCGGATACGCTGGTCGATCTCACCGAAACAGAAAACATCGACAGCACCTCCCTTGGTCTGATCGCAAAACTTGCCATCAAGGCGCAGGAAAAGGGGATGCCGCCACCGACGTTGGTGTCAACCCATGACGATATCACCCGCATCCTTCGCAGCATGGGGTTTGACCGCGTGTTCGTGCTGCTGGAGGAGCTGCCTACCAACCGCTGCGACTTGAAGCAGGTGCCTTTTGTGCAGGAATCCGAGGATGAGGTGCGTGAGCGCATCCTCGATGCGCACAAGGTACTGATCAGCCTGAATGAGTCCAACCGCGAGGCGTTCAAGGATCTGGTGGCGACGCTGGAGAGTTGCCGCTGACGCGGCTTTTCCTCCCGCTCAGTGTCCGGCCAGTAGCTGTTCCAGCTTGATCTGGTCCTTGGCGAAGGTGCGGATCCCCTCGGCCAGCTTTTCCTGTGCCATCAGATCCTCGTTCATCTCCCAGCGGAAGTCGCTCTCACTCAGCTGTAGGCGGGGATCATCGCTGTGGCAGTCGGGCGAGAGGGCGCGATGCAGCGGTGCCTGGGTGTCGGCCAGTTGCTGCATCAGTACCGGGCTGATGGTCAGGCGGTCACACCCGGCCAGGCACTGAATCTCGCCCACGTTGCGAAAGCTCGCCCCCATCACCACCGTGTCGTAGCGGTGGGCCTTGTAGTAGTGGTAGATGCGGCGGACCGATTGAACGCCGGGGTCGCGGTAGAGGCTGAAATCCGCTTCGGGCTCCCGCGCTTGGTGCCAGTCCAGAATGCGGCCGACGAACGGTGAGATCAGATAGATGCCGGCATCGGCGCAGGCGCGGGCCTGGGCGAAGCCGAACAGCAGGGTCAGGTTGCAGTTGATCCCCTCCCGCTCGAGCTGGCGACCGGCTTCGATCCCCTCCCAGGTGGCGGCGATCTTGATCAGCACCCGCTGGCGCGGAATCTCCAGTGCTTCGTACATGCCGATCAGCTTGCGCGCCCTGGCGACGGTGGCGGCGGTATCGAATGAGAGCCTGGCATCCACCTCGGTGGAGATCCGCCCCGGCACCAGCCGGATGATCTCCCGACCGATCAGTACGGCGAAACGGTCTGTCATCAGTGCGAGCTGCTCGGCGGTGCTGGCTGTTTGCCGACCGGCCCAGCTCCGTGCCTGCTCGAGCAGGGGGGCGTACTTTGTGTCCCGCGCGGCCTTCAGCAGCAGGGAGGGGTTGGTGGTGGCATCCACCGGTGCGAACTGGCGGATGGCGTCGATATCGCCGGTGTCGGCCACCACGGTGGTGATCTGTTTCAGTTGTTCGAGTTGGTTCATCGGGTAATCCTGTGCAAGCGAGATAAAGTCGGTGGTTCGGTTCAGTCGCCGCGGACCAGAGCCAGGGCGGCTTGAAACGTCTTGACGCCGGCTGTGCGGGTGTGGCCGTTTTCACTCAGGTAGCGGCGGAACTGCTTGCCCCCCCTCTGGCCGTGGAACAGTCCGAGCAGGTGTTTGGTAACGGCATACAGGGGGGCGCCCTGCGCCAGGCGTTGTTCCAGATAGGGGATGAACGCCTCGGCCACCTCCATCCGGCTGCGCCGCGGGTGATCGTCGCCGAAGTAGCGCCGGTCTGCCTCGCTGAGCAGGGGCCAGGGGTTCTGGTAGACCTCCCGCCCGACCATGACGCCATCGACCCGTTGCAGATGTCGAGCGCACTCGGCATGGGTTTTGATGCCGCCGTTGATGCTGATCGTCAGCTCAGGATAGAGCGCCTTGATGCGGTAGACGCGGTCGTAATCGAGCGGCGGGATGGTGCGGTTCTCTTTTGGACTGAGCCCCTGCAAGAGCGCCTTGCGGGCATGGATGATGAAGCGGGTGCAGCCGCTTTGGCGCACGATTTCGACGAAGCGGTGCAGATGTTCGAAGCTGTCCAGCTCGTCGATGCCGAGCCGGTGCTTGATGGTGACCGGAATGCGCACGGCGGCCTGCATCTCGGCCAGACACTCCGCCACCCGCTGCGGGTGGGCCATCAGGCAGGCGCCGATCATGTTGTTCTGGACCCGGTCGCTGGGGCAGCCCACATTCAGGTTGACCTCGTCGTAGCCCCACGCCTGCGCCATGCGGGCGCATCGCGCCAGCTCCTCCGGATGGCTGCCGCCGAGTTGCAGCGCAACCGGATGCTCGCTGGCATGGTAGGCCAGATGGCGCGCGGCATCGCCATGGAGCAGTGCTCCGGTGGTCACCATCTCGGTGTAGAGCAGGGCGTGGGTGGAGATCAGGCGGTGCAGAACCCGACAATCGGACGTGGTCCAATCCAGCATCGGGGCGACGGAAAAGCGCGGGTCAGGCTCGCTGGCGATGGTGGTCTGAGTGCGGGTGGGGTCGCTATATACGGCTTGATCTGGGTTCATGACGGCCTGTTCCGGTGGCTGCAACGCGCGGATGTCTTGGCAGGGCCGGTTGTGGGGCACCGCCGCTCCGGGGCGCTACTATAGCACAGCCGGCAGGAGGATTCGGTCGGTTGCAGAGACGAAACAGGCCCCGCAAGGGGGCCTGCGCGGCAAGCTGCGATCACCGTTCAGAATACGTTGAAGCCGTAGTTGGCGATCAGACGGATCTCATCCACGTTGTCGAACTGCTCGCTTTCGATATGGGCGATGCGGGCGCGCAGCGACAGCCCTTCCAGCGCCCCCCGCTGGAAAGCGTATTGAGCTTCGAGGTTGGTTTCTCTCTCCTCGGCGTCCGAGTGGGTCGCGGTATCGATATCCCACCCCTCGGTGTGGCGCCCCATCAGGCTCAGTCCCGGCACGGCGGCGACCTCGTAGTCGGCACGCAGCTGCAGCGACTGTTCGTCATCGCTGTTGAAATCCAGATATTGCACGGAGTTCCAGGTCATCAGGACGTTGTTGTCATGCTCGAAACCATCCCAGCTGTAGTCGTAGCCATCATCGCCGCCGACGCTCTGGTAGGAGAGGGTCAGGGTCAGGTCGCCGGTGGCGTAACTGCCGGCGAGGTTGAACAGGCTGGATTGGTAATCGCGACCGTAAAGATCCCCATCATCCGTTGCGTAGTAATAGTGGGCATCAAGCAGGAGACTGTCGCCGTTGCCCAGCTGAAACGGATAGGAGGCGTTCAGGTAGGTTTGGCGCAGGTAGTCATCGGCCACGCCATGGGCCGCCTGGAGGCTGAGCCCGTTGTCGAAGCTGTAGCCGCCGCCGAGCAGATAGAGCTCATACTCTTCGCCGTTGGCTTGATATTTCTTGAAACTGGTTTCCGCCATGTTGGCCGCGCGATCACTGTAGATGGCATACAGGTCGACGCCACCCAACCGGGTATCCAGCTTGATCGCTTGGGTCGAGCTGGGGGTGGAGCGGGCGTCGTCGTCGTATAGCAGCGGGGTGGCCAGGACCATACGGCCCGCCCGCAGTTCGGTGGCCTCCCCCAGTTTCAGCTTGAGAAACGCTTGGCCTAGAGTGGCATAGCCCTCGGTGTCATCGCCATCGGCCTTGAGCACGCCGCTGTTTTCATCGCCACCGCGACCATCCAGCTTGACGGCACCAAACAGGGAAGCGTCGAAGCCGATCAGGCCGTTGACATAGGGCGAGGCGTAATCGACCCGCAGTGCCTGGGAGGCGGCGACACTGTCTTCGGCGCTGCCCTGGCGAAAGTCACGATTGAAATAAAACGTGCGCAGGTCGATATTCAGGCTCGGTTCATTGGCGAGGGCCGCTGGCGCGGCGATCAGGCCGCAACCGGCCACTGCAACGGTAAGGGGTTTCTTGAATCTGTTTATCATGGCTGTACCCTGTAAAGTGAGAAGGCCCGCGAAGCTGAGTGCCGGATTTGGTGTAGGTGCAGACTGCACCCGGCGCAGTGTAATAAAATGCCGCCGTTGGCTCAAATCCGTGGCTGCTCGACCGTCGTATCACTTTCAGGGACCACAAACGAATGATCGTAACTAAGACCACCGGACTGGCAAGGTTCTATTATGCCACTCGCTACTCGATCAAAGGGCTGTGCGCCGCCTACCGCAGCGAGCCGGCGTTTCGCTACGAGCTGTGGGCGGCGGCGCTACTGCTGCCACAGGTGTTCTGGCTGGCTCGATCCGGCCTGCAGTTGGGGTTGCTGGTCAGCACGTTGCTGCTGGTGCTGACCATGGAGCTGATCAACACCGCCATAGAGGCCGTGGTCGACCGCGCCGGCACCGAGTTCAATACCCTGGCGGGGCTGGCCAAGGATCTGGGTTCGGCGGCGGTACTGTTGACACTGCTCATCACGGTGCTGGTCTGGGGTGGGATCGCCTGGGACAATTTCAGCTGAAGCGCCCGCGTGGCAGGCTGCCCGCCTGGCACGCTATAATGGCGCGTTCAACCCACTTTATTACAGGATCGAGTCACCCATGACTGTTCGTACCCGTGTAGCCCCGTCACCGACCGGCGATCCCCATGTGGGCACCGCTTACATCGCCCTGTTCAACCTTGCGTTTGCCCGTCAGCACGGCGGCCAGTTCATTCTGCGGATCGAGGATACCGATCAAACCCGCAGCACGGCCGAGTCGGAGCAGGCGATTCTGGATTCGCTGCGCTGGCTGGGGCTGGAGTGGGATGAGGGGCCCGATGTGGGCGGGCCGCTGGGCCCCTACCGCCAGAGCGAGCGCAAGGAGATGTACAAGGATTTCGCCCTGCGCCTGGTGGAGGAGGGCACCGCTTTTCTCTGTTTTCGTACCGCACAGGAGCTGGACGAGCTGCGTGAAAGCCGGCGTGCCGATGGCCGCCACGGCGCGCTGAAACAGAGTGACCTGGAGCTGCCGCCGGCGGAGGTGGAGCGGCGCATGGCCGCCGGTATGCCCTATGTGGTGCGGATGAAAGTGCCGGAGGAGGGGGTCTGCGTGATCGATGATATGCTGCGCGGCCCCATGGAGCTGGATTGGGGGGCGGTCGATGCCCAGATTCTGCTCAAGTCCGATGGCATGCCGACCTACCACCTGGCCAACGTGGTGGATGACCACCTGATGCGGATCACCCATGTGATCCGGGGCGAGGAGTGGATCAACTCGGCCCCCAAGCACAAGCTGTTGTATCAGTACTTTGGTTGGGAGATGCCGCAGTTGTGCCACATGCCGCTGCTGCGTAACCCGGACAAATCCAAGCTCTCCAAGCGCAAAAATCCGACCAGCATTCTCTATTACCAGCGCATGGGCTACCTGCCGGAGGCGCTGCTGAACTACCTGGGTCGGATGGGCTGGTCGATGCCGGATGAACGCGAGAAGTTCAGCCGTGAGGAGATGTTCGCCAGCTTCGATCTTCAGCGGGTGTCGCTGGGCGGGCCGGTGTTCGATCAGGAAAAACTGAGCTGGCTCAATGGCCTCTGGATCCGCGAGGAGCTGAGCCAGGAGCAGTTTGCCGACCGGGTGCGGGCGTGGGCGTTGAACCCCGCCTATCTGAGCCAGATCATTCCGCTGATTCAACCACGCATCGAGAAGTTTACCGATATCGTGCCGCTGGCCGGTTTCTTTTTGAGCGGCATGCTGCCGATCACCGTGGCGGATTTCGAGCACAAGAAGATCGAGCTGGAGGAGGTGCGTCGCATCCTCCAGTTCAGCGTTTGGCACCTGGACCAGCAGCGCCAATGGGATCGTGACAGCCTGTTTGCCGAGTTGAAAAAACTGGCCGATGGGATGGAGATCAGGATTCGCGAGTTCCTGTTTCCGCTGTTCGTGGCGATCTCCGGCAGCGCCCAGAGTGTTTCTGTGGTCGATGCCATGGCCATCCTCGGGCCGGATATGAGCCGCGCCCGCCTGCGCCACGCCCTCGAGGTGGTCGGTGGGGTGTCGAAGAAAGAGAGCAAACGGCTCGAAAAGGAGTACAAGGCGCTAACTGCCTGATTCATTGGTGCAAATCGCCCACTATCCGGCAACAAAACGTTTGACACCACAGGAGGGGGGCATTAGTATACGCCCCGTCCTGTGACCGGGGCCTTAGCTCAGCTGGGAGAGCGCGACACTGGCAGTGTCGAGGTCAGCGGTTCGATCCCGCTAGGCTCCACCACTCACGCAGGACAAACGGTTGGTAGCAGCCAACCGGACAAACACCGACCAATAACAGCGGAGAAACCGTTGCGATCGACCGGAGTTGTCAGGTTACGTCCCATTCGTCTAGTGGCCCAGGACACCGCCCTTTCACGGCGGTAACAGGGGTTCGAACCCCCTATGGGACGCCATCCTTGCTGTCAGGCCCGTGCCTGATCCGCGTGGGGCCTTAGCTCAGCTGGGAGAGCGCGACACTGGCAGTGTCGAGGTCAGCGGTTCGATCCCGCTAGGCTCCACCACCTTCCCCCCTATTTCGTTTTCTTCCGCCCCTCGGCGACGGCCCTGCATGCGAACCGGTCGGCGTTATCCCCTTGCCGGGCCGGCGGCCGCTTGCCATCTGTTTTGCAACCGGCCTGGACCGGGATCGCCCCGGCACCGGGCGCGAGGAGCTGGATCATCACGGCGTGGATGTGGCACATTAGCCGCTGGTGGTGTGTGAGCGCGCCCGCCATTCGTTGAGCGGAGGGAGTGATGATGAACATGATCCAGCGTGTGGCAGCCAATCGACATGGGCGCGATTTCGTGGTAGGCGATATCCATGGCTGGTATGAGCCGTTGATGGCCGAGCTGGAGGCGGTCTGTTTCGACCCGGCTCTGGATCGGCTGTTTTCCGTCGGCGATCTGATCAACCGGGGGCCGGATTCCGAGCGTTGCCTGCTGCTGACCGAAGAGCCCTGGTTTTTTGCGGTGCGGGGCAATCACGAGCAGATTCTGTTCAACTGGTTACGCCAGCCCGATGGGGTGGATGTGGAGATGTGGTTGCGCTATGGCGGCAAAACCTGGCTCGGCACCGGGCCGGAGCACTACTTCCTCCGCCATCCGCAGGTGCGCCGCCAGGCTGAAACACTGGCCGAACGGATGCCCTGGGTGATCGAGCTCGAGCTGGAGGATGGGCGCAGAATCGGCATTTCCCACAGCACCTTCCCGCTGGATGAGTGGGAAGATCTGGTGTTGCGCTTGCCGTTCGAGCCCGCCCTGCAGGAGGCCCTGCTCTGGGAGCGCCCCATCAAGCAGCCGGGGTTCGTGCGTCATGTGGATGGGATCGACCTGACGGTGCATGGCCACGTGGTGGTGCCGCGGGTCGAGCGGCGCGGCAACGGGATCTATATCGACACCGGGGCGGCGCTGTTCGGCAAGCCGCTCAAGCGCAGCAGCCGCACCCACAATCCGCGCATCACCGCGATCGAGGTGGGGGAGTTGTTCCTGATCCCCGCCACGCCGGCATCTTCTCCCCTTGCCTTCGACTGATCGGAGCGGTTCCCTTTGACCGGGGCAGGCACTACACTCCGGTTTGATCAGAGTGTGCTCGATGCCTTCTTCAACCCCACGGTGGATTTCGACACGCTGCCGGAGTGAGCGGCTCCCGGGGCGGCGCTCACAGCGCGGCCGAATCCCGTGCCTTGCGCTCCGGGTCGGGCGCTTCCACCGCATCCTCTGCCACCGCCCAGGGTTCCGCCGGTGCCAGCCTGCGCTCGCCGGCGCGGGCGGCGAAGCGCTCTGCATGCAGGGCGCGCATCAGGCCGGTCGCCATCGCCACCACCACCAGTGAAAACGGCAGCGCCGCGGCGATGACCGCCGCTTGCAGGGTCTCCAGCCCACCCGCCAGCAGCAGGACGGCGGTCAGCAGCGCCAGCGCGGCCCCCCAAACGATACGGTGGGCGGAGGGGGGCTCGGTGTCGCCGCCGGAGAGAATGGTGGTGATCACCAGCGTGCCCGCGTTGGCGGAGGTGATGAGGTAGGTGGCGATCAGCACGATCAGCAGGGTGGAGACCACCGGTGTCATCACCCCCAGCGACATCCCCTCGACCATGACAAACAGGGCCGAGGAGATATCGAGGTGGACCGCTTCGATCACGCCGCCCCCCTGAAACAGCTCCTGGTAGAGTGCGGTGCCGCCAAACAGGCCGATCCAGACGATGGTGATTCCGGTGGGGGCCAGCAGCACGCCGGTGACAAATTCGCGGAAGGTGCGCCCGCGCGAGATGCGGGCGATGAACATGCCCACAAAGGGGCTCCAGGCCAGCCACCACCCCCAGAAGAACACCGTCCAGGCCGCTTGCCAGTCGCCGCCGTGGGTGGCGTTGGTGTGAAAGCTCATCCGCAGCAGATTATGGATATATTCGCCGGTAGCCTCGATGGTGACGGCGATCAGATACTGGGTCGGGCCCAGGGTCAGCAGGAAAAACACCGCGGCGATGCTGAGCCAGAAGTTCATCTCCGACAACAGGCGCACCCCGCGAGAGACGCCGGACACCACCGAGGCGGTCGCGATCATCATGATTCCGGCGATGACGCTCAGTTGCAGCCCGGTGGAGGTGACGATGCCAAACACATGGTTCAGCCCGGCGTTCATCTGCTGCACACCGAGGCCCAGGGTGGTGGCGATGCCGAACACGGTGCCGAACACGGCCAGCAGGTCGATCAGATCTCCCGCCAGGCCGTGGAGTCGATCCCCCAGCAGGGGGTGCAGGGCGGAGCGGATGGTCAGGGGGCGGTCGTGGCGAAAGGCAAAATAGGCCATGGTGAGCCCGACGAAGGCGAAGATCGCCCAGCCGTTGATGCCCCAGTGGAAAAAGGAGAGTCGCAGGGCGACGATCGCCGCATCGGCGTCGGTGCTGGCGAAATCGACGAAGGGGTTGTCCTGAAACTGGAGGATCGGCTGGGCCACCGACCAGAACAGGATCCCGACCCCGGTGCCGGCGGCAAACAGCATGCTGACCCAGGAGAAAAAGGTGAACTCCGGCACCTCGTCATCGTCGCCCAGCCGCACGTTCTTGTAGCGCCCGGTGCCGAGCCAGATCATCAGGAACAGCAGAAAGGCGACCAGCAGGACGTAATACCAGCTCAGAAAGGGGTCGAGCCAGCCGCGCAACCGGTTGATCACCAGCGCAGTCTGGTCGGTATAGGCGACACCCGCCACGACAGTGGCCAGAACCACCACCATGGCGATGCTGCTCATTCTGCTGTTCATCCCCTTGAACGGGCCCCTCTCTGCCTGGTGATACAATGCACTCTCCTCCTGCAATCGGGTACTATCCGAAAATAGTAGAGCCTGACGGGGTGATTGCAACCGTGCCGGGAAAACAGGATCACCCGCTTTCGGTTTACCGGGGAGGGCACAGAGGAGGGGGTTGGCATGCTCGAGCTGTTGAAGATACGGGGATTTCCCGCCTTCGTGCTGGTGGCGTTCATCAATGCGTTTGTCGATCTCGGCCACAAGATCACCATTCAGAACACCCTCTTCAAAAGTTATGCCGGTGACACCCAGATTCTGTTGACCGCCACCGTCAACGGGTTGATCCTGCTGCCGTTCATTCTGCTGTTCACCCCGGCGGGGTTTGTCTCCGACAAGTACCCCAAACAGCGGGTCATGCAGCTGTCGGCCGCGGCGGCGCTCCTGATCACGCTGGCGATCACCGCCTGCTACTACACCGGCCTGTTCCTGCCCGCCTTCGCCCTGACCTTTATTCTGGCGCTTCAGAGCGCGTTCTATTCACCGGCGAAATACGGTTTCATTCGGGAGCTGGTCGGGGCGCAGCGGTTGAGTGAGGGCAATGGCTGGATTCAGGCCGCGACCATCGTGGCGATCCTTGCCGGCATCGTGGTGTTCTCGGCGCTGTTCGAGTGGATGTTGCCCGGGCGGCCCGGCTACACCCCGAACGAGGTGCTGCCCGCGGTGGCCCCGCTGGGCTGGATTCTGGTCGGCGCCAGCGCGCTGCAGCTGCTGCTGAGCCTGCGCCTGCCCGCGTTGAGCCAAACCGACCCGCGGCTCCATTTTCCGCTGCGCGACTACCTCGGCGGCCGTGCGCTCAGGCGTAACCTGGTCGAGCTGGGACGGGTGCGCGCCATTGCGCTCTCCATTTTGGGGCTGGCCCTGTTCTGGTCGGTCAGTCAGCTGATGGTGGCCGTGTTCCCCGCCTACGCCAAGGAACATCTGGGCCAGAGCAACACTTTCATCATCCAGGGGGCGATGGCGCTGGCCGGGGTTGGCATCATGCTCGGCGCGGTGATCGCGGCCCGCCTGTCGCGCCACTATATCAATGTCGGCCTCATCCCCGTGGGAAGCTGCGGGGTGGCGCTGGGGCTGCTGCTGTTACCGCAAATGAACAGTATCGCCCTCTGCGCGCTGCTCTTTTTGCTGATCGGACTCTCCGGTGCGCTGATGATCATCCCGCTCAACGCCATGATCCAGTTCAGTGCCCAGCGCTCGCAGCTGGGGCGGGTGCTGGCCGGGAACAATTTTGTCCAGAATGTCGCCATGTTCGCTTTTCTGCTGCTGACCGTGGCCAGCGCGCTGCTGTCGGTTCCCTCCCGCTGGCTGCTCTGGTTACTGGCGCTGCTGGCGGTGTGCGGCGCTCTCTACGCCGTGGTCCAGTTGCCACAGGCCCTGTTGCGCCTGGTGCTGACCGGCCTGATCCGCAGACGCTACAACCTGCGGGTGCTCGGCTTTGAGCATCTACCGGGCGACGGCGAGGGGGTGCTGCTGCTCGGTAACCATATCAGCTGGCTGGACTGGGCGATGGTGCAGATGGCCTGCCCGCGTCATGTCCACTTCGTCATGGAGCGCTCCCTCTATGAGCGCTGGTATCTGCGCTGGTTTCTGGATCTCTACCATGTCATCCCGATCTCGTCGCGCCGACCGCGCGATGCGATGCGTCAGGTACGCCAACGGCTCGCCTCCGGTCAGGTTGTCTGCCTGTTTCCCGAAGGAGCGATCAGTTACAGCGGTCACCTGGGGACGTTCAAACGGGGTTTTGAACGCATCGCCCGCGCCAACGGCGACGGCCCCATCCCGCGGGCCCGTATCATCCCCTTTTATCTGCGCGGGCTCTGGGGCAGCCGCTTTTCCCGCTCCAGCGAACGGCTGCACGGGTTCGATGGGCGCGGCCTCAAGCGGGATGTGATCGTGGCGTTCGGCAAGCCACTCCCCCTCGAAACTCCCGCCGAGGTGGTGAAGCAGCAGGTCGCCCTGCTGTCGGTCCACGCCTGGAATGAGTATACCGATAGCCTCGAGACCCTGCCGCGGGCCTTCATCCGCACCGCCAAGGAGGCCCCCGCGGCGTGGGCGGTGACCGATCTCGACGGGCCGGTCTTGAGCCACCGCCGCTTGCTGACGGCCTGTATTTTGTTCACCCGTCGGCTGCGCGGAATCGGTGAGCAGAATGTGGCGCTGCTGCTGCCGACCACCAGCGGCGGGGCGATCGCCAATATGGCTCTGCTGATGGCGGGTAAAACGCTGGTCAACCTCAACTACAGCTCACCCGAGTCGGTGCTGCTGGCGTGTGCCGAGCGGGCCGGGGTGCGCACCGTGGTGACCTCCTCCCGGTTTCTGCGCAAACTGGAGCCGCGCGGGGTGCGTTTCCCGCAGCTACTGGCGCGGATGAACGTGATCGATCTGGATAAGATGACCGCCCGGTTCGGCCAGCGGGAGCCGTTGCTGACCCTGCTGCAGGTGGTTCTGTTGCCGGCCTGGGTGTTGCGGTGGCGCTATGGGGGCAGATCCGAGCTGGACCAGACCGCCACCATCATTTTTTCGTCGGGCAGTGAAGGGGCGCCCAAGGGGGTGATGCTCAGCCACCGTAACGTGATGGCAAACCTCAAGCAGATCGCAACCGTGTTGAATGTCGAGGAGGAGGACTGCATATTGGCGACGCTGCCGCTGTTCCACGCCTTCGGCTTCACCGTCACCTGTATGCTGCCGCTGGTGGAGGGGATTGCGCTGGTATGCCAGCCGGACCCGACCGATGCGGTCAACGTCGGCAAGGCCGCCGCACGCCACCGCGCCACTATCATGTGCGCCACCAGCACCTTTCTGGGGATCTATCTGCGCAATCAAAAACTGCATCCGCTGATGTTCAGCTCCCTGCGGGCGGTGGTGGCCGGCGGTGAAAAGCTCTCGCCGGCGATAAAATCCAGTTTTGAAGCGCGTTTTCACGTGCCGGTGCTGGAGGGGTATGGCTGCACCGAGACCACGCCGGTGGCCAGCGTGAACCTGCCCGATTACCTCGATACCCAGTGGTGGCACCTGCAGCGGGGGCAACGGGAGGGGACTGTGGGCATGGCGCTGCCCGGCTCCCTCTTTCGCATCGTGGACCCGGTGACGCTGGCGCCGTTGCCGGTTGGCGAGAGCGGGCTGATTCTGGTGGGAGGAAGCCAGATCATGCAGGGCTACCTCAACGAACCCGAGCGCACCGCCGAGGCGATCATCGAGGCGGATGGCCTGCGCTGGTTCAAGACCGGCGACAGGGGGTATCTGGATGAGGATGGTTTTCTCACCGTCATCGATCGCTACTCGCGCTTTGCCAAGGTCGGCGGCGAGATGATCTCGCTCAGTGCGGTGGAGCGTGCCGTGCAAGCGGAATTGGAGCAACCGGAGCTGGTGCTGGCGGCGATCGCGCTGCCGGATGCGCGCAAGGGGGAGAAGATCGTCCTGCTGGTGGAGGGCGCGGATGGCGAAGCGATCCAGGCGCGTTTGCGCCGCTCATCGCTGCCGCCGCTGCATCGACCGGCCCGTGTCTACACGGTGGACAAGATCCCGCTGCTGGGCAGCGGCAAGGTGGATTTTGCCGCCCTGCGCCGATTGGCACTGGAACAGGAGGGGGAGTCCGAGGCATAATCCCGACCATATTGGTCGGTTATAACCAACATTCAGGGCGTTCAAGGAGTTCCCCATGACAGCAGCCACTACCGAGCAGGTACGCGCCGCCATTGCAGCCTGGGTCGACCCCGACACCGGGCTTGCGCTGGCGGAAACAGGCCGTATCGGCTCGATCGAGATCGACGGCCATCACATCGGCGTCGCGCTGGAGCTGGGCTTTGCCTGTGCCAGCCAACACCCGCGCCTGCGCGCTGAGCTCGGTGCGACACTCAGCGAGATGTTGGCGGGGTACACGGTCGAGATCCAGATCCACCAGCGGATTCAGCCCCACCCCAGCCCCAAGAAACTGCCCAGCCTCGCCGGGGTGCGCAACATGATCGCCATCGCCTCGGGCAAAGGGGGGGTCGGCAAATCCACCACCACCGTGAATTTGGCGCTGGCGCTGGCGGCGGAGGGGGCCCGGGTGGGCGTTCTGGATGCCGATATCTACGGCCCCAGTCAGGGGATGATGCTGGGGGTGGCGCCGGGGCAGCGGCCGGAAACCACCGAGGAAAAATACTTCCGCCCCATCGTCAGCCACGGTATCCAGTCGATGTCGATGAGCTACCTGGTGGATGAAAACACGCCGATGGTGTGGCGCGGCCCGATGGTCAGCGGGGCCCTGCAGCAGTTGCTGAACCAGACGCTGTGGCAGGATCTGGACTACCTGCTGATCGATATGCCACCCGGCACCGGCGATATCCAGTTGACGCTGGCGCAGCGGGTGCCGGTGAGCGCGGCGGTGATCGTCACCACACCGCAGGATATCGCCCTGCTCGACGCCCGCAAGGGGATCGAGATGTTCCGCAAGGTGGATATTCCGGTGCTGGGGGTCGTGGAGAACATGAGCGTGCATATCTGTAGCCGCTGCGGCCACGAGGAGGCCCTGTTCGGCGCCGGCGGCGGGGAGCGGATCGCGCAGGAGTATGCCACCGCGCTGCTGGGGCAGTTGCCGCTCGCGCTGGCGATCCGCGAGCAGACCGACGCCGGCAAACCGACGGTGGTTGCCGACCCGGAAAGCCCCCACGCCCAGCGCTATCGGCAGATCGCCCGCCGCATGGGGGCGCTGCTGGCCAAAAAGACGGCGGCGGGGAGCTCGATTCCCAACATACAAGCCGTCAACGACTAGTCCAGCGACAGCGGCGAGCTGGAGTTTTTCCACCTCGGATGCTGCGCCGGGGCGGTTTTTTTCGCTCAAAACGTATAAAATGGAGTGTCGAGGTGCGCAAACAGACAGTCAGGTCAACAGGGTAACCATGGGTATAAAATCGGATCGCTGGATTCGCCGGATGGCAGCCGCACACCAGATGATCGAGCCGTTCGAGCCCGGTCAGGTGCGGCGCGTCAATGGCCAGCCGATCGTCTCCTACGGGACGTCGAGCTATGGCTACGATGTTCGCTGTGCGGATGAGTTCAAGATCTTTACCAACATCAACTCCTCTATCGTCGACCCGAAACACTTTGACGAGGGCAGCTTCGTCGATGTGTGTTCTGATGTCTGCATCATTCCCCCCAACTCCTTTGCGCTGGCACGGACGGTGGAATATTTTCGTATTCCGCGCGATGTGCTGACCATCTGTCTGGGCAAGAGTACCTACGCCCGCTGCGGTATCATCGTCAATGTGACGCCGTTGGAGCCGGAATGGGAGGGGCATGTGACCCTCGAATTTTCCAACACCACACCGCTGCCGGCCCGCATCTACGCCCACGAGGGTGTCGCCCAGATGCTGTTTCTCGGCGCGGATGAGGTCTGTGAAACTTCCTACAAGGATCGCAGCGGCAAATACCAGGGGCAGACCGGTGTTGTCGTGCCGCGAGCCTGATCTGCTTGAATCTCATAGGTGTACATGAATTTCAATCCCGATTTGAATCAGATCCGCGCCTTCTGGCAGCAGATCGAACAGACCCTCGACCAGCTGCTGGAGAGTGAGCTGGAGCTGCAGTTTGATGCCGACGGCCTGCTCGATACCTATCGGGCCTCGCTGCAGAAGATCGATCGCAATCTGACCTTCCATTTCGAGCGTGAGCACGAAGCGGGGCCGGTCGAGATGATCTTCGGTTGCGATGGCTATCCCGAGTCGATCCACGCCGTGCTCAGCGTGGTCGGTGCCGCGCCCGAGATCAGCGGCATCAACTTTCGTGCCTTCAACCACCGCTACGATCCGGTACCCTCCTGTGTCAATCTGGGCGAGGAGTATTGTGATATCGAGGAGTTCTGGTGCTCGTTGCGGGCGATCGACGGCAAACTGCACTTGGCCATCTACCTGCACGACGCCCCCGACATACTGGAGATGGACCCACGGGTGGAGGCGGTGATGATCTTCATGGACGCCCTGATCGGCGAGTATGAGCTGATGACCCGGGTCTGGACACTGGACTGGTGCGAACTGCCGCCGGAGCCGCTGGATTTTGGCCTGATCCCCCTGTTGCAACTGCGGGAGCGGTTTGACAGCCTGAAAGATCAGGTCAAACCTGTGGGCATCACCATTCACTGAGCGGAGTATCCCGCATGGGCGGAGGCACGACATGAGTCGTCGGCTGGCAGATCTTATGGACAGGGTGCGACAGCGCTATGTGCGCACCATGCAGCAAAACGGTCAGCATGAGCCCTACATTACCGCCCACCGGGTGTGCCAGCAGATGCTGAACCTGTCCCCGCAGGCGTTGGCGGAGTTGATCGCGGAAGATCCAAAACTACTGGCGGCGCGTGCCGGTGAGCTGGTGGAGGACCCGGCCGAGGTGGAGAACCCCTGCGTGGGGGTGATCGTCACCAGCAACATCTGCGCCGCGGCGCTGGAGGGGCTGCTGGCGGTGGCCGTCAATCGGGAGTGGCTCCAGGTCGATAGCGAAAACCGTATTCTGGTCGATGCCTGGGAGCTGGACAACATTCCCGCAGCGAGCAGCGTGGACTACAGCGATGTGACCCCCCCCGACCTGACCCGGCGCCGGGGCAGCCGGCTTTCGCTGCTGCTCAACGCGGCCGAGTCCGCCTATCGCAAGCAGTTGGCACAGGCCCCTCACGATGCCTACTCGTTGGCGCTACAGATCTCGTCAGACCATGTGGTGTTTGCGCCGGATGAGCTGGCGCCGCTGATTCAGGAAACCCCGCTGCTGCTGGGGCTGCGCGCCGACGATCTGGTGGATGAGGCGATGTTTGCGGGCGACCCGCCGGCGGGGTTGATCATCAGCGCCCACCTCTCCGAACTGCTGCTGCAACAACTGCTCGAGGTGGCGCGGGAGCAGGACGCCCTGCCGCTGGACAGCAGCGGTCAGGTGATCCTGCCCGAATCCGATGAGGATGCACCCACCCTGCACTGAGCCGGTGGCCGTTGCCGGCGGGGTGGTTTCAGCGCGCCGGCGATGACTGCAGCCACTCATCCAGCGCCAGCAGGTCATCCGGGCTCAGGGTGCCGAGCTGCTGCTTGAACTGGAACAGAATGGAGATGTGGTTGAAGCGTGCGGTGGAGTAGTCCATCAGGGCTTGGTAGAGCGCCTGCTCGGCCTGGAGCACGTCGACCACGTTGCGGGTGCCGACGTTGTATCCCTCTTCGGTGGCGCGCAGTGCCGTGCGGCGGGATCTGATGCTCTGCATCCTCGCCTGCACACTTTTGACGCTGGTTTGCAGGTCGCGCAGAAGGGAGCGGGTCTGCTCGGTGACCAGCCGGTAACGATCCTCCCGGTCATACTGGGCCGCGTAGAAGCTCTGCTGCGTCTGACGCACCCGGGAGCTTACGCCACCGCCGCTGTACAGGGGCACGTTCAGGGTCAGGGCGATGGAGCTGTTGTCATCCCAGGGGCGGTAGTCATATTCGGATTCGCTGTAACCGTAGCTGGCTTCCAGATTGACGCGGGGGTGGTGCCCGGCCCGGGCGATCTGATTGTCACGCCGGCTGGTCTGTACGCCCAGCTCACTCAGCCGGAGGGAGAGGTTGCCGCTGTGGGCTTTTTGCAGCCACGGCTCCGGCTCCGTCGGTGCCACGGCCTCGATCGGATAGTCCTCCCGCAGCGGGTCGATGTTGTCGAAGCGCTGTCCGGCCAGCCGCTCCAACGCTTCGTAGCTGTTGGTCAAAACGCCTTCGGCGTCGATGCGCTGCACCACGGCGTTATCGAACGAGGCCTGCGCTTCCTGCACATCGGTGATCGCAATCACCCCCACGTCGAACTGCGCCTTGACCTGCTCCAGCCGGCGCTGCAGCGCCCGCTCCTGCGCCTGAGCGGTTTCCAGTGCGCTCATGGCGCGCAGCACCCCCAGATAGGCGTCCACCGTGCGCTGGATCAGCTGTTGCTGGTCGAGATCGAACTGCACCGCCGCCTGCTCACTGATCAGCTGGCTGCGCTTGTAGCCGAACCATTTGGCGGTGTCGAAGACCGGCTGGATCAGCGACACCTGCCAGGCACGATCCGCCGCGCTTTGCTCGTAGGCGTCGCTATGGGTGTAGCTGCCGTCGGCGCTGATCTGCGGCAGCAGTTGTGCCAGCCCCTGGGTGGTCGCTTCCTGCCCGGCCCAGTAGCGCGCCTCTGCCGCCTTGAGCTGCGGGTCGTTGGCCAGCGCCAGGCGGTAGAGATCGGCCAGTGCCGCCGCGCCGACCGGGGCGCTGGTGAAGCTGGCAAGGGCCAGCAGCGGGATGAGCTTTTTGATGCGTTTCACTGTGCCGTCGCTCCCTCGGATGGTGTTTGGGCTGCTCGCTGGCAGCGGTGGGGGGGCAGAATCTGCTGCCACAATAGCTCGACCGCCTCATACAGTGGCTGGCGGCTGTCTTCGACTTTCATGCGCAGCAGCGCCCCCTGCCAGTAGTCCCAGAGCAGATGCGCCAGTGTGGTGGCCGGCAGATCGGTGCGTACACTGCCCTCCCGTTGACAGATCGATAGGTCATCCCGGATGGCGTCGATGACCCGCTGGATGGCGTTGTGGATGGCGCGCCGGAAGGCTGGTGAGGCCAGGGCCAGCTCCCCCGAGAGATTGGCCAGCAGGCAGCCGATCCGTTCGTGCTCATCGGAAAAATCCTCGATCAGGCGCACCATCATGGCGCGCAACTTTTCGGCATGGGTGCCCTGGGCGCGGTTGAACTCCTCCCGCCACAGATCCATCTCGAGCGCCTGGTAGTGCTCGATCACCTCGATGGCGAACGCCTCCTTGCCACCGAAGTAGTTGTAAAAGGAGCCGCGCGATACGGCGCAGACCTCCAGAATCATGCTCAGGCTGGTGCCGTGATACCCGTGGCGCTGGAACAGGTAGTTGCCCAGCTCCAACAGCGCCTCGCGGCTGTGGAGTGGCGGTCTGCCGCGTGTCATTGAATTGAACCGATCATTCCAGAAAAGCGCATTGTGCCGCAACGGACCGATCAGTTCAATAAGTGGCGAGGCCGCTGTTGTACTGCTCCTTTTCTTTTCTCATGCGGCTGTCCGCCAGCAGCAGCAGCTCATCACCACTGCCGTTGACCTCGGAGAGCCGGGCGAGCCCGGCGCTGGCGTGAAAGTTTGAGCCGAGCATCTGGGCCATGGCGCGGTTGATCTGTTGCAGCCGCTGTTGCAGGGGGGGCGGATCGTGCTTGATGGGGAGCACGAGCACGAACTCGTCGCCGCCAAAGCGGAACAGCCGGTCATCCGGGCGGCAGATATGGCGCAGTCGATCCGCAAACTGGCACAACACCCGGTCTCCCTCCTGTTGGCCGCGCACGCTGTTGATCGCGGAAAGGTTGTCGATATCGATCAGCGCCAGCAGAAAGTCACGACCGGACTGTTTCTGCTCCTGCTCACTGCGGGTCAGGGTGATGTCGAGGGCCTCCCGTCCGGGGAGCTGGGTCAGTGGGTCGAGCTGTGCATGTGGAGCGGGGGCCGCGTCTTCCGCCCGTGCCGGCTGCCAGGCGCTGATCAGATCGGCACAGAGTCGCAGCAGGTGAACGCTGTCCGCCAGATCGACTTTTTTTACCTCTCCCCAAAGGCTCAGGTGTCCCAGCGGGGTGCCATCGCGATCATCCACCCGTTGAGCGATCCAGATCCCCCGGTCGCCGAGCAGGGGGTCGGCCACGGCGGCCTCTTTTCTGTCCCACTCGAGAATGAGGGTGCCGGGGTGGCCGGGCTGGTAGAGCGGGGCGGCCAGGCTGTTCTCGAGCGGGAGCGTTTGCGGGGGTAGCAGCTGTTCACCGGCGCAGCGCCCGATCGATGTCAGCTTGTCTGCCCCCTGCAGCTTGCAGCCGACCGCCTCCGGCCAGCCCAGCAGGGGGGGCAGTCGTTGCGGCATCAGGAAAAAGGGATCGCCGCCTGCGGCCAGGGGGGGCAGCAGCTCCTGCAGCAGGGTGCGCTGCTGCGCTGCGCCATGGTGGCCACAGGCCAGCAGCAGTTGCCGTTCACCGGCCGAGAGGGGGAGGAAGATGGCACCGTTGCTGTTCAGCGGTGCGCCACTGCTGTTTTTGCTCCAGTCGATGATCGCCTTGCGCTGTTTTTTGGGCAGTTGCGCGAAGGCATCGTTGCTCCACTGGGGTTCCGACTCCTCGAGCAACAGGGCAGGGGTGGGCTTGTCTGCAAGCAGTCGAGTCAGGATACTGGTTTTCATGGCGGTATTCGATCAGGGTGGGGGGGCAAAAAGGCCCCGACGCGCGTCGGGGCCCGGGAGGTCAGCGCTGCAGGGCCGATTCGATGCGGCTGACCGCCTCCTCCAGCACGCTCAGGCTGGTGGCGAAGGAGAGCCGCATGTTGCCCGGGGCGCCAAAGGCCGATCCGGGTACCAGCGCGACGCCGGCTTCCTGCAGCAGGAACTCGGCCAGAGCGATGTCGTCGGTAAACTCGGGGCGAGCGGCGATCACCTGATGGAAACTCGGGAAGGCATAAAAGGTGCCATCCGCCCGGATACAGTCGACCCCGTCGATCTGGTTCAGGGCGTTGACGACAAACTCATGCCGCTGCCTGAAGGCGCTGACCATCATGGCGACACACTCCTGCGGCCCTTCCAGCGCCGCCTGGGCGGCCACCTGGGCGATGGAGTTGGGGTTGGAGGTGCTCTGCGACTGAATTTTTTTCATGGCGCCGATCAGCTTGGCCGGCCCCGCCGCGTAGCCGATCCGCCAGCCGGTCATGGCGTAGGCCTTGGACACCCCGTTGAGCACCACGGTGCGCTCATACAGCTCCGGGCAGGCGTTGACTATGTTGCAAAATGGCTGCTCGGTGAACAGGATATGCTCATACATGTCATCGGTGGCGATCAGCAGGTTTGGGTACTGCCCGAGCACCTCGCCCAGTGCCTTCAGCTCTTCCAGACTGTAGGCAA
The DNA here is from genome assembly GCA_034189745.1 of Pseudomonadota bacterium. Lineage (GTDB taxonomy): Bacteria > Pseudomonadota > Gammaproteobacteria > Pseudomonadales > Balneatricaceae > Marinobacterium. The sequence goes on from JAXHUI010000023.1 coordinate 21,616, forward strand.
CCCCGGAGGGGTTGGAGGGGCTGTTGAGGACCACCAGGCGGGTGCGCTCGGTGATCGCCTCATCCAGCTGCTGCGGGGTGATCTTGAAGCGCTGCGCCTGGGTGGTGGCGATGATCACCGGTTTGCCTTCGGCCACCAGCACCATATCGGGGTAGGAGACCCAGTAGGGGGCCGGAATCACCACTTCATCACCCGGGTTCAGCAGGGCCAGCGCCATGTTGAAAAAGCTCTGCTTGCCGCCGCTGGAAACCAGAATCTGGTTGGGGGCGTAGCTCAGACCGTTTTCGCGCTCGAATTTGGCCATCACCGCCTTTTTCAGCGCCGGGGTGCCATCCACGGCGGTGTACTTGGTAAAGCCATCCTGAATGGCCTTGGTCGCCGCCGCCTTGATATGTTCCGGGGTGTCGAAATCGGGTTCGCCGGCGCCGAGGCCGATGATATCCCTGCCTTCGGCCCGCAGCTCGGCGGCCCGGTTGGTGACGGCCAGCGTGGGGGAAGGTTTGATGCGGTTGACGCGGTCGGAAAGTTGCACGTCCAAGCCCTGATCCTCTCTGTAGTGGGTGCAAGGTATTTCTCGATGCATGATAAAAAGAGGATACAGCATAACCCCGCCGCCCTGAAATGCCCCGTGGGCAAAAAAGCCGATCGACACGGGCGGGCCGGTTGCGGTGTCTGGCCGCAAAACAGGTATAATCGGCGGTTGGTTTGAAACAGGTGGATAGATGAAACAGCGGTTCAAAGTACAGTCGCCGTTTGCCCCCGCCGGCGATCAGCCGAAGGCGATCCGGGAGCTGGTCGATGGGTTGGAGGCGGGGCTTGCGGCCCAGACCCTGTTGGGGGTGACCGGATCGGGCAAGACCTTCACCATCGCCAACGTGATTGCGGCGGTGCAGCGCCCCACCATCGTCATGGCGCACAACAAGACGCTGGCGGCGCAGCTGTATGGCGAGTTCAAGGAGTTCTTTCCCGATAACGCGGTGGAGTATTTTGTCTCCTACTACGACTACTACCAGCCTGAAGCCTATGTGCCGGCCTCGGATACCTTCATCGAAAAGGATGCCTCGATCAATGACCATATCGAGCAGATGCGGCTGTCGGCGACCAAAGCCCTGCTGGAGCGGGAGGACGCCATCATCGTGGCCACTGTCTCGGCCATCTACGGCCTGGGGGACCCCGAGTCCTACCTGTCGATGATGCTGCACCTGGACCGGGGTGAGGTGATCGATCAGCGTGACCTGTTGCGCCGGCTGGCCGAGCTGCAGTACACCCGCAACGATATCGAGTTTCACCGCGGCACCTACCGGGTGCGCGGCGATGTGATCGATGTCTACCCGGCGGAATCGGACAAAGACGCGCTTCGCATCGAGCTGTTCGGTGACGAGGTGGAGCAGATCGCCTGGTTCGATCCCCTCACCGGTGAGGTGCTGCGCCGGGTGCCGCGCGCCACCATCTACCCCAAGACCCACTATGTGACCCCGCGGGAGACCCTGCTGGCCGCCACCGAGTACATCAAGGAGGAGTTGCGTCAGCGCTTGAAGCAGCTGCGCGACAACAACAAGCTGGTGGAGGCGCAGCGGCTGGAGCAGCGCACCCTGTATGATATCGAAATGATTCTGGAGTTGGGCTATTGCTCCGGGATCGAAAATTACTCCCGCTACCTCTCCGGTCGTGAGCCGGGGCAGCCGCCGCCCACCCTGTTCGATTATCTGCCCGATAACGCGCTGCTGGTGATCGATGAATCCCACGTTACCGTGCCCCAGATCGGCGCCATGTATCGCGGCGATCGCTCCCGCAAGGAGACGCTGGTCGAATATGGCTTCCGCCTGCCTTCGGCGCTGGATAACCGGCCGATGACCTTCGAGGAGTGGGAGCGGCAGGCACCGCAGATGATCTTTGTCTCCGCCACCCCCAGCAAGTATGAGGCCGCCCATGCGCAGCAGGTCGTCGAGCAGGTGGTACGGCCCACCGGGCTGGTGGACCCACAGGTTGAGGTGCGCCCGGCCAGCACCCAAGTGGATGATCTGCTGGCCGAGATCAACCGGGTCGTCGTGCGCAACGAGCGGGTGATCGTAACGGTACTGACCAAACGGATGGCGGAGGATCTGACCGAATACCTGGCCGAGCACACTGTGCGCGTGCGCTACCTGCACTCCGATATCGACACGGTGGAGCGGGTCGAGATCATCCGTGATCTGCGCATCGGCAAGTTTGATGTCCTGGTCGGCATCAACCTGTTGCGGGAGGGGATCGACATGCCGGAAGTGGCGCTGGTGGCGATTCTGGATGCGGACAAAGAGGGGTTTTTGCGCTCGGAAACCTCCATGATCCAGACCATCGGCCGCGCCGCGCGCAACATCAATGGCCGCGCCATTCTCTACGCCGATCGCATCACCGGCTCGATGCAGCGAGCGATGGATGAAACCCAGCGCCGTCGAGACAAACAGTTGGCGTTCAATGCCGCGCATGGCATCACCCCCAAAGGGATCAGCAAGTCGGTGGCCGATATCATGGAGGGGGCGGGCCAGATTCCGGGTCGGCGCGGCAAGGGGACGACGCGCAAGGCGGTCGAGCCCGATGCGGAACACAGCATCGACGCCGCGCTGCTCAGCCCGGCGGAGCTGGCGAAGACCATCACCCGGCTGGAGGACAAAATGTATGCGGCGGCCAAAAATCTGCAGTTCGAGCAGGCCGCCCGCTACCGGGATGAGCTGGAACGTCTCAAACACACCGGTTGAGGATCGCTGATGCTGGAATGGAGCGTGCTGATCCTGGCGGGGTACCTGGCCGGCGTATTGAACGCCATCGCAGGGGGAGGCTCCTTTCTGACCTTTCCCGCACTGGTCTGGGCCGGGGTGCCACCGGTGATGGCCAATGCCACCAGCGCCGTGGCCGTGCTGCCGGGGTATCTGGGCGGCACGGTCGGCTTCCGGCGCGAGTTACGCACCCTCTCCCGGCGGCGCCATCTGCAGCTGTCGCTAGTGGGGTTGGCCGGGGGGCTGGGCGGTGCGTTGCTGCTGCTGCTGACCCCCGCCGAGCTGTTTGCGCAGGTCGTGCCGTTGCTGCTGCTGCTGGCGACCCTGATGTTTGCCTTTGGGCAGACCCTGCTGCGGTGGGTTCGCCACAGTGAACATCCGCTGCCGCTGCTGCCGGGGGTGTTTCTGGTGGCGATCTATGGCGGCTACTTCAACGGCGGTCTGGGGATCATGCTGCTGGCCCTGTTTGCCGCCGCCGGCATGAGCAATATCCTGCTGATGAACGGCCTGAAAAACTGGCTCTCATTCGTGCTCTCCTTTATTTCGGTTGCGGCCTTCGCCGTCGCTGGTAAAGTGCTCTGGAGCGAGGCGCTGGTGATGATGGTGGCGGCGACCCTGGGTGGCTACCAGGGGGCGGCCCTGTCCCGCCGCCTGCCGGTTGCCTGGGTCAAGGGGGTAGTGGTCGCGGTGGGGCTGGTCATGACGGTGATCTTTACCCTGCGGGTGTGATGGGGTTGGGGTGAAAACGGGAACTCGACAAAGGACCTAAACCACGATGCGGGAAGCGGGCGTGAAACTCCGTCTGGTCGGTGTGCTGGGGCTGTTGCTGCTGTCGATGCGGGCAGCGCTTGCTGTGGGGATCGCCGACTATTGGCGCTACGATGAATTTTACCAGCGCCATCCCGAGCAGAGGCCCTGGCTGGTCGAGCTGAGCGCGGCGGTGCGCGGGCCCGCGGTACCGATCGCTCCGGGGCTGCAGCGGCGCCCCCTGCGGATCGCCGTGGTGTATCCGGCGCTGCAGACATCGAGCTACTGGCCGGACAACGAGCGCGCCCTGCAGCAGCGGCTGAACCAACTCGGCATTGCCTACCAGCTCGAGGCACGCTACACCGAACCGAACACCCAGCTGGTCGAGCAGGTCAATCAGATCCGCGAGCTGCTGGACTGGGAGCCAGACTACCTGCTCTACACCCTGGACTCACCGCGGCAGCGATCGCTCATCGAGCGCCTCATCCAGAACAGCGACACCCGGCTGATCCTGCAGAATATCACCACCCCGCTCAAGGCCTGGGATGGTCGCCAGCCTTTCCTCTATGTCGGCTTCGACCACGCCGAAGGAGCGCGCCTGCTGGCGCGGCACTTTACCCGCCGTTTCCCCCAGGGGGCCGACTACGGCGTACTGTTTCGCAGCCAGGGGCTGGTCAGCCAGCTGCGGGGGGTCACCTACATCCAGGCGGTGGCCGACAATCACCATCTGCGCAGTAGCTACTATACCGATTCCAGCCGGGCGGGCGGGCGCCGGGCGGCGTTGGCGATGCTGCGCGAACACCCGGAGCTGGATTACATCTACGCCTGTTCCACCGATGTCGCCCTCGGCGTCGTCGATGCGCTGGCCGAGCTGGGACGCACCGATCTGGTGGTCAACGGCTGGGGCGGTAGCCCCGCCGAAATCGAGCAGCTGCGTCTGGGTGGCCTACAGGTCGTTTTGATGCGCATGAATGATGACAACGCCATCGCCATCGCCGAGGCGATCAAGCGCGATCTGCAGGGCAAACCGCTGCCGCTGGTCTATGCCAGTGACTTTATCCTGCTCGATGATGGCATGAGCATAGATGAAATTCGCATCTATGAAGCACTGGCGCGGCGCTACAGCAGCGGCGAAAAGTAGCCGCATGGAGAAACCACGCTTCAAGATACTGAGCTTTCTGCTCACTCTGGCCAGCTCGCTGGCGTTTGTCGTGATCTTTCTGCTGGTCACCTTTATCCAGTCACGCGGTGTCATCGAGCAGCAGGCCGCTACCCACAATCGCAGCCTTGCCCTGCGCTATGAGGAGCGGATAGCGGACTACCTCAGGCAGGTTGAATCCGAGACCCTGATGCTGACGTCAGATCGTGCCCATATCGAAACCTTCTACCGGGGTGATGCGGCGCAGCTGGCGACCCAGTTCTACCGCTGGGAGGCGGGATATGAAAACCGCCATTACGATGTGATGGCCATCTTCTTTTTTGAATCGGGCCGCTGCATCCGTTCGCTCAGCTACGCCCCGGAGCTGAGTCAGCTCTCCTGTGAGGAGCTGATCGGGCAGCATGATCAGTTTCAGTTCAAGGGCTGGACACTGCGTGCAATCGGGCAGGAGCGACTGGCTGTTTACACGACCCCGCTTTACCTGCACGACAGCGGCAAAATCGTGGGCTTGCTGCTGTCAGGGGTGCGGATGCGCGGCAATCGCTACCTGCTCAACTCGATTTTGAACAAAAATGACGAGCTGCAACGGTTGGTGCTGGTCGAAGGTAGCCGGCTGCTGAGCTCGATCGAACCGGTCGCCGCACCGGGCTCGAGCGCCCCGGTGGCATTGGACAAGCTGGCCTTTTCGGATGGAATGACGCCACTGGGACCGGAGATGAAGATCGGCCTGTTGGCCGCCGCCGGTGCCCGGCGGCAACTGCATGATGCGCTGATCGAGACTTTGCTGTATGGCTGCGCCCTGTCGCTGCTGGCCTCGTTGATCTCCTCCTTTTTGCTCTCTTCCGCCGTGGATCGCCAGCTGCAGCAGCTGATCGACTTTACCCGCCTGGCGCACCATCAGGGCAGAACACGCTGGCCACAGAGCTATATTCACGAATTCAACCTGATCGGTGCGGAGGTGATCGCCATCGTCAATCGCCTCAAGGCGCGGGAGGAAACGCTGCAGAGTGTCAACCAGCAGTTATTGCGGAATATCGAAGAAAAACAGCAGATTCTGCAGCATCTGATGGAAACCCAGGAGCGGGAGCGGTTGCGGCTTTCCAATGAGTTGCACGATGATATGGCGCAACTGCTGGTTGCAGCCCGCCTGCATCTGCAACTGCAGCGCCGGGAGCAGGAACAGACTGGGCTGGCGCAACAGAACCTGCAGTTGGCAATCGAACTGATCGATAAAATTTATGATACCGTCTACCACCGGATTCGGATGTTGCGGCCCCATGAGCTGAGTGATTTCGGCCTTGGCGTCAGCCTGACCAACCTGCCGGTGATCCACTTGTTGGAACAGCTCGATTACGCGATAGAGCTCGACATCGAACAACACCTGCCGCTGCAGTCTGAGGTGGTATCCAACCTCTATCGGATCGCCCAGGAGGCACTTTCCAACGTGAGCCGCCACGCGGGGGGAACCTGGGTTCTGGTGCGCCTGCGGGATGAACCTGCGGGCTTGCGCATGACCATCGCCGATGACGGTGTCGGCTTCACGCCGCAGCAGGGCGCCGGCGGCACAGGCGCAGGCTGTGGATTGATGAGCATCCACGAACGGGCGAGCCATCTCCATGCCCGGCTCGATATCCGTTCCGATCAGGGGGTTTGTATCGACCTGCTGATCCCGTCCGAGTATGCGTATCAATCCATAGCCGACGCGGATGAGCCTGGATGAGGGGTCGCCTCACGAGATGAAAAAGTGCGAAAAGCGCCTCTGGAAGGCTTGCACCCGGGGGCTTCATCTATATAATACGCACCACGTTTGAGGACTATAGCTCAGTTGGTTAGAGCACCACCTTGACATGGTGGGGGTCGGCGGTTCGAGTCCGCCTAGTCCTACCAAAATTATTAGGAAAATCAGCCGCTTGCGGGTTAAGCCGAGTGGCTTTTTTTCTGTCTGAAATTCGGGGTGATTTCTCGGAAAAATCCTGGAACGTCGTTCATATCCTGATGATGTTGCTCGCGCGCTCCCGAAGCACTGTGATGTGCTGAGCGCGTTAGGGTATCCCGGAGTTACCACGTAGTCACCAAAAAAGGTAAAGTGGACCCATCGGCAGCCAGCCGATGGACTCGGCTTCGATGGCGGCGAGTTCATATCACCGATCAATGCGCCCGTTGATCATCGGCATCTAGCCGATCCAGAATCGCCAGTGCCTGCTTGACATCGCCTGTTGCGGCCATTGCCCGAAAGTGGTTCTCGGTATCCCATGCCGCCAATGCCTGCGCACTCATTTCCTCAACCAACTTGTTGGTGCTGATGCCACGACTCTTCGCCAGCGACTTCAAGCGCTCCGCCGTGTCGTCCGGCAAGCGGATCGTTAATGTCGTCATTGCCATTCCTCCAGACATTGTGCGGGTGTCAGTACCCGCAGTTGATCAAATACCAGTTCGCCCCGACCGAGATCCTGCAAGTTATGTGTCACGATCCCCGCGGCACCTCCCGCCAGCGCGAGTTCCACCAAATGGTTGTCAGCTTCATCGGGAAGGTTGGGACGCCAACCATAGTAGATCCTCACCCACCTACCCCGTTTGGCCAGTGCTGCCAGCACCTGCTCCCGTTCTTGAGCAGTCGTTGCCACTCCCCAGACATCCCGCCCCAGCAAATCGCAATACTCCTGCCACAGGGCATTACCAAATAACGGCTGATAGTTGCCTTCAAGAGCACGGCGCAAGACGGTACGCGACGCATCACCTGCCGAGCGCAGTCCCGCTACAAACACATTTGTGTCAATAACCAATCGAACCATAGTGACAGCGTATACGACAGCAAATTATCAGGCAAGAAGTATGGAGGGATTCGCCATCGCTTATCCTCCGCGCCCTTTTGCCCAGGGAGATCAACTTGGAATTCTGGTTATTGACGCCGCTGCTCTTCGCCAGCGGCGACCTGCTGGGCCGGCGGCGTAAACGATTACCTTGGCCCGCTTGATGGGGCGCGCACACTTTCGGCTGATGTAAAAAAGCCCCACCGTTTGACGGGTGGGGCTTGGGTAGAGCGAGGAAAAGCGTGGTCTGTCCCCTATTATTCGTACGAATCCAGATGCCGCTGCAAATCCATGCTGTCGTGCAGGACGCGCAGTATTTCGATCAAGCGGGCCGTTTCGTCGACACGAAACACCAGCTGGTGCCTACCCTTGCGCCCATGGCGAGCCACATGCAGTGTGGCTACATCATCCCCCAACTCAGGGTGCCAGCGCACATCGATCAGCTGCGGCCCTGCGTTCAAGACCTCCAGCGCATCATTGATAACGTCGGTGTAAGACTCCAGTTGCAACGGCCCAAACTGCTCAAGCGTCCAACCAAGGATGTCTTCAACATCTTGAGCGGCTCGATCGGCCAGACGTACCGTCCAGCCACTCATCCGTGTTTCGCCAGTACACGCTTGCTGATGCCATTGATGTGCGAGCGCAACGACGCAGCATCGTTAAATTCGGTATAACGTCCCGCCTCAATGTCGGCAATACCCACCGCCACGGCCTCGCGCAAGGCGGCCAGCTTGGCGGCTTGCTCGGCTTCACGCGCCTGTACAAGGCGCAAGCCCTCGCGCAGCACCTCGCTGGCGTTCTGGTAGTGACCGCTGGCCACCATCTGCTCGACGAACTTGGCCTGGCTGTCTGTCAGTACGACATTACGTGTGGGCATGGCAATCTCCAAAATCGGGTTTATGGCATATTCTGCCAATGCTCCTTGAATGAAGCAACCTACCACGCTTATCCTCTACGCCATTTTGCCCAGGGAGATCAACTTGGAATTCTGGTTATTGACGCCGCTGCTCTTCGCCAGCGGCGACCTGCTGGGCCGGCGGCGTAAACGATTCCCTTGGCCCGCTTGATGGGGCGCGCACACTTTCGGCTTATGTCAAAAGGCGGATCGATGGAGTCTGACCCCTTTGATTTGTGACCCCATTGATTTGAGAGAGTGGGAAAGGAAGTGGTGTCGCTTTGCTGATCAGCGTCTAAGCCGCCTGCTGCCGTCACCTAACTAAGGGACACCCACTTACTTCTTTTTCTGGACTACCGGAGGAAGAGGTTGCAGCACTTCGCTCCGAGACCAAGCACTTCGCTCCGAGACCAGACACTGAGTGAACACAGTGCTACCTGCCACGGCCTCATCTCTTCTCCAGCAGCTGGAGCGGTATGAGCGCCTGCTGTTTGAACCCATGCAGCAGAGTGATCTGGATGGGCTGGTGGCACCACCGGCTTGATGGCAGGCTCAAGGGGGAGAAGGTCCTCTTGCCATCACCCTGACAAGGGCCTTCTGCCTCACTGGGCACCCACTCATTACCCGTGTACCCAATCCCACGGACGAAAACGCAATATATTGACTCAAATCAACATATCGCCGGCCACAAGCGAAAATTAGGAATTTTTCTTATATACCCGGGCCGACGGCCTGCCTATTATCTCCCTCGAGGTCCACAGGATGTGGGTTCACAACAGGAGGTTGTGCCTCATCGCCTGCTTCGGGATCGGGAGCGAAGCAGCGACTGGCAAGGATGCCGGTGACGGGGCCCGCCGCAGGGAGTGCGTCGGGCCCTTTCTTTTTTGGCCGTATTCCATTCTCGGAGGCAATTGGAACCAGGGGATCCCTGCTTACTTGACGCCCCCTTCGCCGCCTCTCCCTGGCGATGACTCGACCACCCACTGCACACTCATCGCTCTCGAGACAACGCCCCTTGGGACCACATCGTTTCGCGCGGCATGGGCGGGTTTGACGACACTCCACACTCCACGCAACGATACCGTCTGATGGGTATATTTCCCTCCTCCGCCAACCGTTAACATGGGTCGATCATATCTGCATTGGAGATTGACCATGCCATCCCGGCTCCCTCTGCCCGCAGGGCCTTCGGTCCGACAACTGTTCAGCTACCCGTTCCGGGTGTTTTTCCTGTCACTGGCGGTGTTGGCAAGTCTCATCATTCCCCTGTGGGTCACCCTGGTCACCGGCCGCATCAGCCTCCCGCTGGCCATGCCGGCGCTGTACTGGCACCAGCATGAAATGCTGTTCGGTTTCCTTTCCGCCGCTATCGCGGGCTTCCTGCTCACGGCGGTCTGTGTCTGGACGGGTACCGAGCGCACCCACGGCACCCGGCTGTTGCTGCTCTCAAGTAAGTGGGTGTCCTTTAGTTTCCGTTGGCAATAGGCCATGCCGGACAAGCCGGATGCCTGCCAGTCCGTGATATGTTGCTGCCAGAGACGTTTGCGTTCGACGGGTGTCATGCTGATTCCTCCTGGTGGTAAAGAGGGAATCAGTGTGGGCAATTTTAAGACCTGACTGTAGGTGCTGGTTTATTGGCGCTTACGCCACTGCCACTACTGCACCAGGTGCCGCAACAACAACTCCAATAGCAGCCAACGTACTCAAGCTGGCACTTGTTAATCCAAGAATATTGCTGGGCGATATCGTGCCATTTGTATAGTTCGAGATATTATTCGCCACGCTGCATCCCCAGCGCAGACATATTAGCACCAAGCCAAAATGGAGTAGAGGCCAGTATTGTTGCCGCAAGCCCATAAGTATTTGTAACAACATCAAGTCTATTTTGACTATTACCAAGGTTTTCTCCATTCTAGTACGCAGAAATGAGAGAAGGAATATCCTTATATGTGACAGCAGCCATAACCTTGCCTCGCTTTAACCCATTAATTTAGTGACAACAAAAAACAACAAAACTATCAACGAAACCATATTGGAATAACGCAAAGCCCTTGCGTCCCCTTCCCCTTTGCAGTTTTTGGCTCCGACCTTCCATGCGTCCCACATGTACTTGGGATCTTTGTTTTGCGAACACCCACCCATAACAATTACTCTTATCAAGTAATTAACGAGCATCGATACAAAAAACACAATCAGAAGAATATCGCTGAAATTCTGTTTAATACCATATACAACGCTCTCGCTCGCAACAAATAGAGAAATAACCCCATAAACCAAAAAGGAGACAAATACGAAAAACATAAACGAAAAGGCTCGCTTGTCTGACTCTTTAATATTCAGGCACAAAATATCTCTAAATGCTGGAGCTTTCTTGCGGCTTTCCACAAACGAGTGCACATTCCAAAAGACTAGGATCGCACCAATAAGAAATGCTATTAATAGTGCTGCCATTTTAGTTTCGCCTCAGTTTGTCAGTTATAGGTCTGCGCCTAGGGCCGATAAATTCTGGTGCTGCCAACACCATCGATTATTCTCTCAAGCATTGAAATTTACAGGCGGATTTTGGTTGACACGGAATTGAATAACAGTTGCCCGGAAGACAGCGGATGGAAGCATGGCCTGTAAAACACCGAAAATGCTTCTTCCTTGCAACACAGGCGGTAAATGTACGGCGATGCGGCAGGTCCTGACGATACAACGCCAGCCCTGTCATGTTGATGGTTTTGTTGTCGGTTGCTTCCATGTTGCTCCCTGAGCCTTCCTCACTTTCCGATTGGCTCGTCTTTTAATATATCCAAACGTATAAAACTTTGCGAACCCCCAGTCACTGATTCGGCTGCTTCACGGCGTTGCTCATTATTCCATTGATCCATAGTAACTATTCAGCACCCTTGATTTAAAACGTTTCCGGATTATCTCCGGCGTCCATCATGAAAGCGGGTTGCCGCCCTTCGAACAGGCGTGACAACGCCTCAGAGCTGGTGACGTTTTGCT